>NZ_JBHSFQ010000037.1:0-66021 GCF_042653925.1 Nocardiopsis mangrovi
CCGACATCGACACCGTCGACGCGCTGGCCATCCACCAGCGCCTGGGCGCCATCGCCCGCGCCCTGCGCACCGACACCCCCGGCGCGGCCAACACGACCGCCGCCCAGAAGGAACTCACCCTCGACCAACTGCGCGCCGACGTCGCCGTCGGCCTCCTGCTGGGGCGCCTGCCCGTCACCCCCGGGCTGGAGATCCCCGCCGACGCCACGGAACACGGCGTCCCCGACACCGCCGCCCCGGCCCCGGCCCACCGGTGCCACCCGGCACCAGCCCACGGGCGGGACCTTTCACGCGGCCACGGCCGGGACCGGGACGGAGCACACGGGCAGGGCGAGTGCGGGGGATACGGCCGGGAGCGGGCGGAGGATCACGGGCAGGTGGTCATCCCCGGGATGGCCACCCCCACCCCGGTGCCGTTCTCGCCGGTCGGCAAGCTCCACGTCATCATCCCGCTGGCCGCCCTGCCCACCGAGATGGGCGGCCGGGAGTCCCGGGCGCTGGCCGAGATCCCCGGCCACGGGCCCATCCTCGCCGAAGCCGCCCGCGAACTCGCGAAGGAAGCCACCGACAAGGCCACCCGGTGGTGCTACACGGTGGTCGACGACGAGGGAACCCCGGTGGCCGAGGGCACCACCCGCTACCGGCCCCCGCCCCGGCTCCGGTCCCACATCGACTCCCGCGACCGCACCTGCCGCTTCCCCCACTGCAACCGCCCCGCGGTGGAGTGCGACGCCGACCACACCACACCCCACCACCTCGGCGGCCCGACCAGTGCCGCCAACATGGCCGCACTGTGCCGACGCCACCACCGCCTCAAGCAACACCCCGGCTGGAAACTGTCCCAGCCCTCCCCCGGCACCCTCATATGGCGGACCCCCCACCACCGCACCCACACCACCGTCCCCGACCCCTACCCCGGACCATGACCCCCCGGAGCAGGAGCCCGGGGGACCCGGGCAGGGGGACCACACCGGCCACCGAGACGGACACCGGCTACGGACAGGGGCACCGAACGCGCCCAGGCGGGGTGGCCCCACGTGCGGGAGGGGGTCGCCCCGCCCCCGTCCACCCCGCAGCACACGCCCACCGCCCACCGGCCACCGGCCACCGGCCACCGGCCACCGGCCACCGGCCACCGGCCACCGGCGACCGGCGAAAGCATCCACCCGGCGGCGCCCCAGGTACCAGAAGGACCCCGGCAGCCGGGACCGCCACCACACACCACCCGGCACCCGGCACCCGCCCACGCCCCCCAGTCCCCAGCGCACCGCCGAACTCTGGCCCCGCCCCGCGACCACCTGAGGATCCCCCCGGCCTCACCCTCCGGGGCCGTCGCCGCCCGCTTGAACCCTGGCGCAATGCCTGCCGCACCAGACGGAGGACCTGCCCCCACCGCCGACCGTCGCCGCCCGTCTGAACCCCGCCCCGTGACGGCCCAGGGATCGCGCCCGGCCCTACCCTTCACCGCCGTCGCTGCCCGCTTGAACCGCAGCCACCATGGCCCACACCGTCAGCGCGGCCCTCCCCCACCGCCAGCCCCGCTACTCGCTCGAACCTCCACCCCGCGATCACTCGGGGCTCCCCACACGAGCCCGTTCGCCGTAGCTCGTGGGGCCACCGCTCGCACGCCAGGTGGAGCGTCGTCCTAGGAACCGGATGGCGGCGGCCACTCGACGAGTCCGTCGAGGGTCGGCGGTCGGTAGCCGGCGCCCTTGAGTACCTTGCCGTCGGCTCGGCGGAGGACTCCGCCGTCCGCGTCGAGCTTGCTCATGTTGGACCGATGGACCTCGTCAAAGACGGCCGGCAAGTCGATCCCGAGCGCGTCGGCGGTGCCGTAGGTGACGTAGAGGACATCGGCCAGTTCCTTGGCCACCGCCTTGTACGCGGCGTGCGGGTCGTCGCCGGATCGCAGGGCCTTGGCGAGGTCGGTGAGGGCCTCCGCGGCTTCCCGCGCTTCTTCGGCCAGCAGCGTCCGGCGGTGTTCCGCCAGTTCGGGGTGCTCGGGATCGGCCGCAACGTCGAACACCTCGCGGAACTCGGCGACCCGCCGCATCGGTTCATGGTCCATGCGCTCACCGTAGGCGCTCCGCCCGATGTCCGAGCGAGGGTCCGCGGAGATGGTGCGCGTCGTCGGCTGCCCCTCGGCCCGGGATCGGGACGATGACGGGTAGAGCGGCGGGACGTCAATCGGCGAAATCGCCCGGGAAGAAGTCGTCGGGCCCCGGTCTGCGCCAGTCTCCCCCGGAAGCCACGCCGCCGATGTAACTAGCGTCGTAGTCGTCCCACCCTGTTGCCAGACCGCTCACCCAGAAGGGTTCGCCTTCGTTGTCGATGATCTCCGTCGAGCGTCGGCTCCCGCCCGCCAGCACATCCACCTCGATACGGAAATCGCAGTATCCACCGGACCGGTTCGCGTGCATCTCGAAAACGACTTCTTCATCCTGTTCGAGATAGTAGGTCTCGTCCGTGAAATAGCCCTCGCCGGTGGGATCGTCATCCACCATCTTCTGAGCGACGGGTGCTGGATCCGGCGGGCATGGACGGCGCCATCACCGACACCGCAACGGGTGCGGAGCAGGCGCCGCCTCCCGGACACCGGTTGCTGTGGGGCCTCCCGGCGGCCACGGCGTCAGGGTACGACCCGGCCGGAGTCGCTTACGGATACCTCGGCGGCAGCCTGCGCGACCTCGGCGCGTTCGGCGTGGCCCGGATGGTGGCGGGGGGTGGACCGCAACCGGCGGCGGCCGAACCGCTGTATCCGGCCTTGGTGGCCGTCTGCTCGGCCGGGGCCGTGGGCGGCCTCACGGCTCTCGCGATCGCGCTTCGCGGCCGGCGGAGGGCCGCCGCCCGTGCGCCGCGGACCCGGCGGCGGAGGACGGCCGCCGGAGCCGCGTGGGCCGTTGTGACGATTCTTCCGGCCACCGCCACGGCCCTGCTGGTGTCGGAGATGGGGTTGAGGGGGTCGTTCGTCTGGCCCCCCGATGCAACCGCCGGGGCGGTGGCCGCCACCGTCCTCGGAACGGCGGCGGGACTGATCGGATTCGCGCGGTCCCTGCGGGGATGACCGCGGGACCGCTACAGGCGGTCGAGGTCGACCAGCAGCGCCCGCCACTCGGGGACGGGGAAGGACAACACCGCGCCATCGCGGTTCTGCGTGTCGCGGACGAGCGTCCGCGCACCTTCGGCGACCTCGACGCAATCGTTCGTGCCGCCGCTGTAGGTGGATTTGTGCCAGCCAGCATTCATGGCCGGATCCTATCTATCTCAGCGCGCAACAGATCCACGGAGGCCCTGGCGCCCAAGGCGACCGCCTGTAGCGCCGCGAATAGGGCTCGGCGACGCGCCACGGCGGCGGCTCCCGTGAGGATCTGCCCCCGCTCCGCGCTCTCCACATACGCGAGTTCGCTCCCATCTCCCATGGAAAGAACACGGAAGGTGCCCGAGTTGCCCGGGTGATCCGGGCAGTCCTCGGGAACCACCTGTAGCGTGAGACGGCCCGCCTCTGCCAGTCCCGCCACGTAGACGAGTTGCTCACGGGTTATCTCGCCCCCGCCGTACCGGCGCCGAAGAACGGTCCCGTCCAGCACGAGCCACAGCATGGGACGCAGCGACGTCCGAATATGCTCCGACCGTTCCACTCGCTCGGCGACACGTTCATCAAGCGCCTCGGGGAGTATCCCGGGTGTGGCGGCGCGCACGAGTGTCGTGGCGTAAGCCTCCGTCTGTAGATAGCTGGGGAAGGTGAGTGCCTGGTAGTCGTAGACGGCGTTGGCGTTCCGGATTGCGGAGGCGACCTCATTCCGCCATTCCGGACGGTGCTCACCGGTCAGCTCGTTCCACAGCTTCCCCAGGCGACCGTTCCCGATGACCTCGTCCAGCGCTTCGCGAAGCGTGCCATTTGGCACAAATTTTCCGTTTTCGAGCAAGGAGAGAGCTGTTTTATTACTGCGAACCCTGCCGGCAAGGGTCGCCAATGTCAGGTCCGCGTCGTTTCGGAACCTGCGGACCTCGCGCCCGTATGCGATGAGGGCGGGCACCGGGGGTTGATCTGCCATGCAATTAGCATGTCAGATCGCCGTATGCAAGAAAACTAATTCCCGGATTTTCCCTCGCCCTGAAAACGTGTTCGCACCCCTCCCGACCTCTTCAGTTAGCACATCTCTCTGCGTAATCCTGAACGCACGCAGCCCCGCGACGACCGCAGATCGCCCGGGGCACGGCCACCAGCTACTGAGGAGCTGAAGACATGCACGACCTTACAAGGTTCGTTCACCGGCGATCCGGACACATTCCCCCGAATCCCATCCTCTCCGATAAGCCGACCACACACGGAGGTAAGTGATGGCCGTGGTCTACTTCCAGCGCTTCCCGGGATGGGCCGAGCAGGTCGGCCGGGCTCGGTTCTGGGTCGACAACCTCCTGTGCGCCCACTCCGACTTCCGGATCCCCGACGATACGGTCGCCTCGGCCGTCCTGCTGGTCAGCGAGGCCGCTACGAACGCCGTCCGGTATACCGCCAGCGGGCGCGGCGGCAGGTTCGGGGTCACTCTCATGATCGAGCCCCGGGCGGTGACCATCGAGGTCGAGGACGAAGGGTGTCCCGCCGGCGGGACGGTTCCCTTCATCCGTCCCATCACCCCCCTGGCCCAGCACGGGCGCGGCATGACCCTGATCGACCACCTGGCCGCCGCCTGGGGCCCGCTCCACCACCCCCGCACCGGCGTCACCTTCACGCTCACCTGGGATGACGCGTCCGCTCGACGCGCCGGTCGCGCGCCCGCCACGGCCTGACCGCGCGGCCGCGCCCCGGAGCTCAGGAGCTCGTGAGGATGACCAGTCGGCGAGTCGCCCGGGTCATCGCGACGTAGCGGTCGACCGCTCCTTCGACTCCCTCGCCGAACGCGTCCGGGTCGACGAGGACGACCAGGTCGAACTCCAGCCCCTTCGCCAGCTCCGGGGTGAGCGAGCGGACGCGGGGCGTCGCCCGGAAGGTCGGATCGCCGATGACGCAGGCGATCCCCTCCGGGTTCTCGGCAAGCCACGTGCCGAGGACCGCGTCCAGCTCCGCGGCCGGTCCGCGGACGACCGGGACGCCGCCGCTGCGGATGGAGGCCGGCACGTTGGCGTCCGGGAGCGCGGCCCGGATGACCGGCTCGGCTTCCGCCATGACCTCCTCCGGCGTCCGGTAGTTGATGCTCAGGGAGGCCAGTTCGACCCGGTCGAACCCGACCCGTTCGAGCCGTTCCCGCCACGGCTCCGTGAACCCGTGCCTGGCCTGGGCGCGGTCGCCCACGATGGTGAAGCTCCGGGACGGGCAGCGCAGCAGCAGCATCCGCCACTCCGCGTCGGTCAGCTCCTGGGCCTCGTCCACGACGATGTGCGCGAACGGGCCGGCGAGCAGGTCCGGGTCGGCGGCGGGCAGCGCGGCGTCGTCGATCAGGCTGTCCTGGAGGTCGCGTCCGCGCAGCATCGTCACCGCACCCTCGCCGTCGTCGTCGGCCTCGACCAGGTCGCCGATGACGGCGGCCATGCGCTCGCGCTCGGCGGCGACGGAGGCGTCGTATCGGCGTTTGCGCCGCGACGCCGCCGGGTCGCCGAGCCGCTGCCGCGCCGCGTCCAGGAGCGGCAGGTCCGACACCGTCCACGCCTGAGCGTCCGCGCGCTGGAGCGCCCGGATCTCGTCGACGCCGAGCCAGGGGGCGCACTTGCGCAGGTAGGCGGGTACCGACCACAGGTCGCCGACGATGTCGGTCGGTTCGAGCAGCGGCCAGGCGCGGTGGAGGGCGGTCATCAGCTCGGTGTCGCGCCGCAGGGACATCCGGAGCGCGTCGGCCGAGACGTCGTCATCGTCGGCGTGCTTGTCCGCGAGGATCGCGGCCAGCTCCTCCAGGATCCGGTCGCGCGCTTCGTTGTGCGGGGTCCCGTCCTCCACCGCCGCGAACGCCTCGGCCCAGTCGTCGGCGCTCAGCCGGACGTCGGCCCAGGGCGTCGTGACCGTCATCCCCCGGGCCGGCGGCTGCTCGTAGAACGCGACGGCCGGCTCGATCGCCTCGACCAGGTCCGCGGACGACTTCAGCCGGGCGACCTCCGGGTCGGTCTCGGCCGCCGCCGCAGCCCCTTCCGGGAGCAGGTCCCGCAGGGTGCAGGTCCGCACGCCCTCCTCTCCGAGGCTGGGCAGGACGTCGGCGACGTAGGCCAGGTAGGGCTGGTGCGGACCGACGAACAGCACGCCGCCCCGCCGGTGGCCCAGGCGGGGGTCGGAGTAGAGGAGGTGGGCGGTGCGGTGCAGGGCGACGACGGTCTTGCCCGTGCCCGGGCCGCCGTCGACGACGAGCGCTCCGCCGGAGCCCGCGCGGATGATGGCGTTCTGGTCGGCCTGGATGGTGCCGAGGACGTCCCGCATCCGGGCCGACCGGTCGGCGCCGAGGCTGGCGATGAAGGCGAACTGGTCGTCGAGCGCGGCGTGGCCCTCGAATCCGTCCGCCGTGAAGACCTCGTCCCAGTAGTCGACGATCCGGCCGCGGGTCCAGCGGTACCTGCGGCGGCTGGCCAGGCCCAGGGGATCGGCGTGGGTCGCCGCGAAGAACGGCTCGGCCGCGGGTGAGCGCCAGTCGAGCAGCAGGCGGCGGCCCTCACTGTCGGCGAGGCCGAGCCGTCCGATGTACACGGGCTCGCCGTCGTCCGCGCCGACGATGCGCCCCAGGCACAGGTCCAGCCCGAAGCGCCGCAGGGCGCGCAGGCGGGCGGCCAGCCGGTGGACCTCCAGGTCCCGGTCCAGCGCCGCCCTGCCCTTGCCGCCGGGCGCCCCGCGCTCGGCTTCGAGGCGGTCGGAGAGGTCGGCGATGGACCGCTGGAGGCTGTCCGCGATGGCCGCGAAGTGCCGCTCGTCGTCGGCGATGAGCTTCGGGTCGGCCTTGGGAGAGAGGTGGCCGGGCAGGTCGAAGGCGCTGGTGGCCTGGGGTTTCACGTCGTCTCCCGATCGTAGGTTCTGCACACGGTCGACGATTGTGCGGCATGACCCGGGTCTTGCCGCAAGCCCCGGGGTGCGCTATACGTTGAGAGTGGAGGGGAGCGGCCGGAGCCCTCCCGGCACGTCAGAGCGCGGCGGCGTAGGCCGCCGCCAGGCGCTCCATGACACCCGGCCCGTCGCCCTCCGGGGCCGGTGCTCCGAGGTGGATCGTCCGCAGCTCGGCCATGAACTCCTCCCACAGCTTCGGCCCGCCGGCCGCGAGCAGTTCCGCCCGCACCCGCAGCCGCTTCGTGGTCGGGCGGTGGTGCAGCCCCCACTCGCCCAGGTGCGCGAAGACGGGCACCAGCCGGATCGACGCCTCGGTGAGGCTGTAGGCGGCCCGCCGCCCCGGCCCCGCGTCCTCGCGGGTCAGCAGGCCGGCGCCGACCAGCCGCTTCAGCCGGTCGGCCAGGATGTTGGAGGCGATCCCCTCTTCCGAGCCGGCGAGCAGTTCCCGGAAATAGCGCCGGTTCCCGAACATCACGTCCCGCAGCACGAGCAGGCTCCAGCCGTCGCCGAACGCCTCGACCGCCGCGTTGATCGGGCACCCCGAACGCGCCGACTCCACCAAGCGCACCTCCGATCCGGTTGCAATCTACCACCGGTGTGGTCTAGCGTCCCCCCTACCGGTTGCAAAACGCAATCGGTCCTGAGGAGGCGGCGCATGGGCGACACCGAGCGGCAGACCGCGGGCGGCAAGGTGCTCTGGCACTTCACGATGTCCCTGGACGGATTCGTGGCGGGGCCGGAGCACGGGATGGACTGGACGGCCGGCGCCTCCTTCCGTCCGGGGCTGGTCGAGGAGTACGCCTCGACCACGGGCGCCGTGCTGGGGGGCCGCAAGGGCTGGGACCACTCCCCCGATCCCGGCGCCATCTACGGCGGCGCCTGGAGCGGGCCGCTCTTCGTGCTCACCCACCACCCCGAGGACGCGACACCGGTCGAGGGGGTCACCTTCCTGGACTGCGACCCGGCCGAGGCGGTACGCATCGGGCTGGAGGCGGCCGGCGGGAAGAACCTCGAGGTCTTCTCCCCGAGCATCGGCCGCCGGCTCCTGGAACTGGGACTCATCGACGAGATCGACCTGCACATCGCGCCGGTGCTGCTCGGCGAGGGCATCCGGCTCTACGACAACCCCGGCGGCGGACCGGTCCGCCTCGGCAGGGTCGGCGCGGGCGACCCCGCGGCTGTCGTCAACGTGCGGTACCGTCCCGTTTCCCGACCGGGCGCGCGCGACAGCTAGGCGCGGCCGGCGCCTCCCGGCCACCGTTCCGCCCCACTCGGCCGATCCAGCAGGAAGGACGATCCCGTGCACCGCGTCATCTACTCGGTCGCGTCGTCGCTCGACGGCTACAACACCGACGCCCAAGGCGACTTCTCCTGGGCGTTTCCCAGCGAAGAGGTCATCGCGGCGCTCACCGCCGACGCCCGGGAGGTGGACACCTACCTCTACGGGCGGCGGATGTACGAGGCGATGGCGGGCTGGGAGACCGATCCCGCGACCGCCGCCCAGTCGCCCGAGTCCGCCACCTGGGCGGCGACGTGGCAGGCCGCGCGGAAGGTCGTGTTCTCCGCGAGCCTGCCGGAGGTGTGGACCGAGCGCACCCGCCTGGAGCGGGAACTGACGCCCGAGGCGGTCGAGCGGGCGCGGGCCGAGGCGACCGGGGACCTGACGATCGAGGGCCCCACTCTGGCCCACAGCGCGCTGCGGCTCGGGCTCGTCGACGCGGTCGAGCTGCTGCTGTGCCCGGTCATCGTGGGCGCGGGCACACCGGTCCTGCCCGACGGGTTCCGGGCCTCCCTCTCGCTCAGGCGGGAGCGCCGGTTCGGCAACGGCATGGTGCAGGTCACCTACGACATCCGGTGAACGCCGCCCTTCCGCCGGAGGGCGGCCGCGCCGGGGGCCGCGTCAGACCCGGTCCACGAAACCGCCGTCGACGCGGATGTCGGCTCCGGTGATGGCGGCGGACAACGGGCTGGCGAGGAAGGCGGCGGCGCGCGCCACCTCCTCCGGGCGGGCCAGCCGGCCCAGGGGGATGCGGGAGCGGATGCCCTCGTAGAAGTCGGGCTGCTCGGTGCGGCGGCGCGCCCAGCCGCCGCCCTCGAACTCCGTCGGGCCCGGTGAGACCGTGTTCACCCGGATGCCCTTGGGCGGCAGAGTGCGGGCCAGCGCGGCGGCGTGGTGGTTCAGCGCCGCCTTCATCGCGGCGTAGGCGATCGGGCCGGACGGGGCGGTGGTGTGCACGGCCGACGTGGAGGAGATGAGCACGATCGACCCGCCGCGCTCAGATGCGGCCAGGTGCGGCTCGGCGAACTCGGCCAGGTGGACGAACGGCATGAGGTCGGTGCGCACGCCGCGCTCCCACATGTCGGGGGTGGCCGAGCTGCCCCCGGAGACATTGGAGACGAGTACGTCGATACCGCCCATCTCCTCGGCGGCGAACGCGACGAACGCCTCCAGCTCCTCCGGGTCGGCGACGTCCAGGGGCCGGGCCGCGACCACGGGGCCGCCGCGCGCCTCCGCGTCGGGATCGGCGTCGGGGATCCGGGCGGCCGTACCGGCCCCGCGCGCCGCGAGCAGGGTCGTGCGCAGCTCGGCGGCCGCGCGCTCCAGCGGCTCGGGCGAACGGGCGCACAGCGCGAGGTCGGCGCCCTCCTCGGCGAAGACCTGCGCGATGGCGCGGCCGATCCCCCGGCTCGCCCCCGTGATCACGACCTTCGCGCCTTCGAGTCCCAGATCCAACGCGCTGTCCCCTTCCGCCGAACGGTTCCCGACACGACCAGGGCGCCCCCCGAGAACGGGAGGCGCCCGTGCGGCCGTGCGGACGACGGGGGCAGTCTACGCGCCGGTGGAGTGGAATCCGCCGTCGACGTGCACGATCTCGCCGGTCGTGGCGGGGAACCAGTCCGAGAGCAGCGCGACCACGGCGCGCGCGGAGGGCTCCGGGTCGGAGGTGTCCCAGCCCAGCGGGGCGCGCTGCGGCCACGCCTCGGCCAGCTCGTCGAACCCGGGGATGCTGCGCGCGGCCATGGTGCGCAGCGGGCCGGCGGAGACGAGGTTCACCCGGATCTTCTGGTCGCCGAGGTAGCGGGCCAGGTAGCGCGCGGTGGAGGTCAGGGCGGACTTGGCGACGCCCATCCAGTCGTAGACCGGGTAGGAGACGCTGTTGTCGAAGTCCATCGCCACGATGGACCCGCCGTCCTTCATCAGCGGCAGCACCGCGGTGCTGATCGCCTTGAGGGAGTAGGTGGACGTGTGCATCGCCGTGGCCACGTCCTTCCACTCGGTGTTGAGGAAGTTGCCGCCGAGCGCGTCCTGCGGGGTGAAGGCGATCGCGTGCACGACGCCGTCGAGGCCGTCCACGTGCTCGCGGATGCGGTCGGGCAAGGTCCGCAGGTGCTCGTCGTCGGTGGCGTCCAGCTCCAGCACGGGAGGGGCGTCGGGGAGCCTCTTGGCGATGCGCTCGACCAGGCTCAGCCGGCCGTAGCCGGTGAGGACCACCGTGGCCCCCTGCTCCTGGCAGAGCCGGGCCACGTGGAAGGCGATCGAACTGTCGGTGATCACCCCGGTCACGAGGATGCGCTTGCCTTCAAGAATTCCCATGAGGTCTTCTGTCCTGTTCTGCTTGTTCTCCGGGCGGCGGATGCGGGGACCCGGTCCTGGTACCGCTGGTGGGGGTGGCTCAGTGCCCCATGCCGAGGCCGCCGTCGACCGGGATCACGGCGCCGGTGATGTAGGCGGCGTCCGCGCTCGCGAGGAAGCGCACGGTCTTGGCGATCTCCTCGGTGGTGCCGTAGCGGCCCAAGGGGACGTTCTTCTTGATCTCGGCCTGCCGGTCCTCGGACAGGGCCGCGGTCATGTCGGTCTCGATGAAGCCGGGCGCGACGATGTTCACGGTGATGCCGCGGGAGCCCAGCTCGCGCGCCAGCGAGCGGCCGAACCCGACCAGGCCGGCCTTCGACGCGGCGTAGTTGACCTGCCCGCCCGACCCCATGAGGCCGACCACCGAGGAGATGAGGATGATCCGGCCGCCCTGGCGCTTGCGCATCATGCCGCGGACCGCGCGCTTGACCACGCGGAACGTGCCGGTGAGGTTGGTGTCGAGGACCGCGGAGAAGTCGTCCTCGTTCATCAGGACCAGGAGCTGGTCCTTGGTGATGCCGGCGTTGGCGACCAGGACGTCGACCGCGCCCTGCTCCTCCTCGACGCGCTTGAACGCGGCGTCGACCTGGGCGGTGTCGGTGATGTCGCAGCCGACGCCGAGCAGCCCCTCCGGCGGCTCGCCGGACCGGTACGTCACGGCGACGTCGTCCCCGCTCGCGGCGAGTTCGCGGGCGATGGCCAGGCCGATCCCCCGGCTGCCGCCGGTGACCAGTGCCGATCGTGACATATCTAGGGCACCTCCGAATGCGCTGTTGAGCGCGATGATGGGCATGAACGACAACGGATGGGATGGAGAGCAGCGTATCCAGCTACCGGCCGGTACCGGAATCCGGGGCGAACGCGCAGGGAGGCCACCGTGCAGGAACCCACGACCGCCACTCCGATCGACTTCGCGACGTACGGCGACTACGGCTCGTCGATGACCACACCCAAGGGGCCGGCGTTCGAGCGCCCGCGCTACCCGTTCCGCGGCCGGCTGGGCTCCGCGGAGTTCCCGGCCGAGGCCGGGCGCTATCACATCTACGCGTCCTACGCCTGCCCGTGGGCGCAGCGCAGCCTCATCGTGCGCAGGCTCAAAGGGCTGGAGGACGTGGTCTCGGTGGGGATCGTCGACCCGCTGCGGGACGGCCGCGGCTGGGCGTTCCGCGACGGCCCCGGGCACGGCCCCGACACCGTGGGGCACTTCACCCTGCTCCGGGAGGCCTACGAGGCCACCGAGCCGGGCTTCGACGGCCACGTGTCGACGCCCGTCCTGTGGGACCGGCGCACCGGGCGCATCGTGAGCAACCACTTCCCGGACATCACCCTCGACCTGAACTCCGCGTTCGGCGGCCTCGCCCGCGAGGACACCGACCTCTACCCCGAGGCGCTGCGCCCCGAGATCGACGCGATCAACGAGCGCGTCTACGCCGAGGTCAACAACGGCGTCTACCGATGCGGCTTCGCGCCCTCGCAGGAGGCCTACGACGAAGCGGTCGGGCGGCTGTTCGCGGCGCTGGACGACCTGGAGGAGCGGCTGTCGGCACGCCGCTACCTGCTCGGCGACGAGATCACCGAGGCCGACGTGCGGCTGTGGGTGACGCTCATCCGGTTCGACCCGGTCTATGCCACCCATTTCAAGGCCAACGTGCGCCGCCTGGTGGACTACCCCGCCCTGTGGGCCTACACCCGCGACCTCTACGCCCGGCCCGCCTTCCGCGACACGACCGATTTCGGACACATCAAGCGCCATTACCACATCACCCAGGGCGCACTGAACCCCAAGCGCATCGTGCCCGCCGGGCCCCTGCTGGACTACACCCCGCCGGGCGACCGGTGACGGGTGTCACCGCGGTCGCCGGGCCCGTGCGGTCTATTGTGTCGTCATGGCCGTTCTCCGAACCCGCGGGGGCGACGCGGCACCGCCGCCGGGCCCGCCCGCCGTCGGCTCCGCCGAGGACTCCGTGCCGCGACGGCTCCTGGCCCACGCCACGCGGCTCTTCGCCGAGAAGGGGTTCGACCGCACCTCGGTCCAGGAGATCGTGCACGCCGCCGGGGTCACCAAGGGGGCGATGTACCACTACTTCGACTCCAAGGACGACCTGCTGGCGCAGATCTACGCCCGGGTGCTCCGGTTGCAGATGACCCGCTTGGAGGAGGTCGCCGGACGGGGCGGCCCGGTGGCCGACCGGGTGTACGCGGCGGCGGCCGACGTCGTGGTCACCACGATCGCCAACCTCGACGACGCCGCCATCGCCCTGCGCTCGATGCACCAGCTCAGCGCGGCCAAGCAGCGCGAGGTCCGCGCGGAGCGCCGCCGCTACCACGAACTGTTCCGCTCGCTGATCACCGAGGGCCAGGACGAGGGCGTCTTCACCGGGGGGGTGCCGGCCGACATCGTCGTCGACTTCTACTTCGGGTCGGTCCACCACCTGAGCGCCTGGTACCACCCCGGCGGCCGGCTGTCGCCGGAGGAGATCGGCGGCCACTACGCGCGGCTCCTCCTCGACGCGCTGCGCCCGGACCCCGCGCGCCGCTGACAGCCACCGACCGGGTGGTATGTTCGCTGCATGGCCGAGTCGGACCCGCCGGGCATGGACCTCCAGCGGCTGCGCGCCCACCTCGATTCCGCGCTCCCGGGCCTGGTGCGCGCCGATCTGAGCGGCGAGCTGATCGCCGGCGGCCGCTCCAACCTCACCTACCTGGTCACCGACGGCCACGGCCGCTGGGTGGTGCGCCGGCCGCCGCTGGGCCACGTGCTGCCGACAGCGCACGACATGGGCCGCGAGCACCGGGTCATCAGCGCGCTGGCCCCGACCGCCGTCCCCGTCCCCCGCACGGTGCTGTCGTGCCCGGACCCCGATGTCATCGGGGCGCCGTTCTACGTCATGGAATTCGTCGAGGGCACGCCGTTCCGCCGGGCCGGCCATCTGGACGCCCTGGGCGCCGAACGGACCCGCGCCATCGCGCTGGCGATGGTCGACACCCTGGTGGCCCTGCACGCGGTCGATCCCGCCGGCGCCGGCCTCGCCGACTTCGGCCGCCCCGACGGGTTCACCGCCCGCCAGCTGCGGCGGTGGGGCAAGCAGCTCGACGCGTCGCGCAGCCGCGAGCTGCCCGGGATCGACGAGCTGCACCGGCGGCTGGCGGCCCGGGTCCCGGAGTCCCCGCACGCGGCGATCGTCCACGGCGACTACCGGCTCGACAACCTGCTGGTCGACGGCGGGGACCGCGTCACCGCCGTGCTCGACTGGGAGATGTCCACGCTCGGCGACCCGCTGACCGACCTCGGGCTGCTGCTGGCCTACGGCAGCCCGGCGATCCCCGACGGCGCGGGCGTGAGCGACGCCCACCTGGCGGCGGGCTACCCCGCGACCGACGAGATCGCCGAGCGCTACGCGCGCGGTTCCGGCCGCGATGTGGCCGGCCTCGACTGGTACGCCGGGTTCGCGTTCTTCAAGATCGCCGTGATCCTCGAGGGCATCCACTACCGGTTCGCCCAGGGCCGCACGGTCGGCGCGGACTTCGACCGGATCGGCGGCGTGGTCCCCGGACTCATCGACGCCGGGCTCGCCCGGACGCGCTAGCCCCAGCCCGCGTCGTGGGCGAGGATGGCGGCCTGCACCCTGTTGGCCAGGCCGAGCTTGGCGAGGATCCGGCTGACGTGGGCCTTCACCGTGGCCTCGCGCATGCCCAGCGCGCGGCCCGCCTCGGCGTTGGACATCCCGCGGGCGACGGCGGTGAGGACGTCGCGCTCACGCCCGCTGAGCACGTCCAGCCGGCGGGCCGCCTGCGCGGCTCCGGAGCGCGCGGGGGCGGCGAACCGCTCCAGCATGCGCTTGGTGATGGTGGGCGCGAGCATCGCGTTGCCCGCGGCGACGGTGCGCAGGGCGGCGATGAGGTCGCGTGGCGGGGTGTCCTTGAGCAGGAACCCGACCGCGCCCGCCCGCAGCGCCCGGTGCACGTATTCGTCGAGGTCGAAGGTTGTCAGCAGGACGACCTTCGGCGGTTCGGGAAGGGCGGCGAGCTCGGCCGCCGCGGTCAGGCCGTCGGCGCCGGGCATCCGGATGTCCAGCAGCATGATGTCGGGGTCGAGGCGCCGCGCCAGGTCGACCGCCTCCGTGCCGTCGGTGCCCTCGCCGACCACCTCGATGTCGTCGGCGGAGTCGAGGATCATCCGCAGCCCCGACCGCACCAGCTGTTCGTCGTCCACCACGACCGTGCGGATCACTGTGCCGCTCCCCCGTCCTCATCGGCTTCCGCGTCGACCGGAACCATAGCGCGGACCTGCCACCCGCCGTCGGGGAAGGACCCGGCCGACAGCGTGCCGCCGACGAGGGCGATCCGCTCGCGCAGCCCGGCCAGCCCGTAACCGCTGGCGGGCGGCGGCTCGGTGATCGGCGCCGTGTCCGGGAGCGGATCGTTGGCGACCACGATCTCCAGGTCGCGCCGGCCGTACCCGAGCCGCACCGTGACCGGACAGCCCGGCGCGTGCTTGCCGGCGTTGGTCAGCGCCTCCTGCACCATCCGGTAGGCGGTGCGCTCCAGCCGGGGCGGCAGCGCGCGCGGCGTCCCGGTCGTGCGCAGCTCCACCGGCATGCCGGCCGCCCGCCACTGCCCCACCAGCCGCGGCAGGTCGGCCAGTACGGGCTGCGGCGCCGTGGGCGGCTCGGCGTCGTCGCTGCTGCGCAGGACCCCCAGGATCTCCCGCAGCTCGGCGAGCGCTTCGCGGCCGGTGGTGCGGATGAGCCCGGCGGCCTCGCCGGTCTTGGTGTCGGGCGCGGAGACCTCCAGCCCGCCGGCGTGCAGCACCATGAGGCTGACCCGGTGGGCGACGATGTCGTGCATCTCGCGGGCGATGCGGGTGCGCTCGCCGGTGATGGCCTGCTCGGCCAGCAGGTACTGCTCGCGTTCGAGCCGCTCGGCGCGCTCGTGCAGGTTGTCGACGAGCTGGCGGCGGGTGCCCACCCACAGGCCGGCGGTCAGGGGGAACGCGATCACCATGAAGCCCACCAAGGCCGTCGCCCAGACGAGGCCCGCGGCACCGCCCCCGTCCTCGTCCCCGGGGTAGGCGTAGATCCAGATCACGCTGAGCACCATGACCGCGGTCCAGACGGCCAGCGACAGGCGGCGGTGGATGAACCAGGAGGCGTAGGAGTAGAGCGCCAGCGCGATCGGGGGGCTGGTGCCGAAGCCGAGGGCCAGCGCGGCGGCGACGGTGAGCAGGATGGCGGGCCGGGAGCGGCGGAACAGCGTCGCCAGCGACACCGCCGTCGCGCAGCCGAACATGATGGCCATCCAGAGGAGCGTCGCCTCGACCGTGGTGCCGACGTCTCCGACCCTGTTGGCGAGGGTGTCGAGCGGGCCGTCGGGCAGACCGGCCGCGGCGACCGCCCAGATGGGGAAGAGGCCCACGGCCAGGGCCCAATCGGCGCACTGGTGGCGCCGGTCCCACAGCCACGGTCCGATCCGGGGCGGCCACGCCCCTGGTCGGAAGGAGCGGCGTGGCGCTGTGTCGTCGGCCATGCGGTCGTCGTCACCCATGCGCCGGAGTCTATGCCGCCGGCAGGACCGGCATCACCGCAGGCCGGAGCGGCTGCGCACGGTCGACGAAAGTCGATTCCGCCGCATCGCCGCAGGTGGCGGCCGCGAGCGGGGCGGCCCGGGATATCGCCGCCGGTGTCGCGACCCCCGACGAAAGTCGGGAGTCGGGGACGGCCGGGCGGCGTCGGGTGCTATGCGTACCCGCCTTTCCGCTGTCCCGGAGAGTGTCCGCGCGGCCGATGCGCCCGCGGGTCGTACGGAGCCGGCGTCAGCCCCGACCACACCGGTTTTCGTCGACCGCCACGACCGGGCGGATCACGCTGCCGTTCACCCGTCCTCGTCCTCGTCGACCGCCCCATCGATCGGAACGACGGCGCGGACCCGCCACCCGCCGTCGGGGAAGGGACCCGCCGACAGCGTTCCGCCGGCCAGGGCGATCCGCTCGCGCAGCCCGGCCAGCCCGTAGCCGCTCGTCGGCGGCGGCTCGACGGCGGGCCCGATGTCGGGAAGCGGCTCATTGGCGACCACGATCTCCAGGTCGCGTTCGCCGTAGCCCAGCTGCACCGTGACCGGACGGCCCGGCGCGTGCTTTCCGGCGTTGGTCAGCGCCTCCTGCACCATCCGGTAGGCGGTGCGCTCCAGCCGGGGCGGCAGCGCGCGCGGGGTCCCGGTCGTCACCCACTCCACCGGCATGCCGGCCGTCCGCCACTGCCCGATGAGCCGCGCCAGGTCGGCCAGGACCGGCTGGGGCGCGGTGGGGGCGGCGTCGTCGCTGCTGCGCAGGACCCCCAGGATCTCCCGCAGCTCGGCGAGCGCTTCGCGGCCGGTGGTGCGGATGAGCCCGGCGGTATCGGCGGTCGTGGACTCCGCTGTCGACACCTCCAGCCCGCCGGCGTGCAGCACCATGAGGCTGACCCGGTGGGCGACGATGTCGTGCATCTCGCGGGCGATACGGGTGCGCTCACCGTTGATGGCCTGCTCGGCCAAGAGGTGCTGTTCGCGTTCGAGCCGTTCGGCGCGTTCATGCAGGTTCCCGATGAGCTGGCGGCGGGCACCCACCCACAGGCCGGCGGTCAGGGGCAACGCGACCACCAGGACGGTCACGAAGATCGACGACCCGACAATGTTGTCCGCGGAGGAGTAGACGTGGATCCAGATCACGCCGAGCACCATGGCCGCGGTCCAGACGGCCAGCGACCGGCGGCGGTGGCTGAACCAGGACGCGTAGGAGTAGAGCGCCAGCGCGATCGGGAAGCCGTTGCCGAAGCCGAAGGCCAGGACCGCGGCGACGCTGAGCAGAACGGCGGGCCTGGAGCGCCGTAACAGCGTCGCCAGCGACACCACCGTCGCCCCGCCGAGCACGATGGCGATCACGGCGAAGTCTTCCGGGATCAAGGTGTTGCCCGGACGGCCCCCGTCGAAGAGGGTGTGGAAGGGGCCGCTGAACAGCTCGACCATGGTGCCCGCCCAGATCGGGAAGAGGCCGATGGCAAGGGCCCAGTCGACGAGCCCGTGGCGCCCGTCCTCCAGCCGCTCTCGGATCTTCGGCGGCCACGCCCCAAGAGGGAAGGGGCGGAGTTGCCCGGTGACGCGGCTGCGCTCCCCGTTGACGGCCTGCTCGGCCGACCGGTGCTGTTCGCGTTCGGGCCGTCCGGCGCGTTCATGCAGGTTCTCGACGAGCCGGCGCCGGACGGTGGCCACCAACAGGCCGGCGGTCACAGGCAACGCGACCACCAGGACGGTCACGAAGATCACCGCTTCGGCCAAGCCCTCGCCGCCGTTGTCGGCGTAGGAGTAGGTGCAGATCCAGATCACGCCGAGCACCATGGCCGCGGTCCAGACGGCCGGCGACCGGCGCCGGTGGCTGAACCAGGACGCGTAGGAGTAGAGCGCCAGCGCGATCGGGAAGCCGTTGCCGAAGCCGAAGGCCAGGACCGCGGCGACGCTGAGCAGAACGGCGGGCCTGGAGCGGCGGAACAGCGTCGCCAGCGACACCGCCGTCGCCCCGCCGAACGCGATGGCGACCCAGACGACCGCCGCCTCGTCCGAGGTGCCCACCGTGTCGATCCGGTCGACGAGGGTCTTGAAGGGGCCGTTGGGCAGCTCGATCACGGTGAACACCCAGATCGGAAAGAGACCGATCGCAAGAGCCCAATCGACGATCCCGTGGCGCCGGTCCCACAGCCACCGCCCGATCCGCAGCGGCCACACCCCCGGCCGGAAGGCACGGCGTTGCACAGTGTCGTCACCCATGCGCCGGAGTGTATGGGGCTCGCAGGCCGGAGATCATCGTGTGCCGCGGCGGCACAGCGGGGGCGACGGAAGTCGGCGCACCGGGTTGTCGCAGGCCGCTGCTGAACCCGGCGGTGATCGAGAGCGAGGTCACCTGGCGAGGGCTACGACGAAAGTCGATGGGCGGCGCGGTGCCTTGAGCCATTGGACGGCCCCGGCCCCCTCCTTAACGCCCTACCGGAAATCGGCTGCGCGGCCGACGACCCGCCGCACTGCTCGGGCCTAGCGTCTCCGGTATCACCAACCGCCGGGAAGAAAGAGGGAGACGTGAGCGAGACCGCCGCGTTGGCCGGAGCGCAGTACACCCAGGCGCCACCCGCTGCCTTCACACGAGATCTGACCAAGGTCTACGGGACGTCCGGATCGGCCGTGCACGCGCTGGACGGCGTGAGCGTGGAGTTCGCCCGCGGCGCCTTCACCGCGATCATGGGGCCGTCGGGGTCGGGCAAGTCCACGCTGATGCACTGCCTCGCGGGTCTGGACACCGCCACCTCGGGCACCGTGCACCTGGGCCGCACCGACATCACCCGGCTCAAGGACAAGCAGCTCACCCGGTTGCGCCGGGACCGCATCGGGTTCGTCTTCCAGTCGTTCAACCTGCTGCCGATGCTGACCGCCGAGCAGAACATCCTGCTTCCGGCGCAGATCGCCAAGCGCCCGGTGGACCGCGAGCGCCTGGACCGCATCGTCGACGTGGTGGGCCTGCGCGAGCGCCTGGACCACCTGCCGTCCAAGCTCTCCGGCGGCCAGCAGCAGCGGGTCGCGGTCGCCCGCGCCCTGCTCGGGGAGCCGGAGGTGGTCTACGCCGACGAGCCGACCGGCAACCTCGACTCCCGGTCGGGCGCCGAAGTGCTGGCGTTCCTCCGCGATTCCGCCGCGAACCTGGGCCAGACGATCGTCATGGTGACCCACGACCCCGTCGCCGCCGCCTACGCCGACCGCGTCGTCTTCCTGCGCGACGGCCGCCTGGTGGACGAGGTACACGCCCCCACCGCCGAGACCGTGCTCGACCGCCTCGTGAAGCTGGAGTCCTAGGCCGCCATGTTCCGAACCACGATGGCCGGCCTGCGCCTGCACAAGGGCCGGCTGGTCACCACCGCACTCGCCATCGCCCTGGGGGTCATGTTCGTCGCCGGGACGCTGGTCTTCAGCGACACGCTCAGCGCGGCCTACAGCGCCCGGGTCATGGGCTCGGCCGACTCGCTGGACGCCGTGGCCCGGCCCGCACCGGACGGGGCCCAGGACGGCGACGAGGGCCTGTCGGCCGACGTGCTCGACGACATCCGCGCCCTGCCCGAGGTGGACGACGCCGACGGCATCATCCACGGCGACGCCGCTCTGCTGGACAAGGACGGCCGGGCCGTCGGCACCGTCCCGACCGCCGGAATCTCCGTGGGCGGGGTGGTCCGCCACCAGGCGGACGAGGGCGCGCTGCCCGCCGCCGGCGACGAGGCCGCCCTGGCCACCGTCACCGCCGACGCGACCGGCTACGGGATCGGCGATACCGTCAGCGTTCTCGACGCCGGCGGCGAGCGGCACGAGTTCACCGTCACCGGGCTGATCGACGTCGGCGTCGACGCGGAGCTGGCCTACCGCGGCGCCGTCGCGTTCACCCACTCGACCGCCGCCGCCATGACCGGCCGCGACGACTTCTCCGAGATCGACGTGATCGGGGCCGAAGGCACCTCCGATGAGCAGGTGGCCGAGGCGGTCGCCGGCGCGGCCGGGGACCGGGCCGAGGTCGCGACCGGCCAGGAGATGGGCGAGGAACTGGCGAGCGCCGCCGGGGGCCAGGCGAGGACGCTGGGCACGGCGCTGCTGCTGTTCGCCCTGATCTCGGTGGTCGTGGCGTCGATCGTCATCTACAACACGTTCTCGATCCTGCTCGCCCAGCGGCAGCGGGAACTGGCGCTGCTGCGCTGCGTGGGCGCCTCGCGGGGGCAGGTGTTCCGCGGTGTCCTGCTGGAGGCGCTGATCGTGGGCCTGGTGGCGTCGGCGCTGGGGGTGCTGGCGGGGATCGGCGTCGGCGCGGCCGGCGCGTGGTTCGGCGGTGCGGCCGCCGGGGCGGGCGGACCGGCCACGCCGGTCGTGGGCCTCACGCCGGTGGCGGTCGGGCTGCTGGTCGGCACCGTCGTGACCCTCCTCTCCGCCGTACTCCCGGCGCGCCGGGCGACCAACGTCCCGCCGCTGGCCGCTCTGCGCACCAGCGCGGTGGCCGCGGGCCTGGAGAAGGGCATCGGCTGGAGGCGGATCTTGGTCGCCGTGGTGTTCTTCCTGGCCTCGGCGGGGCTGCTGGCGTTGGCGATGCTCGGGGGCGGCCCGGAGGCGGGGCTGATCCTGGTGGTGGCCGCGGGGATGGTCGCCTTCATCGGCGTGGTGGTCGTCAGCCCCCTCCTGGTGCGCGCCGTCGTCGCGGTCGCGGGCGTGCCGATGCGCCGCATGGGTGTCGCGAGCATGCTGGCCGCCGACAACGCCCGGCGCAGTCCGAAACGCGCGGCGGCGGCGATGATCGCGCTGGCGGTGGGCGCGACACTCATCACCGGCTACTCGGTGGTCGACGCCTCCCTGCGCGCCACCCTGGACGAGCAGCTGGACCGGCAGTTCCCGGCCGACTACCAGCTGAACTCCCAGTACACCGACGACGAGTCCTCCGGTATGCCCGCCGACGTCGCCGCGAACCTGGCCTCCTCCCCCGAGATCGAACTCGCCGTCTCGGAGCGCCGGGCCGATACCGAGGGGGCCGGCGGGCAGACGCTCCCGGTCGCCACCTATGCCGGCGGCCGTCTCGGCACCGACATCGACAGCGACGTCGAGCAGGGCGACCTCGCCGACGTGGGGCCGGGCACCGTCGCGGTATCGGGCGACTTCACCGAAGGGGGCGGGGTGGGTACCACCCTGTCCATCGAGACCGAAGAAGGTCCCCGGGACTACGAGATCGTCGCGGTGACCTCGGAGATGCAGCAGCTGTGGGGGGTGACGATGGACCCTGCCGACTTCGCGTCGGCGTTCCCCGGGACCACCACCGACTCCAGAGTGCTGGTGCGGGCGGCCGAGGGCGCCGACCCGGCCGATGTGCGCGACGCGGTCTACGACGCCGTCGCCGAGTACCCGACGGTCCAGGTCGAGTCGATGGCCCAGGTCCGCCAGCAGTTCGACGAGGTTCTGGGGATCGCGTTCCTGACCATCGCCGCCATGCTCGGCCTCGCGATCCTCATCGCGGTCGTCGGTATCGCCAACACCATGGCGCTGTCGGTGCTGGAGCGCGCCCGGGAATCCGCGCTGCTGCGGGCCCTGGGCGTGTCGGGCCGCCAACTGCGCACGATGCTCGGCCTGGAGGCGGTGCTGCTGAGCCTGACCGGCGCGGCGGTGGGCATCGGGCTGGGCGTGCTCTTCGGCTGGGCGGCGGGCTCGGCCGCCCTGGAGGGGATGCTGTTCACCCTGCCGGCCGGGCAGATCGGGCTGTTCATCGCCGTGGCGCTGGCCGCCGGGCTGCTGGCGTCGGCGCTGCCGGCCCGCCGGGCGGCGCGTACCTCGATCAGCGGGACGCTCGCCGGCGAGTGACCGCGACACACCCGCAAGGCGCGGACGGCCGGTAGCGGCCGTCCGCGCCGTACTGTTGCTGGCAGGGCGGGTCGGCGGGGGCCCGATGGCGAGGAGTGTGCAGATGAGCCGCATGCGCATCCGCCGGGCCGCGGCGGTGCCGGCCGGGGACGTGGAGTGGGGGACCCCGGCGGGGCGGTGGATGCTGGGGGCAACCGTCCTGGGGTCGGGCATGGCGTTCCTGGACTCGACCGTGGTCAACGTGGCGCTGCCCGAGATCGGCAGGGAGCTGGGCACCGGTGTCGCCGGGCTCCAGTGGATCGCCAACGGCTACATGGTCACCCTGTCGTCGCTCATCCTGCTCAGCGGCTCGCTGAGCGACCGCTTCGGGCGGGCGCGCATGTTCTCCCTGGGGGTGGTGTGGTTCGCCCTCGCCTCGGCGCTGTGCACGGCCGCGCCCGACATCACGTGGCTGATCGCGGGGCGGGTGCTCCAGGGCGTGGGCGGGGCGCTGCTGACGCCGGGCAGCCTGGCGATCCTCCAGGCGTCGTTCTGCGAGCGCGACCGGGCACGCGCCATCGGCGCCTGGTCGGGGCTCACGGGCGTGGCCGCGGCGGTCGGCCCGTTCGTCGGCGGCTACCTGGTCGACACCGGGTCCTGGCGGCTGATCTTCCTCATCAACCTGCCGCTGGCGGTGATCGTGCTGCTGATCACCTGGCGGCACGTGCCGGAGTCGCGCGACGAGCAGGCGCCCCGCCGGATGGACTACGCCGGTGCGGTGCTGGGCATGGTGGGGCTCGCCGGGGTGACGTTCGCCCTCATCGAGTCGGGGTCTACGTCGGGCGCCCCCGTGTGGAGCGTCGCCGCGAGCGGCGCGGTGGGCGCCGCGGCCATGATCGGCTTCGTGGTCGTGGAGCTGCGCAGCTCGCGGCCGATGCTGCCGCTGGACATCTTCCGGTCGACCCGGTTCTCGGTGACCAACCTGGTCACCATCGCCCTCTACGGTGCCCTGGGGCCGCTGCTGTTCCTGCTGGTGATCTACCTGCAGGAGGGGCTGGGCTACTCCGCGATCCTCGCCGGGGCGGCCTCGCTGCCGATCACGATCCTGATGCTCCTGCTGTCGAGCCGGTCGGGCAAGCTCGGGGTGCGGCTGGGCCCGCGCCCGCAGCTCACGGTCGGTCCGCTGCTGGTGGCGGCCGGGCTGGTGCTGCTCTCCCTGCTCCAGCCGGGCATGTCCTACCTGACGGGTGTCTTCCCGGGGGTGCTGCTCGTGGGGCTGGGACTGGCCACGGCGGTGGCGCCGCTGACGGCGACGGTGCTCGCCTCGGCCCCCGAGCGCCACGCGGGCCTGGCCTCGGGCGTCAACAACACGCTGGCCCGGGCCGCCCAGCTGATCGGGGTCGCGGCCGTGCCGGTGGCGGCGGGCGTGGCGGGCCCGGCGGGGATCAAGGGCGGGTTCGGTCCCGCGATGCTCATCCTGGCCGGGCTGGCGGTGCTGGCCGGCCTGGCGGCCCTGGCCTTCCTGCGCAAGGACACGGGGCGCCCGGCCGCGCCGCCCGGCGGGGCGGAGCCGGGCCCGATGTTCTGCGGGGTGGCGGATCCGCCGCTGCGGTCCTGCCCCGGGTCGACCGCCGGCCGACCGCCCCCCGGGAGCGGCTGAAAGTTCTATCGTGGTGGCCATGCGACAAGGGGCGGACACCGCCGGCCGCCGGAGGCCGACCATCGTGTGCGCGGGCGGCGGGCCGAGCGCGGCCGTGGCGGCGATCGCCCTGCTGCGGGCGACCACCTGGCTGCGGCTGGGCTACCGGATCGTCCTGGTCGACGAGCACGGCCGGCACGCCCGGGGGCCGGGGTACCCGCCGGGTGACACCCGCCTGCTGGACGCACCGGCCAAGGCCATGTCGGTGCTGCCGGACCAGCCCTGCCACCTCATGGACTGGGCGCGCGGCGGCGGCCTCGCCTGCGGGCCCGAGACCCGGCTGCCGCGCGGGGTCTACGGCGACTACCTGGCCGCGGCGCTCGCCGGGACCGCGCGATGGGCGGCCCCGCACGCGGAGGTCGCCACGTCCACGGGCAGGGTCCTGCGGATCGCTGCCGCGTCCGGCGGCGTGGCCGTGGACCTGGCCGGAGGAGGGCGCATCGACGCGGCGGCCGCGATCGTGGCCACCGGCGACCCCCGCCTCGCGCCCCCGCCGCACATCCCGGGCTTCCCCGGGGCCGGGACGGACGGGATCACGACCTGCTCCCGCGGCGCGCTGCTCCTGCCCGGGGGCGGGGTGGCGCGCAGGGTCTTCGCGGTGGGCCCGGTGCGCCGGGGGCACGCCGGCACCACCGTCGACCGCATCGGCGCCCAGTGCGAGCGCCTGGCCGAGCGGATCGCCGACACCGTGCTGCGCGACCGGGCGGTGGTACTGGAAGGGCCCTGACCGGCGGGGTCAGCGGCGGCGGGCGGCGCCGCGCTCGTCGCGGCGCAGGCGGAAGGGGCGCAGCGCCGACTCCACCTGCTCGGCGAGGTCCATCTTGCTGGCGCCCTCCTGCCGGTCCTCGAAGTGGATGGGGATCTCCACGATCTTCTGGCCGCGGCGGTAGGCGCGGAAGTGCATCTCGACCTGGAAGCTGTAGCCGGTGCTGCGCACCTCGGCGAGGTCGAGGGCGTCGAGGGCCGTGCGGCGCCAGATCTTGAAGCCCGCGGTGACGTCGCGCACCGGCATCGACAGGATCGCCTTGACGTAGGCGTTGGCCCAGCCGCTGAGGAGCCGGCGGCGCAGTCCCCAGTGGTCGGAGAGGCTGCCGCCGGGGACGTAGCGGCTGCCGATCACCACGCCCGCGCCCGTGGCCAGCATGGTGCCGAGGAGCTGCGGGATGTAGCCGGGCGGGTGGCTGAGGTCGGCGTCCATCTGCACGACGTAGTCGGCGCCGTCGTCGAGGGCCCGGGTCATCCCCGCGATGTAGGCGCGGCCCAGGCCGTCCTTCGCGGTGCGGTGGACGACCGAGACGCGGCCGTCCTCGCCGCCGTTGTCCGCGGCGAGCTTGTCGGCGATGTCGCCGGTGCCGTCGGGGGAGTTGTCGTCCACGATGACCACGCGCAGCCCGGGCAGCTCCAGCGCCAAGACCTGCCCGACGACAACGAGCAGGTTCTCGGCCTCGTTGTAGGTCGGGATGACGACGCTCACCTTCGACCTCGACCAGGGGTCGGGCAGGGTCACCGGGGTCGGCATGTAGGCGGCCTCCAGAAAAGGGATCTTCTCGGCATCGCGGACGATCCACGTAGCGTACTGTGCGCTCACACGCCCCTGCCAGGGCCGGTGGTCACTCCCCGCGATCGACTTCCAGCACCGCCACGTGCACCAGTGTCCCCATGTCCTCCAGGGTCATCAGGACCTCGGGGTCGGCGTGGTTGTCGGTGATCAGGTGGGCGATGTGCTCGGGCGGCACCGTCTGCACCATGGTGTCGGCGCCGACCTTGGTGTGGTCGGCCAGCACGATCACCTCTTCGGCGCAGGCCACCAGCGCGCGGTCGACGCTGGCGACGGCCGGGTTGGGGGTGCTCAGCCCGCGGTCGGCCGTCACACCGTTGCCCGAGACGAACGCCTGGCGCACCCGCAGCCCGGACAGCGCCTGCTCGGCGGCGGTGCCCACGAGCGCCCGGATGGTCCCGCGCAGGGTCCCGCCGGTCATGACGACCTCGACCCCCGGCGCCGAGGCGAGGACGTCGGCCACCGGCAGCGAGTTGGTCACCACGGTGAGGTTCTGCCGGCCGGTGAGCTCGCGCGCCAGGGCCTCGGTGGTGCTGCCCGGCCCCAGGACGATGGCGTCGCCGTCGATGACCAGCCGCGCCGCAGCGGCGGCGATGGCGAGCTTCTCCGGGGCGGCCTGCCCGCTCTTCTGCGCGTAGCTCTGCTCGTGGCCCAGGTGGCCGGGCAGCGCCGCACCGCCCCGCCTGCGGTCGATGAGCCCGTCGGCCTCCAGGGCGCGGACATCGCGGCGCACGGTGACCTCCGAGGCCCGGACCCGGGAGGCGATGTCGCGCAGCGCCATGGCACCGTTGGTGCGCACCAGTTCCAGGATGCGCTCTCTGCGCTCGGCCGCGAACGCCGGCCTGGTGTCGTCGGTCATGAGAGAACTCCATCTCGGTGCGGGCCGCTGCGCTCCGATGATAGAGCGGAGAGCGTCAGCTGAAATGCACTCCGTGCGCCTGGAAGGCCGCGTCGATCGCGGCGTCGTCGGCGGGCTCTTCACCGGGGTCGGGAGCCGACCCCTTGACCAGTGCCGCGATGAAGACCGCGACGAGCAGGGCGAAGAGGATCACGACGGCGGTTCCGAACATCATCATGACCGACATGGGGGGCCTCCCTGATGAGCGGGCTGACCTGCACCGGCGCTGCGGGCCGCCCGGCGCCCCGTGCGATGAGGTCGATAGACGAATGCCCCGTGGCGGTGCGGATTATGCCTGGGCGGGCCCATGTGTTCGGGCCGGAACAGGGGGCGGCCTGGTGGTCGCCCCCTCGTCCGGCCACAATGTGACGGTGACCCCCGTGAACTGTGATGTGTGGTGGGCCGGGCCCGGACAGGCGACCGGGGCCCTGCTGGGACTCCTCGACGATGCCGAACGCGAACGGCACGCGCGCTTCCGGGTGCGGGCCGACCGCGACCGCTACGCCGTGGCGCACGCGCTGGCCCGGCTCACCGTGGGCCGCGCCGCGGGGTGCGACCCGCGCGACGTGGCCTTCACCCTGCACTGCCGCGGCTGCGAACGGCGGCCCGATCCGCGCCCCGGCCCCCACGGCAAGCCACGGCCGGCCGGCGCGGCCGAAGGGCTGGAGATCTCCATCAGCCACTCCGGCGCGCGGGTCGTGGTGGCGCTGGCCCGCGGCGTGCAGATCGGCGTCGACGTGGAGGAGGTCACCGGCTCCCGCGACATCGACGGCCTGGCCGAGTACGCGCTGACCGGCCCGGAGCGCGCGGACCTGGCGGCGCTGCCCGACGCCGGCCGCGCCGCCGGGTTCTTCGGGTACTGGGCGCGCAAGGAGGCCCTCCTGAAGTCGACCGGCGACGGCCTGTCGGGCGGGCTGGCCAATGTGGCGGTCAACGCCCCCGACCGGCCCGCCCGGGTAACGGCGTGGAACCTCCCCGATGCCCCCGGGCACGTGTGGCTGACCGACCTCGACGCCGGCCCCGGCTACCGCGCGGCCCTCGCGGCGCTCACCCCGGGCCCGGTGGAGGTCACGGCCCACGACGCCGCCCCGCTCCTGGCGCTCTGACCCCCGGCGCGGACCGGAGGGCGCGGCGCGCGCGGCGGCCGTTCCCGCGGCCGGGGTGACCGGACCGAAACCTCACCGTTGCGTCACACTCGCGGCCTTACCGGTAAGTCAGGAGTTACTTGACCGCCGGTAACACGCACTTCGAGGATGTGACCGTGCCTCAAGGAACGCCTGGTTACGCCCCCGTCCCCCTCAGCCGACGGTCCGACCCGAGGTGAGTCCGGCCTCCCCCCGGCCCACGGCCCGCCCTCAGGACGGCGGCCCCTCAGTGGTGGACACCCTGCACGGCAGGGTCGTGGCCGACCCCTTCCGATGGCTGGAGGCGCCCGATTCCGCCGCCACGCGGCGCTGGCTGGGCGACCGGTCGCGGGAGTTCGCGCGGGCGGCGGCGGGGTGGCCGCTGCGCGGGGCGCTGGCGTCCGATATCCGGCACCTGGTGGCGGCCGACCTGTGGTCGCCGCCGGTCCGGCGCGGCGGCACGGTCTTCGCCACGCGCAGGCCCGCCGGGGCCGACCATCCGGTGCTGGTGACCGTCGACGGCGCACGGGCGCGCGTCGTCTTCGACCCCGCGGTGTTCGACCCCACCGGGCGCACCACGCTCGACGCCTGGGAGCCCAGCTCCGACGGCCGGTGCGTGGCGGTGCAGACGTCCACCGGCGGCACCGAGCGCGGCGCCCTGCGCGTGCTCGCCACCGATTCGGGGCTGCCGGTCGAGGAGCCGATCCCGGGGGTGCGCTACTCCCACGTCGCGTGGCTCGGCGGCGATCCCGCCTCGTTCTACTACGTGCGGCGCGACGACGGCGACGGCCGCCGCGGCGTGTGGCTGCACCGGGTCTCCCGCGGCCGACCGCCGCGCACCGACGTCTTCGTCCGCGCGTGCCGCGGCCCGCGCACGGTGCCCGGGGTGCGGGTGCTGCGCGACCGGTGGCTGCTGGTGACGGAGAGCCACGGCACCGGCCACCGCAACGACCTGTGGATCGCCGACCTGCGGGCCGGCGACCCGGCCGCCCCGTCGTGGCGCACCGTGCAGGAGGGCGTCGACGCGGAGACCGACGCCGACATCGGTCCCGACGGCGTCCTGTACCTGCGCACCACCCTGGGCGCGCCGCGCCGCCGCATCTGCGCCGCCGATCCCGCCGCCCCCTCCCCCGCGGGGTGGCGCGAGGCGGTGGCCGAGGACCCCGGGGCGACGCTCGACGGCTTCGCCGCCGCCGGGCACCCCGGATCCGCGGAGCTGCTGGTGGTCCGCACCAGGCTGGGGATCAGCGAGCTGACCGCCCATGACCCCGCGGGCGGGTCGGCGCCGCGCAGCATAGCGCTGCCGGGCGAGGGCATGGTCACCCGCCTGGAGTCGGGGGCCGACGGCGCCGCGCACTTCTGCTACGCCGATGTCGCCACCCAGCAGACCGTCCACCTGCTGCCCCCGGGCGGCGGCCGCCCCCGCCCCTGGCCCGGCGGCGGCTCCTCCCCCGCCGCGCGGCCGGTGCGCCGGCGCACCACCGCGTGCCGCTCCGCCGACGGCACCCGCGTCCCGGTGACCGTCTTCGGCCCCGACGGCCCCGGCCCGACCATCCTGCACGCCTACGGCGGGTTCGGCCGCCCGCGGCAGTTCGGGTTCAGCGCCACCGTGCTCGCCTGGCTGCGGGCGGGCGGGCGCTACGCGGTCGCCCACGTGCGCGGCGGCGGCGACGCCGGGCGCGACTGGCACCTGCGCGGCGCCCGCCGCAACAAGATCCGCGCGGTGCAGGACCTCGTCGCGGCGGCCGACACGCTCGTGGCCGAAGGCGCCTGCTCGCGTGCGCAGCTGTGCCTGTCGGGCGGCTCCGCGGGGGGCCTCCTGGTCCTGGCCGCGGCGGTGCTGCGCCCCGATGTGGCCGGGTCGGTGATCGCGTCGGCGCCCCTGGCCGACATGGCGCGGTTCGAACGGCTGGGCCTGGGGCCGATGTGGACCCGGGAGTTCGGCACCGCCGCCGACCCCGGCGACTTCGCGGCGCTCATGGCCTACTCCCCCTACCACGCCGCTCTGGAGGGCCGGGGCCGGTCCTACCCCGCGGTACTGCTCACCGGGTTCCACGGCGACACCCGCACCGACGCCGCGCATCCGCGCAAGATGTGCGCGGCGCTCCAGGCCGCCGCCGCACCCGGCGGCGCGCCCGTCCTGTTGCGCTACGAGCACGACGTGGGGCACGGGCCGCGCGCCGTGACCAAGGCGATCGAGCTCGCGGCCGACGCGCACGCGTTCGCGGCCGCGCGAACGGGGCTGGCCCCGGGGCGCTGAGCCCGCACGGGCCGGTCCACTCCCCAACAGAAAGAGAGGTGATCACTCATGGACCCGATCGAGGTCGAGGTCGAGGACCTGGCCGCGGTGACGTCGCGGGACACCACCGCGGGCGGCGACAACGACGGCACGGACTCCAGCTCCGACTTCATCTGATTCCGACACACCCAGTCGACCGCGTGTCGACGGTCGCCGGAGGGGCTTCGCGCCTCCGGCGGCCCTTCGCCGTTGTGGAGGCCCCTGTGACCGACCGCCTGTTCACCGAGACGCTGCGCGCGGCCATCGGCGCCGACCGGCTCGACGCGCGCCTGTCGTCGGAGGTGCTGTTCGCCGACCTCGGCCCCGACACCGTGGGCGGGCTCCTGACGTTCGACGCCCTCGACGACATCCTCGCCACGCGTCCGCTGGAGCCGCCGCGAATCCGGCTGCACCGCAAGGGCAGCCCCGTTCCCGCCGCGCGCTACACCGAACCGGGCGAGACGTCGGGCGCGGCCCGCCGGCTCCTGCGCCCCGACGCGCTCTACCGGGAGCTGCGCGACGGCGCGAGCCTGGTGCTCGACGGGATCGACCGCCTGCACCCGCCCGTCCGCGAGGCCGCCGACGACCTGATGCGGCTGGTCCGCGAGCGGGCCCAGGTGAACCTCTACCTGATCTGGGGCGACTCCCACGGCTTCGACACCCACTGGGACGACCACGACACCTTCATCGTGCAGGTCCGGGGGACCAAGGCGTGGCAGGTGCACGGGCAGGGCACCCGCCCCTACCCGATGAAGGTCGACGCCGACCACGGCCACACCGCCCCGGAGGGGACGGTGTGGGAGGGAGTGCTGCGCCCGGGCCAGGTGCTGCACGTGCCCCGGGGGTGGTGGCACACCGTCACCGGCACCGGCGACGTCAGCATGCACCTCACCTTCGGCTTCACCCGCGCGACCGGGATCGACTGGGCGCGGTCGGTGCTGGACCGGCTGCACGAGGTCGAGTTCCTCCGCCGCGACCTGCCGCGCGCCGCCACCGGCGAGGAGCGTAGCGCCCACCACCGCGAGCTGCTCCGGCACCTGGTGGAGGCGGCCGAGCGGCACGGCGTGGACGACGCGCTGGCCGAGCGGGCGGACCGGTTCCCGCGGCGGCAGTCGTTCTCCCTGGAGTGGGCGGTCGGCGACGCCGAGCCCGGCCCCGGCACCCGGGCGGAATTCGTGCCGATCGTCGCCCCGCCGCTGGAGCGCGAGGGCGACCAGGTCGCGATCACGGTCTCGGGCAGCCGCTACCGGTTCCCGGCCGCGGCGGGGCCGGTGATCTCCGAACTCGCCCGGCTCCGCTCGGCGACGGCCGCCGAGCTCGCCGAGGGGACGGGGGCCGCGCCCGAGACGGTGGCGGCGGTGCTGCGCGCTCTGGTGCGCCACCATCTGGCGCTGCTGAGCTGAGCCCTCATCCCGCCGCGGAGCGGCGGGTGTGCGCGTGGATGCCGTCGAGCAGGCGCTGGAGGCCGAATTCGACGTCGGCGTCCATGTCGCCGCCCGCCGCCGCGTCCGCGGCGGGAGGGTCGAACACCCCGTCGCGCACCAGGCCGGCCAGCACCGGGAACGCGTCATCGGTGACCACCCCGCGCAGGGTGTCGGCGTAGTCGCGGTCGGCCTGGTCCGCGCTGATCCCGGCCTGCCGGCGCGTCCGGCTCATGTCCGCCCCCAGCCGGGCCAGGCCGCGCAGCGCGCCGTCGAGGAAGAGCATGGCGCCCAGGGCCTCTTCGGGCTCCAGGCCGGCGCGGGACAGCGGGCCGAGCCCGGCCTCCAGCCAGCTCAGCCCGCCGGGGCCGACCGGCGGTCCCGGAGCGTGCGCCTCCAGGACCCAGGGGTGCCGCTGGTAGGTGGCCAGCAGTGAGCGGGCCACGGCCTCCAGTTGCGCCCGCCAGCCCTCGATGTGGCCGACATCGGGCGCGCGGTCGACCGCGGTGTCGACCATGACCTGGATGAGCTGCTCTTTCGCCGGGACGTGGCGGTAGAGCGACATGGTGGTGTAGCCGAGTTCCTTCGCGACGCGCTGCATGGAGACGGCGTCGAGCCCTTCCGCGTCGGCGATGCCGATGGCGGCCCGCGCGATCCCGCCGAGGCTCAGCTTGGGCCGCGGCCCGCGCGAGGCGCGCGCCGTGGTGCCCCAGAGCAGCTCGACGGTGCGCGCCCGCCCGCCGGTGCCGTCGTTCACGCCTGCCATCGCCCACCCATCGCTCGGTTGACGCCCAGTTTAGAACTGTGTATGTATTACACATCAAGTGTATGACATACACAGATCGGTGGGCGCGGCCCGCACCCGGCCACCCGATCGCCACCCCACCGACCGCAAGGAGCCCTCCATGCCATCCGCACCCGCCCGGCCGGAACCGGGACCGCGCCGCCGCACCCCCGTCGTGTGGTGGCGCCGCCCCTGGGTCCTGCCCCTGGCGGTCGTGTGCGCGGCGTTCCTCGCCGTCTCGCTCCCGCCGTACCTGACGTTCGACCCCGGCCAGTCCCGGGTCGCCCCGCGCGCCGACGTCCCGTGGCACTACCCGGCCCTCGTGGCGCACATCCTGCTCGGCTCGGTGGTCCTGGCGGCCTCGTGCCTGCAGGTGTGGCCGCGGCTGCGCCGCCACCGGCCGCACGTGCACCGGTGGAGCGGGCGCGCCTACGTCGCGGCCGCGCTGCCGGCGGCGCTCCTTGCCCTGGCCGTCTCGCCGCTCGGCGCCATGGGACCGGCCCAGCACACCGGAAACGCGCTGCTCGCACTGCTGTGGTTCGGGTGCACGCTCGCCGGCTACCGGGCCGCCCGCGCCAAGCGGTTCGCCGACCACCGCGCGTGGATGGTGCGCAGCTTCGCCCTCGCCTGGTCGATCGTCGCCAACCGGGCGTGGCTGGTGATCTGTTTCGCCGTCGCCTCCCCCGCACTCGACACGCTCTACGGCGGCGACGAGGAGCTGATGCTCCAGGCCGCCGTGGGCGCCTCGGTATGGCTGAGCTGGGTCGTCAACCTGATGCTGGCCGAACGGTGGCTGCGGCGCACCCGCGCCGGCCCTTTGCGGCGGCGCGAGCCATTAGGGTAGCCTCATCTAACGGGATGGCGATCTTCCGGCGATGCCCCGCGGGGCCGCACGCGGCCGGCGGAACCGCCGCTGCACACGCCCCCGTCCACGACACCTGCCGCCGCACGCGGCTCGGGAAGGTTGGCTGAAGCAGAGATGGCCGTGGCTCAGGCACCATTGCAGGCCGTCGTCGACGCCTGCGCGCCGCTGAAGTTCGCGCCCCTGCCCGATATCCTGGCCGGCGACCTCGTCGTGCGCCGTGAGCACCCGGGCACCGAGCACTACTACCGCGCCGACCTCATGGTCGCCGAGGACACGGTCGGTGCGCTCTTCGACCAGATCACGGCCCACCACGGCCCCGGACACCGGCTGCCCGCCGCCACCCACTTCCTCAGAGCGCTGCTGCGCGAGCCCATCTTCATGGTCTCCGCGGGGATCTACCTCACCGGCCGCGCGGCGCTCCTGGAGCGGCGGCACCTGTGGTTCCCGTGGCTGTCCAACATCGGCTTCGGCACCCCCATGATCACCAGCCCGCGCACGGCCGTCCTGCCCGGCGACCCCGCGGCCGGCCACCCCGACTCCGTCGTGGTCGCCGACGACGACGCCCTGGACCGCATCGCCGCCGAACACCTGGTCGCGGCCTTCACGCCCGTCATCCACGCCGTCCACGCCCACACGCGCGTGGGCCTGCGCACCCTGTGGGGCTGGGTGCTCGACACCCTGCACTTCTACATGCTCAACCCCGCGCGGTTCCTGGGCCGCGACGCCGAGGCGGCGTGGGACCGCGCCGACCGCCTGGGCGACGCCCTGGTGCGCGCGGGCGCGGTCACCCGCGCCCGCCCCCGGCTGTTCCCCTTCTGCGCCGGCCACCCGCGCGGCACCTGGGCGGTCCGCGGCACCTGCTGCTTCGACTACAAAGGCGACCCTGAGCACGGGTACTGCACCACGTGCCCGCTCAAGAGCGACACCGACCGCCGCGCCGAACTCCGGGAGTGGCTGCGCAACCCGGCGCTGGCCCCCTGACCCGCGGCCCGGCCTCCGCCGCGGCGGGGGTCAGCCCCCGCCGTAGCGCCACCTGAGGAAGCCGTGCTCCCGCTCGACCCGGCGCATCTCGGCGTACAGGCCGTCGGGGTCGTGCGCGGAGACCACCGCTCCGCCGGGCGGGAGCGGCCAACGCGCGAAGGCCCAGTAGCGGCGCGTGTAGCAGCCCCACAGGACCAGCCACATGTCCTGTTTCTGCCACTCGATGTGGGCCGCGACGCTGCGCCGCTCGTGGTCGTCACCATCCATTGCGAATGGTGCATACCCCGGCGGCTCACTCCACGATCGGGCCGGATGTGGTCACCGTCCACCGCTGGACACGGGCGCGGCGGTGCGCCCGGAATCCAGACCGGAGCCCGGTACCGGCTCCGCGGGGTCGTCTCCCAGGTGCACGATCCGGTTGGCCGGGTCGACGTGCACCACCTTGGGCCGGTGCGCGGCCCGCTCGGCGTCGTCGACCTCGACGTAGGACATGATGATCACCAGGTGGCCGGGGCTCACCAGGTGGGCGGCGGCGCCGTTGACGCCGATCACCCCGCTGCCCCGCTCGCCGGCGATCGTATAGGTGACCAGCCGGTTCCCGTTGTCGATGTCGACCACGTGGACCTGCTCCCCCTCGACCAGGTCCGCCGCCTCCATGAGGTCGGCGTCGATCGTGATGGAGCCGACGTAGTGCAGGTCGGCGTGGGTCACCGTGGCCCGGTGGATCTTGCCGTTGAACAGTGTGCGACGCACGTGCTTCATCCTCGGTCTGTGCTGGGACGTGTCTACAGACCCCGTCAGGGGTTCCGTGCACCTCCATCATGACCCCGGCCCTCGGGCCGGGGAACCGGCGGGGTGGCCCGACCGGACCGCCCCGCCGCGCGGACCGGGGCGGCTCAGGCGCCGCCGGCGGCGGCGCGCAGGCTCGCCGGGCGCAAATCGGTCCAGTGGGTCTCGACGTACTCCAGGGCGTCGGCCCGGCCGGCCGGCCCGTGGACCGTCCGCCAGCCCTCGGGGACCGCGACGAACTCCGGCCACAGCGAGCACTGCTCTTCGTCGTTGGCCAGGACCAGGAAGGCGCCCTCAGCGTCGTCGAACGGGTTGGTCATACCGGCACTCCGAATTCTGGTTCCGTGGGATCGGCCGTACTCTAGCGGCCCTGCGCCGGAACGGTGGCGGCGCTCGGCAGGCGGGCGGCGACGGCGTCGAGGATCAGGCCGACCCGGACGGCGACGTTGGACAGCAGCGAGGACGAGATGCCGTGGGTGTGCTCGGTCCCGCCCTGGAGGTAGATGCCGCAGGTGAGCTCGTCGCTGGTGGCCAGCCGGTAGTCGCGTTCGACGGCGGGCCGCCCCTGGGGGTCGGTGACGACGTGGCCGGCGAGGTCGCCGAGGAGGTCGCGGGGGTCGCCCGGGCGGTAGCCGGTGGCGAAGACCGCGTAGTCGGCCTCGATGGGGGTCTGCTTGCCGCTGGGCAGGTGCTCGACGGTGACGGTCACGCCGTCAGGGCGCTCGTTCACGCCGGCGACCCGGGAGGTGTTGTGCAGCCGCAGCCGCTCCTGCCCGTTCACCTTGTCCTGGTAGGAGGCCCGGTACAGGGCGTCGATGAGGTCGGGGTCGACCACGGAGTAGTTGGTGTTGCGGTGGTAGCCCATGATCTCGGCCCGGACGTCGGCCGAGGAGTCGAAGTAGGTGTCGACGGCCTCGGGGTCGAAGATGCGGTTGGCGAACGGGCTGTCGTCGGAGGGGCTGTAGCCGTAGCGGGAGAACACTGCGTTGACCTCCGCTCCGGGGAAGCGCCGGTACAGGTGGTCGGCGACCTCGGCGGCGCTCTGCCCCGCGCCCACGACCACGAACCTGCGCGGCGCGGCGCCCGGGTCGAGTTCGCCCAGGCGGTGCAGCAGGTACTCGCTGTGCCAGACCCGCTCGCCCGCGGTGACGCCGTCGGGCAGGCGCGGGGACAGCCCGGGGGCGAACACGAGGTTGCGTCCGCGGCTGCGCTCCAGTGAGCCGTCGGCCCGCCGGGTGACGACGTCGAGCTGGGCGACCCGGCCGGCGGCGTCGCGGACGGGCTCGACCGCGACCACCTCGGAGGAGTAGCGCACCTGGTCGGCGACCCGGCCGGCGCACCAGGCGAGGTAGTCGTGGAATTCGGTGCGCAGCGGGAACAGGGTCTTGTGGTTGATGAAGTCGTGCAGCCGGCCCACCGAGCTCAGGTAGCACAGGAAGCTGAAGTCGCTGGCCGGGTTGCGCGTGGTGACCAGGTCCTTGAGGAACGACACCTGCATGGTGGCGTCGTCCAGCAGCATCCCGCGGTGCCAGCCGAAGTGCTCCTGGCGCTCGTGGAACACCCCGCTCACGGCGGGGACGGCGGGGTCGGCCGCGGCGCGCTCCCGCTGTTCGCGCAGGCCGATGGCCAGCGCGACGTTGGAGGGCCCGAATCCGATCCCGACGATGTCGTGGGAGGGCGGAGGCTGCGGCGTGGAGGTCACGTTCGTCCTTTCGGTGGGTGGTGCGTCGGCCGGCGTGCGCGTCAGAAGGACTGGTTGATGCCGAGCGCGAGCAGCAGGGTGCGCAGCTTGGCCGAGGTCTCGGCGAGTTCGGCCTCGGGATCGGACCCGGTGACGATGCCGCCGCCCGCGAACAGGTCGAGCGTGTCGCCGGCGACATCGGCGCACCGGATGGTGACCACCCATTCGCCGTCGCCGCGGGCGTCCGTGTGCCCGACGGCCCCCGTGTAGAAGCCGCGGTCGAACGGCTCGGTGGCGGCGATGGCGTCGCGGGCGTCGGCCGTGGGGGTGCCGCACACGGCCGGGGTGGGGTGCAGGGCGCGGGCCAGGTGCGCCGACGGCGTCGCGGGGTCGTGCAGCTCCCCCGAGATCCGGGTGGACAGGTGCCACATGGTGGCGGTGCGGACGAGTTCGGGCTCCGGGGGGACGCGCAGCGACCGGCAGAAGGGCCGGAGGCCGTCGGCGACGGCGTCGACGACGACGGCGTGCTCGTAGCGGTCCTTGTCCGAGGCGAGGAGCGCCACGGCGCGCCGCTGGTCCTTGGTGGGGTCGGCGCTGCGCTGCGCGGACCCGGCCAGCGGGTTGGCGGTGACGGCGGCTCCCTTCTTGGCGACGAGCAGCTCGGGGCTGGCGCCGATGAGGGTGCGCGCGCCCGGGCCGTCCGCGGGCAGGTCCACGGCGAAGGTGAAGCCCGAAGGGTCGCGCCAGGCGAGGTTGCGCAGCAGCTGCGGCACGTCCACGGTCCCGGGCCCGGTGAGCCGCAGCGACCGGGCCAGCACCACCTTGCGCAGGCCGTCGCCGGTATCGGCGTCGGCGAGGAGCTCGAGGATCCGCTCGACCCCGGCGACGTGGTCGGCGGGGCCGGGGACGGGCCGGGCGGACCACGGGCCCGGCAGGGGCCGCTGTCCGCGGCCGGAGCGGTGCCCGGACGCGAGGGCGGGGGCGCGGCGCAGGACCTCGGGGACCACGATGCGGCCGGGAGCGGCGCCGTCGAAGGGGATGGCGCCGATGGCGATGGGGGGCGTGCCGCCGTCGGCGCGGGTCTCGCGGAGCACGGCCACGGCGTCGCCGAGGTCGTCGACGGCGGCGAGGGCGCCGTGGCCGAGGAACGCCCCGTGTGGGGAGGCGAAGAAGGATGCCCCGGGCCGGTAGGCGGCGAGCAGGTCGGCCGCGTCCGGGTCGGGTGTCGCGGCGCGCTGGTGGAACACCGATCGGCCTCTTTTCCGCACTGGTCAGGTGGTTGGGGGAGGGACGGGGGTCGGCCGCGCGGACGCCGGACACGGTGCCGACGCCGTTGGATAGGACAAGCAAACCTTACGAAGGTTAACCTTACCTAAGCAAGCGGGCAAGTCGCACAGAACAGGGGACGCCGCGCCTCAGCGCTCGTCGAGGCGCGGGAAGACGACCTGCTTGAGCACCAGGGTCACGGCCGCCGCGACCGGGATGGCGATCAGCGCCCCCACCAGGCCCAGCAGCGCGCCCCCCAGCAGCGCGGCGGTGATGGTCACCGTGGGTGCGACGTCGACCGAGCGGCGCATCACGCGCGGCGCGATGACGTAGCTCTCGATCTGCTGGTAGACGAGGAAGAACACCAGGGTCACCGCGCCGAGGCGCAGGTCCCCCAGCCCCACCGCCAGGGTGGCCGCGAGCGCGCCGATGGTGGTGCCGATCAGCGGGATCAGCGCGGTCACCGCGACCACCAGGGCCAGGGTGAGGGCGTATCCGGAGCCGATCGCGGTCAGGAACACCAGTGCGACCACCCCGCCGATGAGCGCGACCAGCAGCTGCCCCCCGATGTAGCCGCCGACCCGGGCGATGATCTCATCGCCCAGCTCGCGCACCCGCGCCCGCCGCGAGCGCGGCACCAGCCGGTAGGCCACCTCGGTGATGCCCGGCAGCGATGCCATGAAGAACAGCGTCAGGACGAGCACGGTGAAGGTCGCGATGAGCGAGTTCAGCACGGCCTGGCCGAAGCCGAAGACCCCGCCGAACACGCGCTGCCCGAAGTCGGCGCTGGAGACGAACTGCTGGGCCTGCTCCAGCACGTGGAAGCGCCGCTCCAGGTCGCCCAGGAACCGGTTGTCGCCCAGCCGCCGGACGTAGTCGGGCGCGTTGGCGATGAACTCGCCGAACTGCTGTGTCAGCGGTGGCACGAGCGTCCACACGAACCCGGTGACGAACGCGATCAGCGCCACGCAGACGGTGAGGATCGCCGCCCAACGGGGCAGCCCCCGCCGGTGCAGGGACTCGATCACCGGGTTGAGGCCCACGGCCAGGAAGAGCGCGACGAGGATGTTGACGAACAGGCCCTGGGCCCCGATGAGCGCCTGCACCAGCAGCCACGCCGTCAGCACGCCCAGCGCCCCGGTGAACCCGAGGGTGAAGTAGTTCAGCCGGCCGGTCCCCGGGAACGGGGTCCGCTGGGCCCGGTGCTCGGCCGCGGCCATCACCGACGCGGCCGGCACACCGGGGTGCTCCCCGGTCTCCGCAGGGGCGTGCGCCCGGGGTCCCGGGGCCGCCGCCTCTTCGCCGCGGTCACCGCCCCCGCTGCCGTCTCCCCGGCCGCTCTCCTCGGACCTGCCCTGGGCCATGTGGCATCTCCGCACGTCAATGGTGAGCCTCACGCTAGCGGAATCGGCGCCGCAAAGGGCGGCGCCGCACGGAGCACTCCGCACGTACACCGGCGGGGCCCGCGGAGCAGCGCGGTCAGCGGCCGCCGTCGTCGGCGGGCGGGAGGGTCAGGGTCATCACGGCGCCGCCGAGGAGAGGGCTCTCCCCCGCGGTCAGCGTGCCGCCGTGCGCGATCGCGATCTCCCGGCAGATGGCCAGCCCCAGCCCGCTGCCCTCCGGATCGCGTTCGCGCGACTCCTCCAGCCGGGCGAACCGCTCGAACACCCGCTCGCGCTCCTCGGGCGCGATCCCGTTGCCGTCGTCGTGGACCTCCAGCACCGACCGGCCCTCCCGCGAGCGCACCACCACGGTGACCCGTCCCTCGGCGTGCCGGCGGGCGTTGACCAGGAGGTTGTCGAGCAGCCGGACCAGCCGCAGGCGGTTGCCCTCCACGACGACCCGCGGCTCGGCGTCCACCCGGACCCCGGGGCCCTCGTCGGACCGGGCGGCCTCATCGGCGGCGAGCACACCGAGATCGACCGACGTGCGCTCGGTGGCGACGTCGGCGTCGATCCGGGCGAGCTCCAGCAGGTCGCCGACGATGCGCTGGAGCCGTTCGACGTCGGCCAGCGCGTCCGCCAGCGCCTCCCGCGGGTCGCCGCCGCCGGGGTCCTCCAGCTCCACCTCCAGCCGTGTGCGCAGCCCCGCGATGGGGTTGCGCAGTTCGTGCGAGGCGTCGGAGACGAAGCTGCGCTGGCGGGCGAGGGAGGACTCCAGCCGGTCCAGGGTCTCGTTCCCGGTGCGGGCGAGGTCGGCCAGCTCGTCTTGGGAATCGGGCACCGTCAGCCGGTGGCCGGGCTCGGAGGCGCTGAATCGCTCCAGATCGGCGCGGATGCGCTCGACCGGGCGCAGGGTGCGCCCCACCCCCACCCAGGTCAGCCAGCTCGCCGCCCCCAGCAGCCCGATTCCGAACACCCCCAGCAGGATCTCCAGGGTGTGGCCGGTGAGGAGGGTGGGCTGGCGGGTGGCGGCGTAGACGACGACGTCGCCGTAGGCGGTCGCAGTCGTGTGGATGCCCACGACCGTGTAGCAGTCCTCGCCGTTGCCGATGCAATAGCCGCTCTCCACCTGGGAGTCCCTGCCCCTGGGGTTGAGGTCGCTCATCGGCGGCGAGTGGTCCATGACGGCGCTCTCCGCGACGACGCGGCGCTTCTGGTCCACGATCTGGAACCGCACCACGCCGTTCTGCGGCGGGATGGCGCCGGGGAAGCGCTTGTCACGCGCCTCGTCGATGACGGCACGCGCGCTCTCCGATGCCCGGTCGATCAGTTCGCGCTCTGTCGTGCGCCGGCCCACGACAGAGGTGGTCGTAAAGGCCAAGGCGACGAAGATGGCGATCAGGATCACCGATCCCGTCGTCACGCGTGCGCGGATCGACCAGGGTCGAAACCGCCTCCGCTGCGCCATTGGCCTCCAGCTCCCCGCGTGCGACCGATGCCCCGGCATCCTTCCCGGGAATCGGGAAGGGCAAGGTCAGGTGCGTTCCAAGAATGCGTCGGCCGGGGCGCGGGGAGGAGTGGGGGCGGCGTGCTCAGGCGGCGGGGCCGAGGACGTCGGCGAAGGGGTCGTCGGCGCGGTCGGCCGCGGCCCCGGCGGCGATCTCCTCCTCGGTGAGCAGGCAGGAGTCGAGCAGGCCGACCAGCCGGTCGGTGTCGAGGCCCACGCCGGTGAAGGAGATGCACTGGCAGCGGTCGCCGCATCCGTCGGACCAGTCGAGGGAGGCGGCGGCCCGGCGCTGGTCGGAGACCAGGTCCCAGGCGGCGTCGGGCAGCGAGGCCAGCCAGGGGCCGGCCGGCTGCACGGCCAGCGACGTGCCCGCCGCGTCCCACACCAGCAGCGTGTCGGGGTGGCTGGCCAGCCAGAACCGGCCGCGGCTGCGCAGGGAGGCGCCCACGACGTCGTCGAGCGCCGCGTGCAGCCGCGCGGGGTGCATCGGCCGGGACCGGCGCCAGGTGACCGTCCGGACGTCGCCCATCTCGCAGTGGTCGGGCGGCTGGGCGGTGGCGGGGTCCATGCGCGCCGCGGCGGCGTCGGTGTCGAAGCGGCCGCCGGTGAGGTCGATGAGCGGGGCGCGCTCGACGGACACGACGGCGGCGGCCGGGTTGAGCTGGGCGAGCACCGCGGCGCACTGGGCGCCCACCGCCGCGTCGCGCGCGGCGCCGTAAAGGGCGAGCGCGGTGGGGTACTCGATCTGCTGGGCCAGGACCTCGGCGACCGTGCGGTCGTCGGCGGTGGCGATGGCGAGCCCCCGGCCGGCCATGTCGTCGGTACTGGAGAGGTCGGCCACGAGCCGGTCGGCGGCGACGGCGGTGATGACCGCGGCGAGGCGGAGCCAGTGGGTGACGGGGCGGCCGTCGACGACGGTGCGGGTGAGCGCCTCGGCGATGAGCCTGGGCTCCACGCCGTCCCAGGACTCGACGATGTGGAGGCCGTACCCGCCGGTCTCGGCGAGCCGGCAGAGCAGCGGGAGGAGGTCCTCGCGCAGGGTGCAGGAGGCACAGGCGTGGACGAGGTCGACCGGGACGCGGTCGACCTCGCCCCAGCGGTCGCGGACGACCCGTTCGACGCGGCCTTCGGTGATCCGGCTGAGGTCGTGGTGGACGGCGATGGCGCCGGGGTCGGCGAGCAGCAGGCGGTCGACGGCGCGTGTCCGGGCCTCGGGATGCAGCCCGGCGACCAGCGCCACCCGTGCGGGCAGGGCCGTGGTCATCGGCGGAACCTCCAATGAGAGGAGAGGGCGAGGATGATGAAAATGATTATCATTATCCTAACGCCTTCGAGCGACACCCCGACACACGCCGCGTGGATTTCCCCCGAAACCAGCACACACGACGCTCCGTCACGATTTAATGACTCCTGGTATTGGATCATCGCCCATGACACACCAGGAGAGAACATGCGGAAGCAGCGGACGTCGGCCATGATCGCGACCCTGCTGGCGGTGGGCGCCGGCACGCTGGTCGCACCCGCGGGCGCGCAGGCGCACGAGAGCCCCGGCGCGACCCTCCAACTATCGATGGAGACCGGCAAGGACTCCGGGGGCGACCGGTCGGCGGTCACGCTCGACTGCAACCCCAGCGGGGGCTCGCACCCGGAGGCCGATTCCTCCTGCACGTCCCTTGAGGCCGTCGGCGGACGCTTCGCCGACCTTCCCACGCGCGGGCAGGTCTGCACGATGGAGTACCGCCCCGTCACGGTCCGCGCCTCGGGCCGGTGGGACGGCGAAACCGTCGACTACACCGAGGAGTTCGCCAACCCCTGCATCGCCGCCGACAGCACCGACGGCGTGTTCGGGTTCTGACCCCCGCCCGCACCGGCCGTCCCCCGCTCCGGGGGACGGCTGGTGTGCCCGCGTCCCGGGCCGCACAATACTGAAAAGGAACCTTTCAGTAGAGGGCGGGCGGTGGCGCGGTGAGCGTGGCGGGTCCGGCCGAGGGGCCTCCGGGGTCCCGGCGCAACGCGTCGATCTCGCTGCGCCGCGCCCTGGCGATCCTGGAATACGTGCGCGCGCTCGGGCGGGGAGGGCCAGGTCACGCTGACCCTGCTCGCCGAAGCGGTCGGCGTGAGCAAGAGCTCGGTCCTGCGGTTGGCCGCCCCACTGCTGGAGACCGGCCTGCTCGTCCGCGACCGGCGGACGGGCCGGTTCCGGCTGGGGCCCGCGGCGCTGGCACTCGGGTTGGCCTACCTCGACCAGCTCGATCTGCGGTCGGTGGCGGCACGGCACCTGCGCGAGCTGGCGCGGTGCACCGGGCACGCCTGCCACCTGGTGGTGCTGGAGGGCCGCGACGCCGTCTGCGCCCTGACAGCGGGCGCCGCGGCGGCACCGCGGACGCCGGCCGGGCTGCGGATACCCGTCCACCGCTCAGCGGCGGGCAAGGCGATCCTGGCGTTCGGCCCGCCGGATCTGGTGGACGACGTGCTCCGATCCGGCCTGGCCCGCGCGACCGCGAAGACGATCACCGACCCCGACGCGTTCCGGGCCGAGCTGCGGCGGGTCCGCCGGCGCGGATACGCCGTGGCGGACCGCGAGAACGACCCCGGGGTGCGCTGTGTGGCGGCTCCGGTGTTCGACCACGACCGCGAGCCCGTGGCGGCGGTCGGCGTGGCGGCGTCGCCGCGCGGGCTCCCGGTCGCCCGGGTACGCGAACTGGGCCCCCGGGTGGCCGCGGTCGCCGCACGGATAACGGCCGGCCTGGGGACCCGTCCCGGAGCTCACTCGTAGGGGTCGGGCGGGTTCTCGACCGCGGTCATCTCCTCGACGGTGAACCGGTGGTCGCGCACGCTCTGGAGGTCGCCGGCGGGCTCCTGCCAGGTGCCCCGGACGGTCCACCAGGAGTCCTTCTCCGGCTCCTCGGTCCCGGGGAACTCCGTGACCAGCACGCGGTTGACGATGGCGTCGGCCGCGCAGCACGACATCTGGAGCCGGGCGAGGTACCAGCCCTCGTCGGGACCATCGGGGTGGGGGACCACGAACCCGGTGAGTTCGATGGTGCGCTCCGCCATGGCGCGGTCGTCGTCGGTCCAGGCGCGCATGACGAACTCCTGGATCTTGAGCTCGACGGGGGCGGAGGAGGCGGGGTCGCCCAGTTCGTCGAAGTCGCCGGACGCGGACTCGTCCGGCGGCGCGGAGGAGGCGGCGTTCTCGGCCGTGTAGGCGCCGAGCGCCGGCGGCGCGATGACGAACACCGACACCACCGGCAGGAGCAGCAGCCAGGCGACCCGGGGGGCGGTCGCGTGGTCGTGGCCGCCGTGCTCCCCGTGCCCGTGGCCGCCATCGTCCGCGCCCTGCTCGCCCCGGACCACCAGGCGCAGTTCCGAGGCGATCACCGCCAGGCCCAAGAGCGCGAGCACGGCGCCGGAGGCGACCAGGAACGGCTGGAACCACGCCTGCACGTAGTTGAGGTAGAGGTCGGTGAACACGGTGCTGGTGAGGGCGGCCGTTCCGAGCAGCACGAGCACCATGCCCTGCGCGATGCGGTTCACAGGAGCAGTCCTCCGATCAGGAAGCTGAAGGCCAGGGTCGCGGCGAGGGTCAAGGGGACGAACCGGCGGACGAAGCCCCAGCCGAACGTACCGGCCTGCAAGGCGATGAGCTTGAGGTCGACCATGGGCCCGACCACCAGGAACGCGAGCTTGGCGGTGGGCGAGAACTCGGTGAGGCTGATGGCGACGAACGCGTCGGCCTCGGAGCAGATGGACAGCAGGATCGCCAGCAGCGCCAGGACCAGCACCGACACAACGGGGAGATCGGCGACCGCGGACACCCATTCGCGCGGGACGATGACGTTCAGCGTGGCGGCGGCCAGCCCGCCCACGATCAGGAAGCCGCCCGCGTGCATGAGGTCGTGCACCATCGACTCCTGGAAGACCCGCCACTTGGGCGCCGAGGGGTCGTGGTGGACCCGGGGCGGGCGGAGCCAGTCGGTGCGGCCGAAGCGCGCCCAGACCCAGCCGACCACCACCGCCGCGCCCAGCGAGGCCGCGAAGCGGGCGGCCACCATCTCGGGCTGGCCGGCGAAGGCGACGGCGGTGGCCACCAGCACGACCGGGTTGATGGCGGGCGCGGCCAGCAGGAAGGTCAGCGCCGCGGCGGGGGCCACCCCCCGCTTGATCAGGCCGCCGGCGACCGGCACCGACGCGCATTCGCAGCCGGGCAGGACGGCGCCGGCCAGGCCGGCCACCGGGACCGCGGCCGCGGTGTTGCGGGGGAACACCCGCTGGTAGAAGGACGCCGGGACGAACGCGGTGAGCGCCGCCGACAGGGCCACGCCGAAGACGAGGAACGGCAGCGCCTGGAGGCTGATCGCGGTGAAGATGGTGGCCCAGGCGAGGAAGGCGTCGCCGGTGAGGGCGTCGGAGAGCCAGGCGTTGCCGAAGGCCAGTGCCATGAGGAACACCGCGAAACCCCACACCGTGGCGACGCGCCGGGGGCCGCGCGGCCGCCCCCATTCGGCGGGCGGGAGGTCGTCGCGGGCTTCCCAGTCGCTGACCAGGGAGTCACCCAGTGAGGAGGTCGCGGGGGGGACCGATCCCGCGGGCTTGTCGGACACGCTTGTTCTCCGTCGTCGTGGTGGGTTATCCCGCATAGTACCGAGAATCGTTTTCATTGCGGCCGTATCCCCCGGCGGCCCCGTCCGGCGCGTCGGCCGCGGGACGGGGCCGCCGTGCGATCCGCCCCCGGCCATGTGGGTGCGCCACATGCGACCGGCGGCGCACATGGGGCCGACACATATGGCGTGGGTCACATCACGCGTTTACCGTTCCGGGCATGGATATCCCTGACGGCCGCGGCGCGGCCCCGGACTCCCCCGCCGCCGGGCCGGACCTGCGGGGCCGGACGGCCCTGGTGACCGGTGCCGCCGGCGGGATCGGGCGCGCGTGCGCGCTGCGGCTGGCGGCCGCGGGCGCCCGGCTGCACCTGACCGACGTCGACGCCGGGGCCCTCGCGGACGTCGCCGCCGAGACCGGCGGCACCGCGCACCCGGCCGACCTGACCGACGACGCGGCGGTGCGGGGGCTGCCCGCCGAGGTGGACGTGCTCGTCAACAACGCCGGCGTGCAGCACGTCGCCCCGATCGCGGAGTTCCCGCCCGACGTGTTCCGCCGCATGCACGCCCTCATGGTGCACGCCCCCTTCCTGCTGATCCGCCGCTGCCTGCCGCACATGTACGCGGCGGGGTGGGGGCGGATCGTCAACATCTCCTCGGTCCACGGCCTGCGCGCCAGCGCCTACAAGTCCGCCTACGTCTCGGCCAAGCACGCCCTCGAAGGGCTGAGCAAGGTGGCCGCGGTCGAAGGCGCGCCCCACGGGGTCACCAGCAACTGCGTCTGCCCCGGCTACGTGCGCACCCCGCTCGTGGAGCGCCAGATCGCCGACCAGGCGCGGGCGCACGGCCTGTCCGAGGCCGACGTCGTCGACCGGGTGCTGCTGGAGCGCTCGGCCGCCAAGCGGCTCGTCGACGCGGAGGAGGTGGCCGAGGCCACGGCGTGGCTGTGCACCCCGCACGCTCGCGGCATCACCGGTTCGAGCCTCACCATGGACGGTGGCTGGACCGCGACCTGACCGGCTCCGCACACGCCGGACCGCACACCCCTGCCCCGCTAGGAAAACGGTGCCCCATGCCCCAGATCCCCCCGACCCCCCGGGCGTCCCGCCCCGGCCGCGGCGCGGAGCGCTCGACGCCGTTCCACCGGGTCGTCACCGCCAGCCTGATCGGCACCACCATCGAGTGGTACGACTTCTTCCTCTACGGGTCCGCCGCCGCCCTCGTCTTCAACCACGTGTTCTTCCCCGAGTCGGAACCGCTGATCGGCACCCTGCTGGCGTTCACCACCTACGCGGTGGGGTTCGTCGCGCGCCCGCTGGGCGGGCTGGTGTTCGGCCACTACGGCGACCGCATCGGGCGCAAGCGGCTGCTGGTGATCAGCCTGCTGATGATGGGCGGCGCCACCTTCGCCATCGGCCTGCTGCCCACCCACGCCGCGGTGGGCGTCGCCGCTCCCCTGCTGCTGACCCTGTTGCGTGTGGTCCAGGGGTTCGCGCTGGGCGGCGAATGGGGCGGGGCCGTCCTGCTGGTCTCCGAACACGGGTCCCCGCGGCATCGGGGGTTCTGGGCGGCGTGGCCGCAGGCCGGCGTCCCCTGCGGGAACCTGCTGGCGACCGCGGTGCTGGCGGTGCTGGCCGTCGCCATGTCCGACAGCGCGTTCCTGGCCTGGGGGTGGCGGATCCCGTTCCTGCTCTCGGGCGTCCTGGTCCTGATCGGCCTGTGGATCCGCCTGGCGGTCAGCGAGTCCAAGGTGTTCCAGGAGGCGGCGGCGCGCTCGGAGACCGAGGGCGCGACCGAGCGCGCGCCCATCCTCGGCGTCCTGGTGCACCACTGGCGCGAGGTGCTGGTGGCCATGGGCGTGCGCATGGCGGAGAACATCTCCTACTACGTCATCACGGCGTTCATCCTGGTCTACGCCACCCAGGAGGCGGGCATGCCCAACGGGCAGGTGCTGAACGCGGTGCTGGTCGCCTCGGCGGTGCACCTGGTGACGATCCCCGCGTGGGGGGCGCTGTCCGACGCGTGGGGGCGGCGGCCGGTCATCGCGATCGGCGCCGCGGGGGTCGCCGCGTGGGGGTTCGCGTTCTTCCCCCTGATCGACATCGGCACGTTCGGCTCGGTCACCCTGGCCGCCACCGTCGGCCTGGTCCTGCACGGGGCGATGTACGGTCCGCAGGCGGCCTTCTTCTCCGAGCTGTTCGGCACCCGGGTGCGCTACTCGGGCGCGTCGATCGGCTACCAACTCGCCTCGATCGCCGCGGGCGGTGTCGCCCCGCTCATCGCCACCGCGCTGCTCGCCGCCTACGGGTCGAGCCTGCCCATCGCGGTCTACGTCGCCGCAGCGGGCGTCCTGACGCTCGTGGCGGTGTTCGCCTCCCGGGAGACGCGCGGGAGCGACCTGGCCGCCGTCGGCGAGCCCCGCCCCGCATCGGCCGGGTGACCACCGATGTCCGGCATGCGACGATCGGCGGCATGAACGCCTCCTCCCTCGCCGCGATGCGCCGGCTCCTCGACCTCCTCGACGGCAGTGCGCCGGTGGAGGGGTTCGGGGGGCCGGCCGCCCTGCTGCGGGCGCAGGCCGCCGCGCCCGAGGAGGTCGCCGAGGTGGAGGCCGCGACCCTCGTGGCGCTGCGGCTGCACGGCAGGCTGGCCCAGCACCGCCGCCGCGAGGCCCAGCTGACGGCCCTGTTCGAGACGTCCGGCGACCTCGCCGCCTCCCGCGACCTCGACGGCGTGCTGCACGCGATCGTGCACCGGGCCCGCCACCTGCTGGGGACCGACACCGCCTACCTCACGCTGGACGACGAGGAGCGGGGCGACACCTTCATGCGGGTGACCGACGGGTCGGTGTCCCCGCTGTTCCAGCGACTGCGCCTGGACTACGGGGCGGGACTGGGCGGACTGGTCGCCGAGACCGCCGCTCCCTACGCGAGCGCCGACTACCTCAGCGACGAGCGGTTCGCCCACACGGGGACCATCGACGCGGGCGTGGCCGATGAAGGGCTGGTCGCGATCCTCGGGGTGCCGCTGCTGCTGTCCGGCGAGCGGGTGATCGGCGTGCTGTTCGCCGCCGACCGGGCGGCGCGCACGTTCACCCCCGACGAGGTGGCACTGCTGTCGTCCCTGGCGGCGCACGCCGCCATCGCCATCGACAGCACCAAGCTCCTGGCCGAGACCCGCGCGGCCCTGGACGAACGCAACCGCGCGCACGCCGGCCTGCGGGCCACCCACGCCGCGATCCAGCGCGCCGAGGCCGCGCACGACCGCCTCACCGGACTCGTGCTGCGCGGGGCCGGCCCCATCGATGTGGCGACCGACGTCGGAGCGGTGCTGGGCGGCGGGGTCACCGTCACCGACCCCGACGGCCGCGTCCTGGCGTGCGCGGGCCTCGCCCCGGCCGCCCCGATGGCCGACGCCGTGCGCCGGTCGCGCGAGGAGCGCCGGGCCGTGGCCCAGGACGGAACGTGGGTGTACGCGCTGTCGGCCGGGCCCCAGCCGCTGGGCGGCCTGCTGCTGACGGGCCGCCCCGACCTGGACGACGCCGACCGCCGGATGTTCGAGCGGGCGGGGGTCGTCACCGCGCTGCTCCTGCTGCTGCGCCGCTCCGCGGCGGAGGCCGAGGACCGGGTCCGCGGCGAGCTCGTCGGCGACCTCGTGCTGGGCAACGGGCGCGACCCCGGCGCGCTGTCGGCACGCGCCCGCCGCCTGGGGGTCGACCTCGACGCGGACCACTGCGTGCTGCTGGCGCACGCGCCCGGGGTCCCCCGGGCGCGGCTGGCCGAGTGCGCCCGCCGGGTGGCCTCCGCCGCGGGCGGGCTCAGCGGGCAGGACCGGGACCACGTCGTGCTGGTCGTCCCCGGGTCCGACGCGTCGGCGGCCGCGCGGCGCATCCGCGACGAGCTCGCCGCCCACGCCGGCGGGCGGGTGACCGTCGCCGGCGGCGGGCCGGCGTGCGGGCCGCCGGCGGTCCCCGGCGCCCACGCCGACGCCGACCGGTGCATGCGGGCGATGCACGCCCTGGGCCTGGAGGGGCGCGGCGCGGCAATCGCCGACCTGGGGTTCGCCGGCCTGCTGCTGGGCGAGGGTCACGACCTGGCGGGCTATGTCCGGCGCACCCTCGGCCCGGTGCTGGACTACGACGCCCGCCGGTCGACGGAGCTGCGGCGCACCCTGGAGGAGTACTTCGCCCGGGGGCGCAACCTCGGGCGCACCGCGGCGGCCCTGCACGTCCATGTCAATACGGTGTCGCAGCGCCTCGACCGCGTCGCCGACCTCCTCGGGGCGGACTGGAACGCCCCCGGCGGGGAACTGGAGGTCCGGATCGCCCTGCACCTGCACACGCTGAGCCGCGGCTCCCCGTGACCGGGGAGGCGGCCCCCGGGCCGCGGCGCCGGGCGCTCAGCCCCGCGCCGGCCCGGCCGCGGCGGGGTCGCTGCGGAGGAGGTCCATGAGGAGGCCGTCGCGCCAGGCGCCGTCGACGTGGTCGAGCCAGTACTCGCGCAGCACGCCGACGCGGCGGAAGCCCGCCTTCTCGTAGGCGCGCACGGCGGCGTCGTTGCCCAGGGCGGGGTCGATGACCAGCCGGTGGTGGCCCCGCTCGGTGAACAGCCAGCCGGCGAGCAGCCGGATCGCGTCGACGCCCAGCCCGCGCCCGCGCAGCGCGGGGTCGATGAAGAGGTCGATCCCCGCGTGCCGGTAGCCGGGCTCGCTCTCCTCGTAGAACTGGATCATCCCGCGCACGGCGGAGTCGACCAGCACCACATAGCGCCGGGCATGGTCGGCGGGCGCGGTGAAGTCCTCCCCGTTCCACCAGCGCCAGACCTCGGGCAGGGCCACGATCCGGTTGAGCTCGGGGCCGTCGCCCGGCTCCCAGGGGCGCAGGCTGACGCGCTCGCCGGTGAGGGGGACGGGCTCGGCATCGCCGCGGGGGTCCTGCGCTGCGCTGAACACCGGCTCATGCTATCGAAGGCGCGGTGCCGCACCCCGCTGCCGGGAACGCGTGGCCGCCCCCGGATACGACGCCGCCGGGCGGCCGCCGCGGGGTTCCGCGGCGGCCGCCCGGCGGGTGTGCTCGGGTCGGCCCGGTCAGGAGCGCGGCGCGCCGGATCCCTGGCGGTCGCCCCTGTAGCCTCCGCGGCCGCCGCCCCGGGGGGCTCCGCCGCGGGCGTCGTCGCGGTACGGGCGGCGCTCGCCGTCGAACCGGCGGCCCTGCTCACCACGCTGCTCGCGGGCGCGGAACTCGCCGCCGCCTTCGCGGCCCCGGCGGTCGTCGCGCTCGCCGAAGGAGCGGCGCTCCCCCCGCGGACGCCCGCCGCCGTAGCCGTTTCGGCGCTGGCGGGGACCGCCGTTGCCGCGTCCGCGGCGCGGGCGCTCGGGCTCCGGGGGCTCGATCCACGGCTCCCACGAGGGCTCGCGGGCCCCGGTGACCTCGGACAGCAGTTCATCGCCCGGGTTGACCAGGTGCTGCTTGGCGTCGACGCCCGCGTCGCCCAGCAGGCGGCGCGCCATGCGGCGCTGGTTGGGCGCCACCAGGGAGACCACGCGGCCGGACTCGCCGGCGCGGGCGGTGCGCCCGCCGCGGTGCAGGTAGTCCTTGTGGCCGGTGGGCAGGTCGACGTTGACGACCAGGTCGATGCCGTCGACGTGGATGCCGCGGGCGGCGACGTCGGTGGCGACCAGGGCCTGGATGCGGCCCTCGCGGAACTTCGCGAGCGTCTTGGTGCGCACGCTCTGCGTCTTGCCGCCGTGCAGGGACGCGGCCGGGACGCCGGCGTTGACCAGCTGCTCGCTGATGGTGTCGGCGCGGTACTTGCTGCGCACGAACAGGATGGTCCGGCCGTCGCGCGCGGCGATCTCGGTGACGATCCGGTTCTTGTCGCGGGGCAGCACCTTGAGCAGGTGGTGCTCCATGGTGGTGACGTGCGAGACCGGCGGGTCGACCGAGTGGGTCTGCGGCTCGTTCATGTACCGGCGCACCAGCTTGTCGACGTCGCCGTCGAGGGTGGCCGAGAACAGCAGCGTCTGCCCGCCCGGGCGCACCTGGTCGAGCAGCTCGCTGACCTGCGGCATGAAGCCCATGTCGCACATCTGGTCGGCTTCGTCGAGCACCGAGATGCCGACGTCGTCGAGCTCGCAGGCGCCCTGCTCGATGAGGTCGCTGAGGCGGCCGGGCGTGGCGACGAGCACCTCGACGCCGCGGCGCAGCTCGTTGATCTGGCGGGTGTAGGAGCTGCCGCCGACGACGTCGCCGACGTTCACGCCCAGGACACGGGCGTAGGGCAGCAGGGCATCGCGGACCTGGTGGGCGAGCTCGCGCGTGGGGACCAGCACCAGGGAGCGGGGACGGCGCGGGGCGGCGCGGCGCTCGCCGGCGCGCACCAGCAGCGGGAGCCCGAAGGCCAGCGTCTTGCCCGACCCGGTGCGGCCGCAGCCGAGCACGTCGCGGCCCGCGAGGGCATCGGGGATCGTGGCGGCCTGGATCGGGAACGGGGTGGTGACGCCGCTCTGCGCCAGCTTCTCGACGATCTTCTCGGGGAGTCCGAGATCACCGAAAACCGGACATGCAGGATTATCCGTCAAGTGACGTAAACCTTCCTCATCAATCGGCGGCGTCTCGAAGAAGGCTCCACGGCCACTCGGGCACAGCGAAGAAATCACACAAACGCGCCGGATACGCGACACGGGGGCGGCGATTGAAGCTCCCCCGGCGCCAAGCGGCCCGGCGCGCCGGATGCGCGCAGCATGAATTGACCGCCTTCAGCAGGGTACTAGACATCGATAGCCAACGGGGACGGGAGGCGGGAAATTCCCCCGGTGATCCCCGCCTCGCCGCGGGCCCGCACCCTGCTCAGCCTGCGGGGGGACCCGAAGCGCCCGGAGCGCCCTGGCGGGCGAGGGCCGTGAGGCGGGCCACCTGGGCGCGCCGCTCGCGGGCGGCCTGCTCGGCCGGGTCGCTGCCGACGGCCTGCTGGAGCAGTGCCTTGGTCGCCGCGGCGGCCTCGGGCGGGGTGGCCAGGAGAGCGGCCACCAGGTCGTCGACGGCGCGGTCCAGGTCCGCGCCGTCGACGACCAATTCGGCCAGCCGGAGGTCGCGCGCCTCAGAGGCGGAGACGCTACGCGCCGTCAGGCACAGCTCGATCGCCCGGCTGAGGCCGACGATGTCGACCAGGGGCTTGGTCCCCGTGAGGTCGGGGACCAGGCCGAGGGCGGGCTCCTTCATGCACAGCCGCGCGTCGTCGGCGAGCACCCGGAGGTCGCACGCCAGCGCGAGCTGGAACCCGGCGCCGATCGCATGGCCGCGCACCGCGGCGATGGAGACGATGCCGGGACGGCGCAGCCAGAGGAAGCCTTCCTGGTACCCGGCGATCGCCGCCTCCAGTGCGGCTTCGCCTCCGGGTCCCGCGCCGAGGTACCCCATGAGCGAGGGCTCGCCTTCGACCCCGTCGGGACCGAACATGGCGAGGTCGATCCCTGACGAGAACGACGGCCCCTCACCCTTAATCACAACAATTCGGACAGATGCGGGCAGGGTCTGGCCGACATGGGCCAGTACCGTCCACGTCCGCCCGGTCATGGCATTGCGCCGCTCCGGCCGCGCCAGCGTGATCGTCGCGACGCCGCCGGCCACCCGTAGCCGCAGCCCGGCCTCCGCCAACTGGTCCTCTGTGGGGATCGCCGCCTCCACCGTCATCCGCCTCCGTACGTCGTGCGCCCGGAAAGCGGGCGCGGTCGAGTCCACCGTCGACGATCACCCACCGTGACCCGCTACCGAACCATCCCCTGCGAGCGGGTGTCCTGGAGGGCCGGGACCAATGGTCAGCCGCGCCGCGTGGCCCCGCCGCGACCACGCAACGTCACGCCCGCCTCCGTGAGGAGGCGGTGCACGAATCCGTAGGACCGCCCGGTCGCTGCGGCCAGGGATCGGATGCTTTCCCCATCGTCGTACCGTCTCTTCAGCTCAGTGGCGAGTTCCGAACGCTCGGTTCCCGTCACCCGGGTGCCCTTTTTCAGGGTCTCGGCCACGACGTCCTCCTGTGCTCTCGGTGATCAAAGCGACATTGCTGCCCATGATCAGCCATGCGGAGGCGGCTGGCTACCCGTCAGCGACGCACCGCAGTTGCGCGGGCGCGCTGAGCGTATTTCGGACGATACAAAATCCGGCCTGGTCGAGACACCGTGGCAACCGGCGCGGCGCCCGCGCGTCCCCCTCTAGGGGACGTGCCGCCGCCCCGGGGGTCAGGCGAGCGTGATGAGGTCGGCGAACTCGACGTTCCAGATGTCCTCGACACCGTCGGGCAGCAGGATCACGCGCTCGGGCTGGAGCGCCTCGACCGCGCCTTCGTCGTGGGTGACGAGCACGATGGCGCCTTTGTAGTTGCGCAGCGCGCTGAGGATCTCCTCACGGCTGGCGGGATCGAGGTTGTTGGTCGGCTCGTCGAGCAGCAGGACGTTGGCGCTGGAGACCACCAGCGTCGCCAGGGCCAGCCGGGTCTTCTCCCCGCCCGACAGCACCCCCGCGGGCTTGTCGACGTCGTCGCCGGTGAACAGGAACGACCCCAGGGTCCGCCGCGCCTCGACCTCGGGGAGGTCGGGCGCCGCGCTCATCATGTTCTCCAGGACGCTGCGGCCGGTGTCGAGGGTCTCGTGCTCCTGGGCGTAGTAGCCCAGGCGCAGGCCGTGGCCTGCGACGACCTCGCCGGTGTCGGGCTTCTCGACCCCGGAGAGCAGGCGCAGGAGGGTGGTCTTCCCGGCCCCGTTGAGGCCGAGGATGACCACCCGGCTGCCGCGGTCGATCGCGAGGTCGACACCGGAGAAGATCTCCAGCGACCCGTAGGACTTGGACAGCCCGGTGGCCATCAGCGGGGTGCGGCCGCTCGGGGCGGGGTCGGGGAAGCGCAGCTTGGCGACACGGTCGGCGGTGCGCTGTCCCTGCACCGACCCGAGGATGCGCTCGGCGCGGTTGGCCATCTGCTGGGCGGCTTTGGCCTTGGTGGCCTTGGCCCGGAAGCGGTCGGCCTGCTTCTGCAGCGCGCTCGCCTGCTTCTCGGCGTTGGCCTGTTCCCGGCGTCTGCGGCGCTCGTCGGCCTCGCGCTGGACCTGGTAGGCCTTCCAGCCCATGTTGTAGATGTCGATGACGCAGCGGTTGGCGTCGAGGTAGAAGACCTTGTTGACGACCTCCTCGACGAGCTCGACATCGTGGCTGATGACGATCAGGCCGCCCTGGTGCGACTTGAGGAAGTCGCGCAGCCAGACGATGGAGTCGCCGTCGAGGTGGTTGGTGGGCTCGTCGAGCAGCAGCGTGTCGGCGGAGCTGAACAGGATGCGGGCGAGTTCGACGCGGCGCCGCTGGCCGCCCGAAAGCGTGCCCAGCGGCTGGCCGAGGACGCGGTCGGGCAGGCCCAGGCTGCTGGCGATCGACGCGGCCTCGGACTCGGCGGCATAGCCCCCCATGACGTGCAGGTGCTCCTCGGCCCGGGCGTAGGCGCGCACGGCCTTGTCGCGGACCTTGGGGTCGTCGCTGGTCATCTTGTCCTCTGCGGCCCGCATCCGGCGCAGGGTGTCGTCGATGCCGCGCGCCGAGAGGACGCGGTCGCGGGCGATCTCCTCCAGGTTCGCCGCCCGCGGGTCCTGCGGGAGGTACCCGATCGTGCCCGCGCTGGTGGCCGAGCCCGCGGCGGGGATGCCTTCGCCGGCGAGCACCTTGGTCATGGTGGTCTTGCCCGCACCGTTGCGGCCCACCAGCCCGATCCGGTCGCCGGCCGCCACGCGGAAGGACGTGGGCTCCAGCAGCAGGCGGGATCCCACGCGTAGTTCAAGGTCTTGGGCGATCAGCATTGCGGAGCGACTTTCTCGGGAGCGGGGCGGCAGGGGTGCGGCAGCGGCGGCGGGCTGGACCGGCCGCGGCGCGGGCATCGCTCCCGGACGGCGGGCGGAAGCTGGGGTCCGGCGAAGGCGCGGAGGCGATCAGCCCGAAATCACGCGCACCCGATCCAGGGTAGCCCCTGCCCGGTGTACCCGCGCGGAAATATCCGCGGGCGCCGTGCCCGGCCGCGGTTGGCCGGGCACGGCGCCCCGGGGGTGCCGTGTCGGTGGTCCGGCGGCGCCCCCATGGGCGCCGCTCGGGCTGAGCGGGCACCGCCTCCCGCGCGCCGCGCCTACTTCTTGCGCGGCGGGGCCTTCTTCGCCGCGGGCTTCTTGGCGGCGGGCTTCGTCGCGGGCTCCGCGCCCGTATCGGGCGCGGTGCCGTTCTCGGCCGCCGCCGGGGCCGGCGCCGTCGCGGCGGGCTCGGCGGCGGAGGAGGCGGTGGCCGCGGAGGCGCCGACGGCGGCCCGCGCTTCGGGACCGGCGCCGGGCGGCGGACCGGAATCGGCCTCGGAGGCGGCGCCGGGGCCGCGCTCGTGCTTGGCGGAGGGTCGGTCGTGCAGGAGCGCGGCGATGACCGCGACGACCGGCGTCGCCAGGAACATCCCCGGTATGTTGCCCAGGATGCCGCCGAGGGTGATCCCGAGCAGCACCACCGGCGAGGGGAGGTCGAGCGCCGCGCCGTAGACGCGCGGTGCGAAGACGTGGCTCTCCAGCTGCTGGACCACGAGCACCACGGCGACCACCGCCAGGGCGATGATCCACCCCTCGGTGACCAGCGCGACCATGGCTGCCAGCAGGCCGCTCAGGAAGGCGCCGATGACCGGGAGGAAGGCGCCGATGAAGGTCAGCACGATCAGCGGGATGGCGAGGGCGGGGTCGATCAGGAAGACCAGGAAGATGCCGATCCCGACCGCGTCGATGAACCCGACGAGCGCCACGCCGCGCACGTAGCGCCCCATGACCCCGTAGGCGGTCTCGCCCGCCGTGCCCAGGGAGCGGCGGCTGCCGGCGGGGAAGAGCGAGAGCACCCACGCGACCAGCCGGTCACCGGAGTGGACGAAGTAGACCGTCAGCACGATCACCAGGATCAGGCCGAGCAGGATCTCCAGCACGGTGGTGCCGGCCACCCACGCCTGGCTCACCCACTGGGACCAGTCCTCCTGGAGCGCCGACTGGACCTCGCGCTGGGCGGCGGTGATGGTGGTGTCGACCAGCTGGGGGTCCAGGCCGAACGCCTGGAGATAGCCGGGCAGGCCGTCGATCGCCTGCTCGACGCTTTGGACCAGCCCGTCGATGCCCGAGATCGCGGGCTGCACGATGAGCGTGACCACCCCGCTGAGCACGATGAGGGAGCCGATGATGGAGAGGGCCGTGGAGGAGCCCCGGCCCAGCCCCTTGCGGCGCATCCAGTTGGCCGCCGGCATCAGCAGCGCAGTGACGAAGACCGCGAGGATCAGCGGGAGGGTGACCACCCGCACGTACACCAGGGCCCACACCGCAAGGGCGATCACCACCGTGATGAGCAGCAGGCGCCAACTGGCCGTCGCCATGCGGGCGAGCAGGTCGTCCTCCGGTTCCGGAGGGTCCGGTTCGGCCGGTACCGCGGCGGCCTCCGCGGGCCGTTCCACGGCCGCGCGTTCGGACCCCTTCCGCTTCGCGAAAGGCCAGTGCCATCCGTTCGGCCATGTCGGCCAGTTCACCCGCACGTCATCCCCTCGATCGTCCTTTCCGTCATGCGTGCCGCGCGAACGACCGCCCGCGCGACCCGCCCATTTTCACCCACTCGGCCCGTGCCCTGTCCGATATCGGCGACACCGGGCCCGGCGTCGCCGGAGGCGTCAGAACTGCCACGGCTCCCGGGGCCGGTCGCTGTGCACGATCTCGTTGCCGAACGGCGCGAGCGCGATGGGGATCATCTTCAGCGACGCCCAGGCCATGGGGATGCCGATGATGGTGACCGCCAGGCCCGCCGCCGTGACGATGTGGCCGATGGCCAGCCACCAGCCCGCGACGATCAGCCAGATGACGTTGAGGACCGTGCTCCCGCTCCCCGCGTCGGGGTTGCGCGCCATTTCGCGCCCGAAAGGCCAGAGTGCGTAATTGGCGCTCCGGAAGGACGCGATCCCGAAGGGGATGGTGACGATGAGGATGCAGCAGATGATGCCGGCGAGCGCGTATCCGGCGGCCAGCCAGAAACCGGCGACGAACAGCCAGATGACGTTCAGGATGAATCGCAGCAGCGCCACGGCGGACACGTTTCCTTCGCTATCGGTCGTTTCCGGACGGCTCCCGCCCGGGTGCTTCTCCTGCCTAGGACGACGAGTGTAGGAGCAGGGTTCCGCTCCGTGACCCCGGAACATTCCCTTAGGGGACGGCGTCCGCGCCGGTGCGGGCCCGGGACTATAGGATCACGACCGTGCGGATCACCAAACTGGGACATGCGTGCGTGCGCCTGGAACAGGACGGCGCGACCCTGGTCATCGACCCCGGCGGTTTCAGCGAGCCCGACGCCGCGGTCGGGGCCGACGCCGTGGCGGTCACCCACGAGCACGGCGACCACTTCGACCTCGACCGGCTGCGCGCCGCCGCACGGGCCCGGCCCGGGCTGGAGGTCTACACCCACGCCGGGATCGCGGCGCGGCTCGGCGAGCTGCGCGACCTGGGCGCCCGGGTGCACGAGGTCGCCCACGGCGACACTCCGGACATCGCCGGCTTCGACGTCCACGTCTACGGTGAGCGGCACGCCGTCATCCACCCCGACATCGAGGTCATCACCAACGTCGGCTTCCGGATCGCCTCCCCCGGGGGCGGGGTGTTCCACCCGGGCGACGCCCTGACCGTGCCGGAGGACCCGGTGAGCACGCTGCTGGTGCCGGTCCAGGCGCCGTGGTCGAAGGCGTCGGAGGTCATCGACTACGTGCGCGCGGTCGGCCCGGCCGCCGCGATCCCCATTCACGACGCGCTCCTGAGCCCGACCGGGGGCGGTGTCTACGGCGGGCTGATGGGCAACATGCTGCCCGCCGACTACGTCCGGCTGGCCCCGGGAGAGGGCCGCGACGTCTGACGGCCGGCGGCGCCACCTGAGCGGCGTGATCCACTGTGATCCACGTATCAGGGGCATCGGACCCCTAGGCAATACGGGGGTTGGCACATACGATGGACCGCGTCCGGTTGCCCACCGGATCTCGCGCTTCCCGCGGAAAAACGGACGTCCGGGCAGACTCAGGTCACTTGGCGTCAGGTTTCGGTAACGGTTGAGCGAGTAATTTCCCCGCCCCCGTGCACAATCGGGAGCGGGGATGGCATGATTACGTACCGGCTCGCAGGGAGAGCGAATCCGCCTCCCCCAGCCGTTCGCGTGAGCGCCCCCCGCCGGCTTCGGTGGATCTGCGCCGCCGTGGTCTCAACCACACCAGGGAACACCGAAGCATTGCACGGCGTTTTGCTCGTGCGGGGTGGCTCGCGCTGCTTGACCCAGTTTTGTCTGACCCTGTCTTGCAACAGCTTACTAGCGATTTCAGTAGAGGTGGTTCAACCATGTCTCAGGTACGTCGGCAGGCCGCGCTGCGCCCCCGCCCGAGCTGGGGGTGGCAGGATGCCGCCGCGTGCCGGGGCGAGGACCTTGTGCTCTTCTTCGGTCCCGATGGCGAACGCCAGCCGGAGCGGGAGATCCGCGAGCGCAAGGCCAAGGAGATCTGTGGGCAGTGCCCCGTCCGTAACGAATGTCTCGACTACGCGATCTCGCGACCCGAGAAGTACGGCACCTGGGGCGGCCTGAACGAGGACGAGCGCGCGTCCGAGCGCCGCCGTCGAATGCGCCGGGCCAACGCCGCCTGATCCACCCGCTCGGGTTCGGTTCACAGCGGCCGGCGCAGACCGTCAGCACAACAGTTCCTTCCGCGGCCCCGGCCACGTCTTACCCGCGGCGCCCCGACGATTCCCGTCGAGGGCGCCGCGGGTTTTTCCGGCCCATGCGGCGGGGCCGCGCGGCCGCTGCGGTGCGCGCTCACGGGTGGTGTTCGAACCATTCGGCGGCGGCCTCGCCGATCCGGCTCCACTCCTCCGACCCGGACAGCAGGTTCTCCGCACCGGCGACCACCCGCAGCTCGTGCGGCCCGGCCAGCCGGGCCACGGCCCATTCGGCGAGCTCGCGCACGAAGGAGTCGGTTCCGGGCACGAGCACGAGGACGGGCGAGCGCACCTCGGGCAGTGCCTGATCGGCGAGGTCGATGCGCCCGCCGTGGACGGCCACCGCCGCGATGTCCTCGGGGCAGCGCGCCGCCGCCTCCAGCGCGGCGGGGGCCGCGGTCCCCGCCCCGAACATCCCGACCGGGCGCGGCGCGACGTCGGTGGAGCGCCGCAGCCACCGGACGGCCGCCTCCAGCCGCCGGCCGAGCGCCGAAGCGGTGACCCCGCTGTCGCCCTGATCGCTCTCGCGCTCCCCCTCGTCGGCGGTGAGCAGATCGAGCAGGAGCGTGGCCTGCCCCGCCTCGCGCAGCGAGGCCGCGATCGCGCGGTGGCGGGGGTCGGCTCGCGCCCGGCCGAAGGCGAACACGGCGGCCCCGCGCGACGCCTCGGGGACGGTCAGCTCGCCGTCGAGGTAGACGTCATCGGCGCGGATCCGCACCGCGCGCTCGGCCAGAGCGGCGCTCTCGGGCCCGCGCAGGTCGGACAGGACCGTGGTGACGTCGTCGTCGGACAGCTGCCGGAAGTCCTGGTACCACTGCCCCACCGCCTGGAAGTTCGCCGGGACGGTCAGGACCACCGTGTGGTCGGCCTCCGATCGCAGCATCTCCACGGCCGGCCCCGCGCCGACCGGGATGGCCAGGGTGATCCGCGCGGGCCGGTGCCGGGCGACCGTGCGCAGCGCGGCCCGGGCGGTGCCGCCGGTGGCCGCGCCGTCGTCGACCACGATGACGTCGCGGCCGGCGAGGCGCGGTGCCGGCCTCGATCCCCGGTACACCTCCAGCCGCCGGGCGAGTTCGACGCGTTCGGCCTGGACACTGCTCTCGAGCGCCGCGCGCGAGACGTTCAGCCGTGCCAGCGCCTCGTCGTCGAAGCTCACCTGGCCGTCCTCGCCGAGCGCGCCCACCCCGAGCTCCTCGTGCCCCGGCAGCCCGATCTTGCGCACCACCAGGACGTCCATGGGGATGTGCAGATGGCGGGCGAGTTCGGCGGCGACGGGCACGCCGCCGCGCGGGAGCGCGAGCGCGATGGGGTCGGTCACGGCGAGGGGGCGGACGCGCTCGGCGAGCAGGCGCCCGGCTTCGTCGCGGTCGGCGAAGGGCAGCGAAACGGGTAGCGGATTCATGGCTGGTCCGGCGCCGTGTCCGCTCTGCGGCGGGTGCGGCGGCACCGCTCCTCCCCGTGGTGGTCGGCGACGTTCGACGTCGGTCGGCGCAAAGTGCTAGCGGCATACCCGCTTCGCCGTCGGGAACAACCCCGCGAAATCGCAAATCTCGGCCTGGACGGGGCGGCGCCGCGACGGCCTCACAGCATGGCCTTGCGGAACTCGTTCTCCATGACCGCCATGAGCAGAGCGTCGTGCCGGCGGCCGTCCCAGAGCAGGGCGTCGCGCAGCCGGCCCTCCACCGCGAAGCCGCACGCCCGGTAGACCGCGATCGCGCGCATGTTGAAGGCGTAGACGTTCAGCCAGACCCGGTGCAGGCGGACGCGGTCGAACGCGTAGGAGAGGATCAGCCGGGTGGCCTCGCGGCCCAGGCCGTGGCCGGTGAACTCGATGGCCGACAACGCGATCCGGTAGGCGGCGCTCTCGTTGTCGGGGTCGACCTCGTCCAGCGACAGCCCGCCCATGAACCGGCCGCTGGGCAGCTCGATGATGGCGAGGTCGAGCCGGTCGGGCCGGGTGCGGCGGGTCGCGCACCAGTCGCGGACCTCCTCGTAGCTGAACCTGCGGTGCCGCCCGGTGAGCCTGCGGACCTCTTCGTCGCGGGTCGACGCATAGAAGCCGTCGGTGTGCTCGCCGGTCAGCGGGACCAGGCGGACGCGGTCGCCCGTGAGGGTCGGCTTCTCTCGCAGCGCGCTCAAGTCGATCATCGGTTGGGGGGCTCCGATCGTCGTAGGGGATGAGCGGGATCCGGCGGGAGTCGAGGTCGTGAGGGGTCGGGCGGCCGATCCGGCGGGACGGTCCGGATGCCGCGCATCGGACATCCGTACGACCGGAGAAACCATATGTGAAAACCGCTTCGTTCTCGTGCAACCCCTTGCTACACAGACGGAACGGCGTCCGCAACACTGTCGCGGACGAACTCATCACATGGAGGCTCGGTGGCACTGGATCGGAACCGGACGGCCCCGGACGGGGAGGCGAGGCGGGCCCGTCTCGCGGTCGGCCTCCTCTTCTTTCAGAACGGCTTCACCTACAGCAACGTCGTCCCGTGGCTGCCGACCATCAAGGACCAGCTGGACCTGTCCAACGCCGCCCTGGGAACGGCGATCGCGGCGATGCCCCTCGGTGCGATCCTGCTGGGCATGCTCGCCGGGCCGTTCATCGCCCGGTTCGGCAGCGGGCGGGCGGCGGTGACGACGGGGATCCTCGGGGCACTGCTGCTCCCGCTGGTGGCCGTCGCTCCGGAATGGTGGGTGCTCGCGGCGGTGCTGTTCGGCATCGGCACCGCCGACGCGTGGACGGACGCGGCGATGAACGCCCACGGGCTGCGGGTGCAGAGACGCTACGGACGCACCATCATCAACACGTTCCACGCGGTATGGAGCATCGCGGCGGTCTCCGGCGGCCTCGTGGGCTCCCTGATGGCCGGCCTGGGCGTACCGATCGCGGCGCACTTCTCGGGGGCCGCGATCGTCCTGGTCGGGCTCGCGGCCGTGGCCTGGCGCCTCCTCCTGCCGGGCCCGGAGCACGCGGAGCGCGCCGACGGCCACGTCCCGGGTCCCGGGGAGGTGATGCGGCTCCCGTGGCGGGCGATCGGCCTGATGGCCGCGCTGGGCGGGCTGCTGATGATGGCCGGTGGCGCGGAGGACTCCGCGGCGTCGTGGGGGGCGGTGTACACGCGCGACGAACTGGCCGCGCCGCTGTTCCTCGCCGGCCTGCCGTTCGTGGCCTGCCAGGCGCTGATGACGCTGGGGCGGCTCACCGGCGACCGGCTCACCGACCGGTTCGGCGCGGTCGCGGTGGCGCGCTGCGGCACGCTACTGGCGGCGCTCGGGCTGTCGGCCGCTCTGCTGGTGCCCTCGCCGTTGACGGCCATCGCCGGTTTCGGCCTGGTGGGCCTCGGGGTCGCGACGCTGTTCCCGCTGGGGCTCGCGGCGGCCGGCGAGATCCCGGGGGTGCGCAGCGGCGACGGCGTGACCGTCGTGGCCTGGCTGGCGCGGGTGGGCTTCCTCGCCTTCCCCCCGCTGGTCGGTACGCTCGCCGATGCGACCTCGCTGGGCGTGGGGCTGTGGGTGATCCCCGCGTCCGCCGTGATCGCCGCGCTGCTGGCGCCGGCCCTGCGCCCGGCCCCGGCGCGTTCCCAGGCGGTATAGCGGCCGGCCGCCCCGGTCCGCGTGCTCGCGGTCCGGGGCGGCCGGGTCGCGCCCGCGGGTGCTACAGCGCCTGCGGGGCGCGGCGCCGCGTGGCGTAGAGGGTCACGGCGCCGAGGCCCGTGACGACCATCCCGCCGAGCACGAAGCCCGACAGGTCCACGCCCGTGGTGGGCAGCGTCTCCGGAGCGGAGGCGCTGTCGTCGGCCGAGGTGGTCGGCGTGTCGTCGCCGGCCGGGGCCGCCTGGTCATCCCGGTCGCCGCCGGGGTTCTGGTCGTCGCCGCCCTCACCGGGGTCGCCGGGGTCGCCAGGATCGCCGGGGTCACCGGGGTCACCGGGGTCGCCAGGCTCGCCGGGGTCGCCAGGATCGCCCGGGTCACCGGGGTCACCGGGGTCACCCGGGTCACCAGGATCGCCGGGGTCGCCCGGGTCACCGGGGTCACCGGGGTCACCAGGATCGCCGGGGTCGCCGGGGTCGCCCGGGTCACCGGGATCGCCCGGGTCACCGGGGTCACCCGGGTCACCAGGATCGCCCGGGTCACCGGGATCGCCCGGGTCACCAGGATCGCCAGGATCGGGGTCCTGGGGCGGGGGCGTAGGGATGCCGGGGAGATCCAGTGGCAGCGCGTCGGTGACGTCGTCCAACACCGAGGTCACCGGTGCCTGCATCGGCTGCGTCTCGGCGGCCGGGGCCTCGACCGCTGCCGGGGCTCCGGTCACCGGGGCGGGGGCGGATTCCTCCGGCACCACGGCGAGGCCGTCGGCGAACGCCGGGGCGACGTGGAAGCCCGCGCCCATCAGCGCGACAGCGGTCACGGTGACCACTCGCTTCGTACGGGACATCCTGCTCCTCTCTTCTCTTCTAGGGTCTGCAAGGAACGATCATTCGGGGGACAGGGCGTAGAGATCGCCGTCCGCGATGACCACCGCCCGGCCGTCGATGACGCCCCAGGGGCGCGCGACGTCGGCCGGGAGGTTCACGGGGTCGGCATCGGGTCCGACCGCGATGGAGGCGCCGGCGGCCTCGCCGTAGACGAAGCCGGCCGCTGCGCTGGCGGGGGCGAAGCCCTCCAGGACCGTGGCGGAGCCGCCGCCGATGTCGACGACCACCGGCCCGTAGGCGGCCACGGTCCCGTTCGCCAGCCACCTGGCGCCGTCGAGGAGCGCGGGATCGACGGGCGTCTGGGCCACGACCGAGCCGTCGGCGGAATCGTGCACCGCGAGGACCTCCCGGTCGTCGTCGGCGGACCAGCGGACGATCACGTGGTCGGAGCGCGCGGTCAGCACTTCGGCGATGTCGTCGGCGCCCTCGGGTGTCTCGGGCTCGACCTCGGTGGTCTCGCCGTCCAGGCCCACCCACCGCCAGGGGCCGTCCTGCACGGCTGCGAGGACCCGGCCGGGGTCGGCGAGCATGGCGCCGTAGCCGCTGGGGATGGCGACGGGCCGCAGGTCGCCGTCGTCGGGCACCAGTGCGGCACCGTCGCCCAGCACGAGGGGGCTGGCGCCGGCGAACGTCACGCGGGCGCCCGAGGGCAGCTCGAACTCGGCGGGTTCACCGCCGCCCGCCGGCCACTGCCAGAGGGTGCCGTTGCCCGTAACGGCCAGGCCGAGGTCGCCCTGCGCGTCGGCGACGAAGGTGGGCGCGCCCTCGATGTCGCCCGCGGGCAGCGGGAGGTCGGCCGACCAGAGGGTGGAGCCGTCGGGGCCGGCCACGGTGATCCGTTCCTCGGGGTCGATGAACGCCACCGCGCTGCCGTCGGCGGCGACGCCCGGGCGGGTGCCGGGCAGCGTGGCCAGCCGCCAGTCGGCCTGCGTGGTGAACCCGGGGGGAGCCGAGCGGGCCTCCAGGGTGACGGCGGGGTCCTCCCCGCTGTCGACCTGGGTGGCGGGGGTGAGGCCGGGCAGCATCTGCACGGCGGCGACGCCGATGCCCGCGACCGTCGCGATGGCCAGCGCCCCGCCCGCGGTCACCAGGACGACGCGGCGCCCGCGGCGGCCGGCGCCGGGCGCGCGCTTGGCGGCCATCTCGATCTCGGTGCCGCCGGCGGCGCGCACGACGCCGGTGGGGCTGATGATCAGCTGCCAGGCGCCGTTGGCGTCGCGGGCGTTGATCAGCACCGGGGTCCCCAGGTGCGCGGCGTAGCCGGCCGCGTGGTCCAGGGCCGCGTTGCGGGTCTCCTTGGGGCTGTCGCCCGTGACGACCCGTGTGTGGCCCTGGATGGTGACCTCGGCGCTGCGTTCGTCGGGGGACACCACCAGGACGACGGGTGCGCGGTGCGGCGGCGCGCCGTTGTCGCGGCTCATGACGCCTCCCCCGCGCTCGCGGATCTCGGTCGGCACGGAGGGGACGCTGAGGTCATGTGATCGTGAACCCGTTCCGTCGAAGAGGTGCGGCGTCCGGTTGCGCCCTGTGGGGGAGACGGGGGCGCATCGGGGAGCCGGTGCCGCGGTGCGCCCGGAGCGTCAACGGTGGTCACGGAGATGATACTGATCCTCGGTCACGGAGTCCTTCCTCCCTGGTCACGGGTCGCATTCGGGCCCCATCCGACGGTGCCGGCACCGCGGCCCCCCGGAATCCGGACCGCCCCCGTTGACCTGCGCCGATACAGGAAACGGCGGAGCCACCGACGAAACCCGCATCCCGTAGACGCCCGGGCCCGCCGCCCGGGGGGCGTGTTCGGCGAAACTGGCCACATCCGGCCGGGGCCGCGGGCCCGGCGTGTCGCACCGCCGGTACCGCGCCGCCGGTCAGCCGCAGGTGCCCAGTCCCTCGCCGAGCGCGTGGTGGTCCTCCTGGGACACGGCGAGTTCGTAGCGGTGGCTGACGTCCACGTAGGCGATGGCGTACGCGCACCGGAAGCCGTCGTAGGGCTGCCAGTCCGCCGGGCCGGAGTCGCTCTTCTGGCCGTTGGCCGGGCCGTCGGCGGCCAGGAGGTTGCCGGGGTCGTTGGCGAACTCCACCCGCCGGTCGCGGTCCCAGTCGTCGGCGCCCATGCGCCAGGCCAGCGACAGCGGGACCACGTGGTCGATCTGCACGGCCTGCGGGTCGTCGGAGCTGAACTCCAGGCGCTCGCCGGTGTAGGGGTCGTCGAGGACGCCCTCGCGCACCGTGCAGTCGGCGTCGGCGCGTACCTCGTCCAGGTCGCGGGCGAGGATGTCGTGGCGGGTCGAGCAGCCGTTGTCGTCGGTGTCGACCCATGAGTGGCCGAACTCCGAGCGCTCGTAGTCGCCGCGCGGCCGGGGCTCGGCGACCTCCAGCCCGTCGAGGAGGTCGCGCGCCTCGGCGGCGGTGAGGTCCGAGGGGCCGTCGGGTCCGCCGGATCCCCCGGAATCGGGGGCCGAGGAGGAGGGCGGCTGGTCGCCGCCGGTGATGCCCCGGAGGACGTCGAGGACGTTTCCGCCGGTCAGTGCCGAGATGACGACGGCGAGCACCAGCAGTGCCAGGACGGAGGCCAGTGTCGCGCCGGTCCGGCGGCCGCGGCCGCGTCGCTCGTCGGAGGGTCGGGATGAGCGTGCCATGGCCTCACCTGGCCGGTGCAGGTCGGGGGTACGGGGGGTGCGCACCGGTTTCTCCTACGAGGATGCCGGATGCGGGTGCTCCCCGTTGCCGGTGGCGGGGGTGCCGATGCTCTCATCGGGGCCGGGAGCGGCCGCGGCACCGGCGGGGGCGGCGTCATCGGGCGCGTCCCGCGGGACGGCCGGCGCCGCGGCGGCCGCACCGGTCCCGTCCGTCGCGTCCGCCCCGCCCGCCTCTGGTGGCGCGGACGTCGCGGGCGGCGCGGGCGCCGCGCCCG
>NZ_JBHSFQ010000038.1:0-59750 GCF_042653925.1 Nocardiopsis mangrovi
TCGCCCAGCAACTCAACGGCCGACCACGCAAAACGCTCGACTGGAAAACCCCAGCCGAGCGCCTGCGTGATCTACTGACGACCACGTAAGCCATCAGGTGTTGCGAGGACCCCAAGAATCCGCCAAGCCGGTGCGGGGCTCGGGGGAGCCGGCGTCGGTGGCCAGGAGGGGGTCGATGCCGAGTGCGGTGCCGTTGACGACGAGGTCGGTGACGGCGCCGGGTGCCTCGGCCTTGTCGTCGCCGAGGATGAGGTGGTAGCCGCTCATCGCGGGTCCTCCTGGTGGCGCGGGCGGGGTCAGTACAGCTCGGAGGAGGTGCGGACGGGCATCCTGACCTTGAAGACGGTGCCGTTGTCGAGGAAGTAGATGACGCGGGCGTTGTCGCCGGGGGTGATCAGGCGGGTCGGCTTCTCCAGCATGAGGTGGTACCTGCCGGGCACCAGTGCGAACTCGCCGCCGGCGGGGATGGTGAGACCGTCGAGCTTGACCGTCTTCGAGCCCTCGGAGTCGGTGACGGTCTGGTAGATCTCGATGCGCTTGTAGTCGGGGCTCGTGATCTTGGTGACCTTGATGTCCTTGTCGCCGGAGTTCGTCAGCGTGATGTAGCCGGCGGCGGGCAGGGCGTTCGGCAGCCAGCGGACCCAGGAGCTGTTCTTCGCGGCCTTGATGTCGGTGGAGACCGGTGTCGCCATCGGTGCCTTCCTTTCACGGGGCCCTCGACCCCATTACTTGGACACCCTATGAATTCGAAAGACTACTTGTAGTTGTTTCGCCGGAGATCGTGGCGAATGCCCCCTGCCGCTGCGGGCGGAAGAGGCCGGCCGGTACGGCGTCGGCCATGGCGGCCATGCCGGCGTCGTTGGGGTGCAGGCCGTCGCCGCTGTCGTAGGCGGGGTTCAGGCGCAGGGGGTCGGCCGGGTCGCCCATCACCGCGTCGAAGTCGATGACGGCGTCGTACTCCCCGCCGGTGCGGATCCAGGCGTTGACCACCTGGCGCTTGTCGTCGATCTCCGGGCTGTCGGTAGTGAACGGCAGGATGGTGCCCCCGTAGACCCGCAGCCCGGCGGTGCGGGCACGGGCGATGATCTGGCGGTGGGCCCCGATGATCTCCTCGGCCGTGACGGTCTCCGAGACCGGGGCCATGGTGCCGGGGTGGCCCAGGTCGTTGGTGCCGAGCAGGACGATGACGTGGCGCACCCCCGGGTGCGCCAGCACGTCCCGGTCGAAGCGGCGCAGGGCGCTCTGCCCGAAGAAGGGCGCGAAGTACTCGGCCATGCCGCCCGCGGGCGGATTGGGGTCGTGCAGGAGGCGGTTGCCCGAGATCCCCGCGTTCAGCACGCCGGTGTGCGGCAGCCGCGGGGCGAGCAGGTCCGGCCACCGGTGGTTGGCGTTCACCTCGGTCTGGAAGCCGTCGGTGATGGAGTCGCCCAGGGCCACGAGCGCGCCGGCGTCACCGCCGCGGGTCCGCACGCTGACCCCCGACAGCAAGTACCACTGGGCGGGCGCCAGAACCGCCTCGACGGCCTTGTCGCCGGTGACGTTGCCCGCCGCCACCGCGTTCTCCTGGGTGGAGAAGGGGTGCAGGGTGGTCACCGGGGTCTCCTCCGGCAGGTACATGCTCACGACCAAGTCGGAGCGCGCGGGCAGTTCCAGCGGCACCGGGTCGCTGAGCAGGGGCGTGCCTGCGGGGAGGGTCGCCGACGCGCTGCCGCCGAAGGTGACCTGGCGGTCGGTGGCCGGGTCGGTGTCGGTTCCCGAGGAGCCCGCGCGCAGGGCCACGCGCACCTCGCCCACGCGCAGCGCCGTCCGGCCGGACTCGTTGGTGAGGCGCAGGCGCAACCGGTCGCCGCCGATGCTGGTGTGCACGACCTGCCGGACGGTCTCGTCGCGCAGGACCGGGATCGCCGAGGTCGGCGCGGTGGCCGGCGCGGCCGCCCAGGTGCCGACCCAGCGCTCGTCGTCGGCCTGGGGTGTCGCGGCCGCCGGGCTGGTGGGGGGCATGGTGGTCTCCTCGGACATCGGGCGGTCGGCCGCGGGATGGGCGGGCGCTCCGCCCCGGGGCCGTTCGGACGTCCGCGGGGCCAAGGCGTGCCGGAGCCGGGACCGCGGGGGAGCGGGCCGACCCGGTGCGGGATGCCGCTCCCCGAGGCCCGAACGAGGGCGGAAACGCGTCAAGTGACCAAAGACTAGCCCCTTTCGGACACCGCCGGGCCCCGGACGCATCGGATGTACGACCGGGGGAGCTCGCGCCGACCGCGCCGTCCGGGCGGCGACGGCGCGGTCGGGAACCGGGTCCCGGCCGGAGGTCGGGGCTGCGGCGTCCGTACCCCTGCGCGCCGGTGTCTCCTCGTGGTCGCCCACCGGGTCAGCGGCGGTGATCCGTGCACGTGGGCGGGGGCGCGCCGTTCGGGCCCCCGCCCAGCGCCGGGACCGGTTCCGCCCGCGGACGCTCATCGTCGTTCGGCGCTCACCGGCCGGCGAGGACGCCGTCGAGCCGTTCGTAGCCCTCGCTGACGCCCTGCTCCATGCCGCTGCTCACCATGCCGTCGCGGGCCTCCACCGAGGGGAAGGTGCTGTGGGCGGTGAGGCGGGTGCGGCCGCCGCCGATGTCCTCCAGGTTCAGCGTCTCGATGCTGACGACGCCGGGGGTGCCCTCGTACTCGAAGGTCTGGATGATCAGCTCGTCCGGGCGCACGGTGTGGAAGACGCCGTTGAAGGAGTAGGTGCCGCCGGAGCCGTCGGTGTGGGCGTAGCGGTAGCGCCCGCCGGTGCGCACGTCGTAGGACTCGATGTCCATGTCGTAGCCGTGCGGGCCGAGCCACTGCTTGACCAGGTCGGGGTCGCTGTGGGCGCGGAAGACGGCCGCGACCGGGGCGTCGAACTCGCGGGTGATCTCGATGAACGGGACGCCGTCGGGGGCGGTGATGGTGACGGGGTTGGTGCTCATTGCTCGGTGTCTCCCTTGGTGTCGAGGATGGCGTCGAGGCGCCGGAATCTGCGTTCGTGGATGAGCCGGTAGGTGTCGATCCAGGAGGTCAGGGATTCCAGGGCGCCCGGGTTGAGGTGCACCGGGCGGCGCTGGGCCTCGCGGGTGCGGGTGACCAGGCCGGCGTGTTCGAGGACCTGGATGTGCTTGGAGACCGCCTGCTTGGTGATGTCGAACGGGGCGGCGAGTTCGTTGACGGTGGCCGGCCCGGTGCTCAGGCGGGCGATGATCCGCCGGCGTACGGGGTCGGCGAGGGCCATGAAGGCGCGGTCGAGTGCGGCGTCGGAGTCGGGTTCGCCGGTCTCCGGCGCCGGTGGTCCGTCCGATGGCAGTGTCGTCAACCTTTCTCTTTATCAATCTATTGGTTGACTAAGAATCTATGCGGTGCCGCCGTCGCCGTCAACCCCTCGGCCGGACCGCCCGCCCACGCCGCGGACGCCGACGCCGCGGGCGCCCCGTCCGGGGGCGCCCGCGGCGCGGTGGGGAGGGGTCAGGCCGAGGGCCGCAGCGCGGCCGCCTCGGCGGCCAGGGCGGTGACGCGCGCCCAGTCACCCGAGGCCAGGGCATCGCCAGGGGTGAGCCAGGTGCCGCCGACGCACCCGACATTGGGCAGCGCCAGGTAGTCGGGCGCGTTGGCGGGGGTGATGCCGCCGGTGGGGCAGAACCGCGCCTGCGGCAGCGGGCCCGACAGCGCCTTGAGCAGCGGGCGCCCGCCCGCGGCCTCGGCGGGGAAGAACTTCATGGCGGTCACGCCGGCCTCCAGCAGGGACAGCGCCTCCGAGGCGGTCGCCACCCCGGGCAGGAACGGCAGCCCGGTGCCGGCCATGGCCTGCCGCAGCCCCGGGGTGCAGCCGGGACTGACCAGGAACGCCGCACCGGCCTTGGCGGCGTCGGCGGCCTGTTCGGGGGTGGTCACGGTGCCGGCGCCCACCACGGCCCCGGGGACCTCGGCGGCGATGCGCTCGATGGCGGGCAGCCCGGCGCCGGTGCGCAGGGTGACCTCGATGGCGGGCAGTCCGCCGGCCACCAGGGCGCGGGCCAGGGGGACCGCGGTCGCCGCGTCCTGGAGGACCACGACCGGGACGACCGGGGCCAGGGCGAACAGGTCGTCGCTTGTGCGGGGCTTCATCGGGCGGTCTCCAAGCACTGGTCGAGTCGGGCCGCCGCGCCGAGGAGCGCCGGGGTCGGCGCGGTGATCAGCACGGTGGCGATGTCCTTCACATAATCGGTCATCCGGTATTTCGATTCGAACCGGATCCGGAAATCGCTGCTCTGGAGGACCCCGGCGATCCGCGGCGCGATCCCCCCGCCCACGAACACACCGCCCGTGGCGCCGAGGGTGAGCGCGCAGTCCCCGGCGAAGCCGCCCAGGAGCGCGCAGAACACCTCCAGCGTCAGGACGCACAGCGGGTCGTCGGCCGCCGCGCAGATCCGCTCCGCCGACAGCGGCACGGCCGCCGCGCCGTGCACCCGCGCGAGGGCGCCGTGCAGCCGGGTCAGACCCGGCCCCGAGAGTACGCACTCGGCGGTGACGGCGCCCTGGTCGGCGCGCAGGACCCGCAGCACCTCGATCTCGAGGTCGGCGAGCGGGCTCAGGCCGACGTGGCCGCCCTCGCCGGAGACCGGCGCCCACCCGCCGCCGGGCAGGGGCAGCAGCCCGGCGACGCCCAGGCCGGTCCCGGGCCCCAGCACCGCCATGGGCAGGCCGGCCGCCGGCGCGGGCCCGCCCAGCGGGCGCACGTCGCCCGCGCCCAGGCGGGGCAGGGCCAGCGCCAGCGCCGCGAAGTCGTTGACCACCTCGATGCGGTCCAGCCCCAGCCGGCGCCGGGTGTCCTCGGCCGAGCAGTCCCAGCGGGCGTTGGTGAGCCGGATGCGGTCGCCGCCCACCGGCCCGGCCACGGCCACGCACGCCGCGCCCGGCCGGGCGCCGCCGGCGCGCTCCAGGTAGGCCAGCGCGGCCGAGGCGAGGTCGGGGTGGTCGGCGCACGACAGGCGGTGCACGTCGCGCGGGCGCGCCGCGGGGGAGTCGACCAGCCCGAACCGGGCGTTGGTCCCGCCGATGTCGGCCACCAGCCAGGGCCGGCCGGCCGCGGGCGCCGGCACGGGCGGCGCGGGGATCTGGGCGGCGGCGGTCACAGAGCGGCCCCGAACACCCCTGCGCCCTGCTCGGCGGGGCCCACCGCCCGGCGCAGCGCGGCGAACAGTTCGCGCCCGGTGCCCACCGCGTCGCCGGCGGCGGGTTCGGCGGGCGCGCGCTCCATCAGGTCGGGGGCCAGCACCTCCAGCGTTCCCGCCGTGGCGTCGAGCCGGATGCGGTCGCCGTCGCGCACCCGGGCCAGTGGGCCGCCCGCGGCGGCTTCGGGGGAGACGTGGATGGCGGCGGGGACCTTGCCGGAGGCGCCGGACATGCGGCCGTCGGTGACCAGCGCGACCCGGTGGCCGCGGTCTTGCAACACGCCCAGGGGCGGGGTGAGCTTGTGCAGCTCGGGCATGCCGTTGGCCCGCGGGCCCTGGAAGCGGACCACCGCGACGAGGTCGCCGTCCAGCTCGCCGGCGTCGAATGCGGCCTGGAGCTGTGCCTGGTCGTCGAAGACCCGGGCGGGCGCCTCGACGACGTGGCGTTCGGGGGCCACGGCGGAGACCTTGACGACGGCCCGGCCCAGGTTGCCGGCCACCATGCGCAGTCCGCCGTCGGGGGAGAACGGGTCGTCGGCGGGGCGCAGGACCGCGGTGTCGCCGCTGGTCTTGGGCTCGTCGTCCCAGGCCAGGCCGGAGGCGCCCAGTTCGGGGCGCCGGCGGTAGTGCTCCAGGCCGGGGCCGGCGAGGGTGGCGACGTCGGCGTGCACGAGCCCGCTGTCGAGGAGCTGGGCGATCAGGTAGGCGGTGCCCCCGGCGTCGTGGAACCGGTTCACATCGGCCGCGCCGTTGGGGTACATGCGGGTCAGCAGCGGCACGACCGCCGACAGGTCGGCGAAGTCGTCCCAGGTCAGCTCGATGCCCGCGGCCGCTGCGACGGCCACCAGGTGCAGGGTGTGGTTGGTGGAGCCGCCCGTGGCCAGCAGCGCCACCACGGCGTTGGCGATCGCTCGCTCGTCGACGACCTCGCCGATGGGGGTGTGGTGGTCGCCCAGGGCGGTCAGGCCGGTGACGCGCCGCCCGGCCTCGGCGGTGAGCGCGTCGCGCAGCGGGGTGCCCGGCGGCACGAAGCTGGCGCCGGGCAGGTGCAGGCCCATGACCTCCATGAGCATCTGGTTGGAGTTGGCGGTGCCGTAGAAGGTGCAGGTGCCGGGGGCGTGGTAGGCGGCGGACTCGGCTTGGAGCAGCTCGGTGCGCCCGGCCTTGCCCTCGGCGAAGAGCTGGCGGACGCGGGCCTTGTCGGTGTTGGGCAGGCCCGAGGGCATGGGCCCGGCCGGGACGAAGGCCACCGGCAGGTGGCCGAACGACAGGGCCCCGATGAGCAGGCCGGGCACGATCTTGTCGCAGACCCCCAGCATCAGTGCGCCGTCGAACATGTCGTGGGACAGGGCGAGGGCGGTGGACATGGCGATGACGTCGCGGCTGAACAGCGACAGCTCCATGCCCGCGCGGCCCTGCGTGATGCCGTCGCACATCGCGGGGACGCCGCCCGCGAACTGGGCCACGCCCCCGGCGTCGGCGACGGCCCGCTTGAGGATGGCGGGGTAGTCCTCCAGCGGCCGGTGCGCGGAGAGCATGTCGTTGTAGGCGGAGACGATGGCGATGTTGGGCTTGACGTCGGCGCTCAGCGACAGCTTGTCGGCCGGCGAGCAGGCCGCGAATCCGTGGGCCAGGTTGGCGCAGCCCAGCCCGGCGCGGGCGGGGCCCTCGGCGGCCGCGGCGCGGATCCGCTCCAGGTAGGCGGCGCGCGTGGCGGCGCTGCGCTCGGCGATACGCCGGGTGACCTCGTCGACGCGTGGGTGGAGGGTCATCAGGGGTGCTCCATGGGTGTGTCGGGCGAACCGGGACGGCGGAGGAGGATCGCGCCGCCGTTCACGCGGCCGCGATGGCCGCGGGGGGTGAGGGCGCCGCCCACAGACCGGGAGCAGGGAGCCCCGTGGACCGGCAGCGGATGGTGCGCGAGGAGTCGGAGTACGGGCGCGCCGGTCGCTGCCGGCTAAGCCCGGGCACGGTGGTCGGTGGCGAGGGGAGAGACGGAGCGGGTGGTGGCGGCGGTGCTTCCAGAGGTCCCCTCACGTCGATTTCATCCCCGCGTACACGGGGAGCAGTCCCAGTCGGCCACGGTGCGCATGGTCTGGGCGGGTCCATCCCCGCGTGCGCGGGGAGCAGGAGGCCGAACCGTTCGTCACCCAGTACAAGCGGGGTCCATCCCCGCGTGCGCGGGGAGCAGGCTTGGTGAACTGGGGTGGTGTCGTGGCGAAGGTGCGGTTTCTGCAACTTGTCGTTGGGCCTGACGGTCATTCTGCGGTGTGCAGGAGATGTCGGACCGGGGACTTGGGGGTGGTCGGTTCGTCTTCATGGGGGTTCCTATTCGTGCCGGGTCGGGGCCGGGCGGCGGTCGGGGCCCGCTGGATCGGGTGTCTGGGAGGCGTGGCCGGTCCCTCCCGAAGTCCGGGGCCCTGCCGCGTCCGGATCGTGACACAGGGCACGTTGCGGACGTATGGCAACATAGCGCCCACTTCGGTCACACAACAAGCCCTACTTAAGGAGTATCTCTTACATAAGTCGCCTGAGTTCGCCCGTCAATCCCCCCAAAGCGTGATTGAATGGGGCATGCCTCGTCGCACCGCGCCTTCCCCCGGAGCCGTCTCCAGCGGCCACGTGCTGCGGCTCATCCGCACCGGCGATGCCGCCACCCGCACCGAGATCGGGCGCCATACGGGCCTGTCCCGGCCCGCCGTCGCCCTGCGCGTCGCCGAGCTGATCGCCCACGGGCTGGTCACCGAGGGCGGGACCGGTCCCTCCAGTGGCGGGCGCCCGCCCGGCCGGCTGGAGTTCAACGCAGGGGCCGGCGCCGTGCTCGCCTGCGTCCTGGGCATCTCCCGCGGCCGGGTGGCCGTCTGCGACCTCGCGGGCCGGGTGCTGGCCCAGGCCGCCGGAGCCCCGCCCATGACGGAGGGGCCCGCGGCCGTGCTGCCCTGGTTGCTCGACACCTGGGCGGAGCTCCTGGACAAGGCCGGCTATACCGGCGCCGACGTCCGCGGCGCCGGTATCGGCCTGCCCGGCACCGTCGAGTTCGCAGCCGGGCGCGCCGAGGCCCCGCCCGCGCTCGCGGGCTGGGGCGGCGTGGAGGTCCGGCCGCTGGTGGCCGAGCGGTTCGATGTGCCGGTGCTGCTGGACAACGACGTCAACGCCATGGCCCTCGGGGAGCACCGGGCATGCCACACCGGGGTCGGCGACCTCGTCTTCGTCAAGGCGTCCACCGGCATCGGCGCCGGCATCGTCTCCGGGGGCGGCCTGCTGCGCGGCGACCTGGGCGCCGCGGGCGAGATCGGGCACATCCCGGTCCGCGACGGCGCGGGGACGCCCTGCCGCTGCGGCAACACCGACTGCCTGGAGGCCGTCGCCGGCGGCCCCGCGCTGCTGGCGGCGCTGGCCCGCGGCGGCCGCACCGTCGCGGGGATCGGGGAGCTGGCCGCGCTCGCCCAGGGGGGCGATCCGGCGGCGGTCACCCTGGTGCGCGGCGCCGGGCGGCGCATCGGCGAGGTGCTGGCCGGGGTGGTCAACGTGCTCAACCCGGCCGTGATCGTGCTGGGCGGCGACCTCGCCCGGGCCTACGACCCCTTGGTGGCCGGGGTGCGCGAGGTGGTGTTCCACCGCTCCACGGCCCTGGCCACCCGACGGCTCCAGGTGGTCCCCAGCCGCACCGGAGGCGACGCCGGCCTCCTGGGCGCGGCGGCCCTGGTCCTGGACCGCATCCTGTCACCCGAGGCGGTCGACGCCCGGTTGGCGGCGGCCGGGTAGGACGGTGAGCCCGCCGGGGGCGCGGATCAGGCCGAGCGGCGGCCGTGGTCGCGGCGGTAGCGGCGGCGGAACTCCGCCTTGAGGGCCGCGGCGCGGGCGGGGTCGCGCGGAGGGGTGCGGTGGTGCTCGGACGCGGGGACCGCGCGGGCGGCGTAGAAGTCGTAGTCGTCGTCGCCGGGGCTGAGGACGTCGGTTCCACAGGCGAAGGTCGGCGCAGAGGGGTCGGCGTAGCCGACCGCGACGTGGATGGTGCCGTCCGGGTACCGGACCGCGATCTCCGGCGTCATGCCATCACCCCGTAGTTGTCCTCGAAGTACCTGGTGACATCGTAGGCGAGTCCGGTGTCCCCGGCCAGCATGTCGTCGAGCACCTCGAATCCGTCGGAGGCGGTGAGGGCGAACGCCTCGGCCCACCACTCGTGGCGCTTGTGCCAGTAGGGGTTCTCCAGCAGCGGCAGGCACGCCTTGTGCAGGTCACGCCATTCGCGGGTCTCCGACATCATCTGGTCGGCGATGTCGAGGACGTGGCCGGTCTCGTGCAGGACCAGCGAGATGGACTCGTGCGGCAGGGAGCCCAGTGCCATCACCCCGTAGCGGTAGATCCCGGCCAGCCGGTCGAAGGGCCGGGAGTGGGGGTCGTCGGGGTCGGTGCGCACGCCGCGCAGGTGCCCCATGTGGTCCAGGTCGACGACGGAGCCCTCGCCGACGTAGATGCCGTCGACCTCGTCGGCCAGGCGCTCGGCCAGGTGGGAGGGGAGGTTGGCGAACCCGTCGATGATGTCGCGGATGGACTGCGGGGGGACCGTGCCCGGGGCCCACTGGCGGTGCAGGACGGTCTCCAGGCGGCCCACGTGCCGCCGCCCGTCGCCGGGGATCGGGATGACGTTCAGCGGGTGCGGACCGCATTCAACGCGTTTTCTCACCTGTTTTCTTGCCAGGGAGCCCGGGGCTTCAGCCCCGGGAGGAATGGCTTCCCCGGAGCGGAGCCGCGCAGCGGCGGAGTCCGCTTCGTCGTATTGTGAAGACAAGGTCACTTCCGGTGATCGGTCGTACTAGGGTGCTCTGCGTGAAGATCGTCGCGCAGGTGAAGCTGATGCCTGCGTCTGCTCATGACTCGGACGCATTGGCGGCGACCTGCGCGCCTGCAACCGCGCCGCAACGTGGGTATCTGAGACCGCGCACACCCGGGGCCTGTTCCGGCGCAACGCGTTGCAGCAGGCCGTCTACCACGACACCAAGGCCGCCTTCGACCTCGCCGCGCAGCCCGCTGTCCGCGTGATCAAGAAGGTGGTGGACGCCTACGCCACGCTGAAAGCCAACATCAAAGCCGGCGATCTGGGCCCCGAGGGCGCCAAACGCCGGACCAAGGCGCAGGCCACGCCGATCGCTTTCCGTGAGGACGCGGCCCAGCCCTACGACGACCGGATACTCACCTGGAACCTCGACGCCCGGACGGTGCGGCGGGTCAACCGCCACCGGCGGCGCATGCTCGCCCTGCGCACCAGGCTTCAGAAGAAGCGGACCAAGTCCGCCAGGCGTGCTCTGAAGCGGGTCCGCCGCCGGGAGTCGCGGTACGCGGCCCAGCGCAACCACATCGTTTCCAAGAAGCTCGTCGCCACCGCTGAACGCACCTCCCGGGGTATCGGACTGGAAGACCTGTCCGGTATCCGGCAGAGGGTCACGGCCGAGAAGAACCGGCGGTCCCGGCTGCACGCGTGGGCCTTCGCCCAGCTCGGCGCGTTCATCCAGTACAAGGCGCGGCGGTCGGGTGTGCCCGTGGTCGTCGTCGACCCGCGCAACACCTCCCGCCGGTGCTGCGAGTGCCGGCACATCCACCGGACCAACCGGGTGTCGCAGGCCATGTTCGCGTGCCGCTCCTGCGGGGTGGTGCTGCATGCGGACATCAACGGCTCCCGCGACATCGCCCACCGGGCTGATGCTGCGTGGCAGCGGGGCGCGGTCGACCGCCCCAGTACGGCTTAGCCGTACCGGACGCAGGGGATCACGCGGCAGCCGGCCGCGCTCCACTTGCAATCACGACCTTTCGCGGATCGGTTGACAAACTCGGTCCTTCAAGGCCGAGACGTTGACTGCATGGACTGTAGAGGGGCGAATAGAGCGGTTCGCCCGCAATCAACGAGAAGTGACTCACGTCACTCCCGCCGCTCCGCTTCCGGCCGCCTCACCGCCCCGAACTCCCCTGGCTGGCGTGCCACAGCTTGCGCGGCGCCCCCGCCGCGCCCGCCGGGGCGATGTCGGCGTAGGGGGACAGGGCGTAGCCGTTGGCGTAGCGGATCCGCGGCCCGCCGACCCCCGCCACCGCGGCGCGCCGGCCCCCCTCGCGCAGCCGCTCGCCCAGCGCCTCGGACCCCTCCTCCCGGCGGATCCGGGCCAGCTCCTCCAGGTCGTAGGCGTGGGTGGCGTTGACGGTCGGCAGCCCCGACCCCGCCCGGCGCACCCGGCCGCGCGCCACCAGCAGCCAGGACCCGAACACCGTGGCCGCGCAGCGGTCCTGGACCGACTCGAAGAAGGTCAGGTCCACCAGGCCGGTGGCGTCGTCCAGCGTGGTGAAGATGATGCGCTGGCCCGAGCGCACCGCCGGCGTCTGCGTGGCCACCTTCACCCCCACCACCAGCACCTCCGACCCCGCCGGCGCCCGGTGCAGATCGCGGGCGCGCACCGCGCCGTGCGCGGCGGCCAACTCGGCGAGCACATCGGCGTGGCAGTCCAGCAGGTGCCGGGAGGCGTCGTAGCCCAGCACCTCCAGTTCGGCCTGCACCTCCTCGGCCACCGTCATCTCCGGCAGCGAGCCGCCGCGCGGCTCGCCCACCTGCTCCAGGGAGATGGGCAGCTGCCCGCCCCCCAGCGCCCGGCGCCCGGCCCGGTCCAGGGCGCCGGCGCGCAGCAGCAGGTCGCGCCGGGTCGGGCCGGAGCCGGGCGCGGTCCGCCCGGCGGAGCCGATGCCGTACATCCGGTCGAAGGCCCCCACCATCACCAGCCGGTCGAGCACGTCGCGGGAGGGGCGGGCCCGGGCGGCGAAATCGCTCAGCGAGGCGAAGGGCCGCCCGGCCAGGACCGCGTCGACCTCGGTCTCGGTGATGCCCTTCACATCGGCCAGCGCCGCCCGGACCCCCCACCCGCCGTTCTCCAGGGGCTCGGCCCGCCACACCCGGTCGGAGGCGTTGACGTCGACCCCCAGCACCGGGACCCCGAACCGGCGGGCGTCGTCGATGATCGCCCGGCGCGGGTACATGCCCGGGTCGTGGGTGAGCAGCCCGGAGTAGAACGCCGCCGGGTGGTGCCGCTTCAGCCACGCCGACTGGTAGGTGGGCAGCGCGAACGCCGCCGCGTGGGCCTTGCAGAATCCGAACGCGCCGAAGGCGGCGATGATCTCCCAGACCCGCTCCACCACGTCGGCGGGGTGGCCGCAGTCGCCGGCCATGGCGGCGAACTCCTCGCGGACCCCCTCCTTGCCCTCGTCGCTGCTCAGCCGGCGCCGCATCCGCTCGGCCCGGTCGTAGCCGCAGCCGGTCATGGCGTGCAGCACCTTGATCACCTGCTCGTGGAAGATCACCACGCCGCCGGTCTCGGCGAGCACGTCGCGCAGAGCGGGGGAGGGGTACTCCGGTTCGCGCAGGCCGTCGCGGGCGGCGATGAACGGGGTGACCATGTCGCTGTTGACCGGCCCCGGCCGGAACAGGGAGATGTCGACGATCAGGTCCTCCAGGCCGGCCGGGCGCAGCCGGCTGACCAGTTCGCGCTGGCCGGGCGACTCGATCTGGAAGCAGCCCAGCGTCCGCGAGGAGCGGATCATGGCGTAGGTGGCGGGGTCGCCGTGGACCAGGGCCGTGGAACCGGGGGAGCCGGAGGGCGCGGCGGGCCCGGAGGAGGGGACGGCGGTGGCGGTGTCGATGTCGACCCGGCCGCCGCCCGTGCGCTCGACCTCCGCCAGGGCGTGGGTCATGGCCGACTGCATGCGCACCCCGATGACGTCGAGCTTGATCAGCCCCATGTGCTCGACGTCGTCCTTGTCGAACTGCACCATGTCGTAGCCCACCCGGCTGGGCTCCAGGGGGGTGCGGTCGCGCAGCGACGCGTCGGACACGACGATCCCGCACGGGTGCATGGCGATGTGGCGGGGCAGTCCGTCGAGCCGCTCGGCCAGCCGGAACAGCGTCTGGGCGTGGCCGCCGCCCAGGCCGCCCGAGCGCAGCTCGGGCAGGTCGGCGCAGGCGGCGCGGATCTGGCGGGCGCGGATGTGCGGGAACGCCTTGGCCAGCACGTCGATCTCGTGCGGGGGGACGCCCATGACGGCGCCCACGTCGCGGATGGCGCTGCGGGCCCGGTAGGTCTCCATCATCGACACGCAGGCGGCGTCGGGATAGGCGTCGAAGATCGCCTCGTAGGCGTCCAGCCGCCGGGCCGACTCCACGTCCAGGTCGATGTCGGGCAGGCCGGCGCGGCGGTCGGACAGGAAGCGCTCCATCAGCAGCCCGTGGGACATCGGGTCGATCGCCGAGATCCCGATGAGGTGGTTGACCAGGCTTCCCGCCCCCGAACCGCGGATGGAGCAGCGGATGCCCCGGGCGCGGATCCGCTCGGCGATGTCGGCCACGGTGAGGAAGTAGGCGGAGAACCCCTTGCGCTCGATGATCCCCAGCTCGTGGGCGAGCCGCTCCCGCGCCGCCCCGTCGCGGGAGCGGCCCAGCCGGGCCAGCCCGTCCTCGCACGCCCGCCACAGCCGGTCGCGGGCGTCGGTGAACACGGGCAGGTGGGGGCGGTCCATGCCCAGGTCGGCGTCGGGGTCCAGGACACAGGAGGCGGCGAGGGCGCGGGTGTGGGCCAGCAGCCGCCGTGCCGCGGTCGCGTCGCCGCCGCAGATCCGCTCGGCGACCTCGGTCATCTCCGCTGTGCTCTTCAGGTGGGCCTGGGCGCCCGCCGGCGCCGGCGGCCCGCCCCCGCCGGGCAGCCAGCGCCGCGCCTCGTCGAGGACGCGGGCGACCTCGGCGTCGGCGGGGGCCGGGTAGCGGACGGCGTTTCCCAGGACCGCCAGGGTCCGGGTCTGGACGGCCAGCCGCAGCAGGGCGGTGGCCTGCCGGTGCTCGCCGGGGCCGTAGTGGTCGACCACTTCGACGGCGACCTCGGCGATGTGCCGCCAGCGGTCGAGCAGGCGGCGGGCGCGTTCCAGGTGCCGGTCGGCCGCGGCCCGCCCCACATCGGAGCCGGACCCCAGGAGCACCACCAGCCCTTCGGCGTGTGCGGCGATCGTGTCGCGGGCCACGGCGGGCACGCCCCGCGTCCCCGAGTGGTGGGCGGCGCTGATGAGCCGGCACAGCGAGGCCCAGCCCGTGCGGCCGCGGGCCAGGACGGTGACCCGGCCGCCTTCGGGGGCGGCCACGGCCAGGTCGGCCCCGAGGATCGGTCGGATGCCCGCCTTCCGGCAGGCGCGCACATGGGCGACCGCGCCGTAGACGCCGTCGCGGTCGGTCAGGGCCAGCATGTCCATGTCCTGTGCGGCGGCCCGCTCCACCAGTGCGGCGGGGGGCACGGTGCCGTGCCGCATCGACGCCGCGGACACCACGCTCAGGTGCGCGAAGGCATCGGGCATCAGGCGCGGCCCTCCGGGCCGTGTGGCGGCGTGCCGGCCGTTGCCATGATCGTCGTCCCCCCACCGCTCGCAGCGCGGCCAGGGCACGGCTAAGTGAGCCGAAAACCCGGGGAAGACAGGCCGAAATCGTACTTATGTACGAACACTATCGTACGGATCGACCGGCAAGCACCTCTGACCTGGGGAGAGGCGGAACGCTTGCGGCCAACGCCCGTGTCCGCGGCGGGGTATCGGCCACCGCGCACGGCGTCGTCCTCAGCCGGCGTAGCCGTATCCGCCGTCCGCGGGCGCGTCCCCGCGGCCGGCGGCGGACGCCTCCTCCAGGGCTGCCGTGACCTCGCCCCAGGAGGGGGGATGGGCGGCGGCGGGGTCGTGCAGGACGGTGACGCGGGGGACGGCGCGCAGGGTCGCGAGGCTGCGCGCGAACGCGGGGTGGCTCGCCAGGTCCGGCTTGCAGTGCGGAACCAGGAGCGTGGGCACCCCGAAGCCGAACATCTCGCACACCAGTCCGATCGCGAAGCCGTCGGCGATCCCGTTGGCGATCTTGTTGACGCTGGTGAAGGTCAGCGGGCAGGCCAGAACCGCATCAGGCGGCGGCAGGGGCGCGCCGGTGCCCGGCATCCGGAACTCCACGCGCACGGGCTCACCGGTCAGCTCCGCCAGCTCGGCGGGGTCGTGGAAGCGGGTGCCCATGGGGGTGGACAGGACGCTCACCCGCCAGTCGGCGCCCTGGAGGCCCCGCACCAGATCGGACACGGGTTCGCGGGCCATGGCACCGGAGACGATCAGGTACAGGGTTTTCGCCATGGGGCAAGTCTAGGGACCCGGGCCAGGTCAGCGGGGGCGATCAGCGCCCTCGCGGGGATGGGTCCGGCCCGGAACCCCGCCCGCCGTCCTCGGGCGGGCCCCGGACCGGCCGCCGGGTCACCCGGGGGCGCAGGCGCGCGAGAGCTCGTCGAGCCGGTCGCGCTCCCTGTCCGTCAGGGTGAAGCCCATCGCCCCGGCGCTCTCGGTCGCCTGGCGCGGCTTGGAGGCCCCGGGGATCGCGACGACGGTGTCGCCGTAGAAGGTGATCAGCCAGTTCAGCGCCACCTGCGCGGGCGTGGCCCCGTGGGCGTCGCCGATCGCGCGCAGTTCGTCGATCAGCGGGGCCGTGCGGGCCAGCGTCTTCGGCGTGAATCCGCCCATCGTCCGGCGCGGCTGCGGTATGGCCGCGAGGAGGCCGGGGTCGGCGTGGAACTTTCCGGTGAGCAGGCCCGAGCGCAGCGGGCTGAAGGCGATCAGCGTGACGCCGAGCCGGCGGGCGGCCTCCAGCGTGCCGTCGCGCTCGATGCGTCGGTGCAGCAGGTTCACCTGCACCTGGTTGGACGCCAGCACCATGCCCCGGGAGCGCAGGACGTCGTGGGCCGCAGTCATCTGGCGGGCCGAGAAGTTGCTGACGCCCACCGCCCGGATCCGGCCGTCCCCCTTCAGGTCGGCCATCCGCCGCACCTGGGCGGAGAGTGGCGACAGGCTCCCTGACGGCATGTGGATCTGGTGCAGGTCGATGGGGAAGCCCTGGAGGGCGTCCAGCCGCGCGCCGACCGTGCGGGGGATGCCGGCCGCCGTCCGCAGGAGCGGCAGCCACTTGGTGGCGATGGTGACGCCGCCCGGTTCGATCCCGTGCTCGGCCAGCGCGGTGGTGAGCGCGCGCTCGGAGCCGCCGTTGCCGTACAGCTCGGCGGTGTCGAACCAGTCGATCCCGCCGGCCAGCGCCGCGCCGATGATCGAGGTGGCCGCCGGCTGGTCGATGCGCGGGTAGAAGCCCGCCACCAGTCCGCTGCCGGAGAGCTGCATGCAGCCGAGGCCGATCGGGGAGACCTCGATGCCGGTCCGGCCCAGTTGTCGCCTGTCCATAACGCACCGCCTTCACAGGGGGTCGTAGGGGAATCCACCGGGATGGGGGCATGTCTGAATTGAGACAAGAATGTCTCAACACTAGGCAGTGATGTCAAGACTTGAGACGCGCCATTAGAGTGAGGGGCATGAACCCACCTCCGGCGCTGAAGGACCGCATCGCCTCCGGGATCCTGGCCACCGCGGCCACGGTCCTCGCCGAGCGCGGCGAGACGGTGAGCATGGCCGAGATCGCCGAGGCGGCCGGGGTCGGCCGCGCGACCCTCTACCGCTACTTCCCCAACCGCGAGGCCCTGCTCGCGGGCCTGGTCCACGCGGCGTTCGACGACCTGTCCGCGCGCATCGCCGACGCCGACCTGGAATCCGTCCCGGTCCGGGAGGGCGTCGCCCGGGTGGCGCGCGCGTTCCTCACCGCGGGCGGGAACTACACCGCGGTGATCAACCTCAAGCACTCCCGCAGCGGGCGCGCGGCACTACCGCTCCCGGCCGAGGCCGACCGGCGCCTCGCCCAGCCCGTCCGCGCCCTGCTGCGCCGCGGCGCGGCCGACGGCACGCTGCGCGGCGATATCCCTCCCGACGTGCAGTTCGAGATGCTCAGCGCCCTCTTGGAACGGACGATCTCGCAGATGGCCCTGCACGATTGGGGGACCGAGCGCGCCAGCGCCGTGGCCACCGCCCTCTTCCTCGACGGAGCGGTCGCGCCGCCCGCCTGAACGGCGGGCGCGGACCACCGCCCCCCGGGGCAGCGGGGGTCAGTCGAGCGCCGGGGCGATCCACAGGGCGTCGGCGGCGACCAGGCCCAGCGCCTGGTCGCGCTGGTCGCCGGAGGCACCCACGCGCACCACCAGCGACCCGCCGAAGGGCTGGCGCTCCACGACCTTGATGCGCATCCCGATGCCGATGCGCTGCTCGGAGAGGTAGCGCAGCAGGTCGGGGTCGGAGTCGTTGACGCGCACGATCACGCCGTTGGTGCCGGTCTCGGCCTCGGACAGCAGCCGGGTGTCGCGCTCGACGACCTGGCCGTCGCGGGTGGGGATGGGGTCGCCGTGCGGGTCGACGACGGGGTCGCCGAGGTGGTCGGCGATGCGGTCGACGAACAGGTCGGAGACCACGTGTTCGAGGATCTCGGCTTCGTCGTGGACTTCGTCCCAGGAGTAGCCCAGCGCCGCCACGAGGTAGGTCTCCAGGAGCCGGTGGCGGCGCAGGACCGCCAGGGCGGCCTTGGCGCCGGTGTCGGTCAGGCGGACGTCGCCGTAGCGGCGGTGCTCCACGAGCCCGAGTTCACCCAGCTTGCGCAGCATCCCGGAGACGGAGGAGTTGGACACCGACAGGCGTTCGGCCATGGCCGAGATGGTCACCGGCCCGGAACCGCGTTCCTGGAGGTCGTAGATGACCTTCACGTAGTCCTCGACCGATGTGGACGGCCGCTCCGAAGTACTCCCCATACCGGCTACGGTACCGCGATCCCCCCTCGCCCCGTGCGCCCCTTGCGGTGACACACCCCCGGTGAGCAGGGGGATCGCGGCATGCGCCCGAGTTGTCCACAAGGACGCGCCGCGCCCGCCGCGGCGGCGGCCCGACGCCCCGCCACCGGTCCCCCGGCCCGCTGAGGCGCCACCGGTATCCCGGGCCCGCGAGGCGACCGCCCGTGCGCCGGTCGTGGCCGCGAGTCCCCGGTTCGCCCTGCCTCGCCCCGGCCCGCCGATCCGCCTCCCGTGCGTCGGCCGCCGACGGCCGCGGCCCTCCGGTGCGCGACCGCGCATACCGCTGCACCGCTGCGACCAGGGATTTTCGGCCATCCCCGAAACTGTTTGCCCCGACCCCCCGCCTCGGCCACCATGGGTGCACCGGCGGCCGGGATATCGGCCACCGGGCACGGCGCCCGGCAGCGGCTCCGCGCGCACCACCGGTCCGAGAACTCCCCGGGAGGGGTGGGGGAACGACCGCGGCGGCGCCGGGGGCGATGCCGTCGAGCACAGCGCCAGGCCGGGCGGTGCGGGGCCCCGTGGGCCGCCGGTCGCGGCGGAACCCCCACGGTGGCACCGCCCGGCACCTCTCTCCACCCCTGATCCGGGCCCGGCCCACTGCCGGTGCCGCCCCGCCGGCGACCCGCGCCTTGACCTTCACACCGGTCTCAGGGCCTAGCGTCGCCCCATGACGACGACACATGTCAGCCGCGCGCCCCGCTGCCGGCCCCTCTCCTACACGCGGACCGGGCAGGGGCCGGGACTGGTGCTCGCCCACGGGGCGACCGGCGGGACCGATGCCAACTACGGGGCGGTCATCGACGCGTTCGCCCGCCGCCATACCGTGGTCGGCCCCGACTACCCCGGTTCCGGGAGGACACCGCGGGCCGACGCCCCGCTCACCCTCGACGGGCTCGCCGACGCCGTCGTGGCCGCGGCGCTGGACGCCGGCGTGGAGACCTTCGCCCTCCACGGCTACTCCCTGGGCGGCGCGGTCGCGGTCCGCGCCGCGGTGCGCCATCCCGAACGCGTCACCGCGCTCGTCCTGGCCGCCGCCTTCGCCCGCCCCGGCGACGCCTTCCGCGCCCTCCTGCGCGCCTGGCACGCGGAGGTCGCCTCCGCGCCCCCGGCGGACGGGCCCACGCCCCCGGCCGACGGGCCCGCGGGCGCCGCCGACCAGGTCGACCTCGCCCTGCGCGTCGACGTCCGCGCCGACCTGGCCCGCATCGCCGTTCCCACCCTGGTGGTCGCCACCACCGCCGACGAGCTGGTCACGCCCGACCACTCCGCGGAGCTGGCGGCCGCGATCCCCGGGGCGCGCCGCGCCGACCTCGCCTCCGGCCACCTCATCTGGGAGGACACCCCCGAGGAGTGGGCCGGGCTGGTGCTGGACTTCCTCGCCGCCCACGGGGAGCGGACGCGATGAGCGAAACGGCACCCGTCCTGGACGCGGTCCTGCCCGCCGAGAGCGCGGCGCTGGACCCGCGGCTCGTGGTCGACCTCGCGCGCCGGGCCGAGGACCTCGGCTACCGCTCCGTCTGGCTGCCCGACCACCCGCTGCCCCCGGCCGGGTACGGCAACGGCTACGGCGGCGCCCTGGAGCCGATGGTGCTGCTGACCGCGATCGCCGCCGCCACGGAGCGGATCGGCGTGGGCACCTCGGTGCTCATCCTGCCGCTGCGCGACCCGTTCCTGCTGGCCAAACAGGCCGCCACGCTCGACCGGCTGGCGCCCGGCCGGCTCACCTTGGGGGTGGGCGCCGGGTGGGAGGCCCGCGAGTTCACCGCCCTGGGCGCGGACTTCGCCGACCGCGGCGGGCGCACCGACGAGGCCCTGCGCCTGATCCGCCACCTGCACACCATCGGGCGCGGCCCCTTCGCCGGGGACAGGTTCGGGTTCGACACCGGCGTCTTCGCGCCGGTGCCGGCCGCGCCCGTCCCGATCATGGTCGGCGGAACCTCCGGACCCGCGCTGCGCCGCGCGGCGCGCCACGCCGACGTGTGGCAGGGGTTCGCGCTCGACCCGGCCGGATTCGCCGAGCGCGCCGCCGCGCTGCGCGAGATGGCGGGCCGCCCGATCGCCGCCGGGACCCGCACCGATCTGCTCCCCGGCGGTTCGGCGGCCGCGGCAGCCGAGACCGCGCGGGCCTTCGCCCGCGCCGGCGCCGACCATGTCGCGGTGTGGTTCGGCCCGGAGGAGGGCTACGGCGACCGGATGGCGGCCCTGGCCCGGGAGGCGCGGGCGGTCCGGTGACCGGCCGGGCCGGTTTGCGCGGCCGGACTCCGCCACCGCCGGGTCCGGACCGGATGTGGAGTCCCTAGCCTGTACGGGTGCTGACATACGACGACCTGTCGCCCGCCGAACGAGAACTGTGGGACGCGTTTCCCGAAGGGCGCTGGGTGGACCGGCGCTCGGGAACGCCCGAACACGACGACCCCGCCGGCGGGGCACAGTGGGACGCCGAGCGCACGGTACGGGCCGCTGTCGTGTCGGCGCTGTTGCTCGGTGCGAACGAGACCCGGTCGGCCGGTGTTCCGGCCCTGCGCCTCGCCGGCGCGCGGATCACCGGCTCCCTCGACATGTCCGGTGCGGAGATCGACCACCTGCTGTGGCTGAAGGACTGCCATGTGGACGAGGCGGCACTGTTCCGTGAGGCATCGACGCGGACGATACGGATGACGGGTAGCCGGGTCCCTGGAGTCGACGCCGGGCTCGCCCGAATCGAGGGGCACCTCGACGTGAGCGGCACGACGATGGACGGGGACCGCCTTTCGCTCGTCAACGCCAGTGTGACCGGTGAGCTGCTCCTCAACGGTGCGCGGATCTCCGCGCCCGATGAATGGGCGGTGTTCGCGGGCGGCCTGGTGATGGGAGGGGGCGTCTTCTGCCGGGACGGTTTCCGTGCGCGAGGGGGCGTGCGGTTGATGGGCGCTCAGCTGCCGGGCGGACTGTTCATGCACGGAGCCCGGCTGGAGAACCCGGACGGCGCGGCCTTTGCCGCGGACAACGTCACCGCGACGGTACTGGACCTGTCCGAGGCCACCGCCATCGGAACCGTCCGGCTGCGAGGCGCTCGGGTATCGGACAGCCTGACCTTCACGGGAGCGACTCTGAAGGGGCCGGGGGACGGCGGTGGCCCGGCCGTGGTGTGCCGCTTGATGCAGGCCGTCGACTTCGACTTCACCGTCGCCACGCCGCCCTCCGGGTCCGTGGACCTGCGAGGCGCCCAGGTCTCGTTCCTCCATGACGGCGACCGGAGTTGGCCGGAGGTCGTGGAACTCGACGGCTTCGCCTACGACTCCATCAGGCCGGCCGAGGCGGAGGGGGCGGTCGGACGCCAGGAGACGGTGTCCCGCCGCCTGGACTGGATACGGCGCTCCCCCGGCTACAGCCCCCAGCCATACGAGCAACTCGCGACGTGGTACCGCAACATCGGCCACGACGACGATGCCCGCCGCGTCCTCCTGGCCAAACAGCGCCACCGCCGCCGCACGCTGCACCCGACCGGCCGCATATGGGGATATCTGCTGGACGTCACCGTCGGCTACGGCTATCGCCCGTGGCTGGCCGGCCTATGGCTCGCCGCGCTCACCCTGCTCGGCGTCCTCGTCTTCAGCACGCACGCACCGATTCCGGCGAAACCAGGTGAAGGCAGCCCGTTCAACGCCTTCATCTACACCGTCGACCTGCTGTTCCCCATCGGCAACTTCGGGCAGCGCTCCGCATGGCATTGGGCGGGGTGGGCGCAGTGGCTCTCCTACCTGCTCATGGCGGCCGGCTGGCTCCTGACCACAGCAGTCGTCGCGGGTGTGACGCGCACGCTGAACAGGAACTGACTCCGGCCGGCGCGGTGCACCTCCGGACGGCGTCGCCACGGCCACCGCACGCGGGCGCCGGCGGACCGCGCGCGGCCTATCGGCCCGCCGAGCGGCGGCGGGGCGCAGCCGGGGCGAGTGCGCAGTCGCCGCACACGCCCCCGCTCGGGAGCCGGTAGTAGAGGCAGCAGGTCGTGCGGGTGAAGCGGTGGCCGGGAGCCGGGCCGACCGAGCCCAGCCCGGCCAGGGGCGGGCGGGCGAGCAGTTCGGCGGTGAGGGCGCGGGCGTCGGCGGCAAGGGCGGGGCGCGCCTCGGCGAGGGAGCGCACCGCGCCCGCCAGGGCCGAGGCGGCGTTGCCCCACAGCAGCCGTTCGGCCACTGGTAGGAGGGCGCGCAGCGCGGTGCCGACGGGTGCGAGCAGGCCATCGACCACCCGCTCCGCCACCAGGGCGGCCGCGTCCCCGGGCGGCGCACCGCTTCCGGGGCCGGAGCCGTCCGCGTCGCGGGCCGCGGCGACGGGCAGGAGGGCGGTGCCCTCGCCTAATGCGAAGACGAGGGGTCCCCGCCGGTCCGGGCGCCAGTGCAGGCCCGCCGGGTCGGGGATCCGCCAGTGCGCCACGGCCGCGGCGACCACCGGTGACAGCAGCCGCGAGGCGAGTCCCTGGTAGAACAGCGAGGCGGCCACCCGCTCCTCCACCCGCTCGATGGGGCACCCCGACGCCCCCGCGAGCGCCGTGCGGACCGCGGCGACCTCGCCGGCCAGCAGGTCGGCGCGCCGTCCCAGTTCGCCGACCGGAACCCAGCCCGGGCCGTCGCACTCGGGCTCGACCGCGAAGAACATGTTGACCGCCCCGACATCGGCGAGCACCGCCCGCGCCAGCTGATCGCCCATGCTCCGCCCCTCCTCCCCAGTGCCGTGTCCGCCCGGACGGGCGGGCCGAACCTGACAGGAACCGACAGGTGCCACGGCTAGCGTCGCCTCCCGCGGGGCGTCAACGGGGCGCCCCGGCCTGTCCGCCGAGCGCCCGTCCTCCGGGCGCCCCGACCACGGGAGTCCGCACCACCATGCCAGACCAGCCGGCCGCCGCCCACCGCGACAGCATCGTCATCACGGGTGCGCGGGAGAACAACCTGCGCGGCGTCTCCCTGCGCATCCCCAAGGAGAAGATCGTCGTCTTCACCGGGGTATCCGGCTCGGGCAAGTCCTCCCTGGTGTTCGACACCGTCGCCGTGGAGTCGCAGCGCCAGCTCAACGAGACGTTCACCTGGTTCATCCGCAACCGCATGCCCAAGCACGAGAAACCCGACGCCGACGCGATCGAGAACCTCTCCGCCGCCATCGTGGTCGACCAGAAGCCCATCGGCGGCAACTCGCGCTCCACGGTGGGCACCATGACCGACATCTACGCGCTGATCCGGCTGCTGTTCTCCCGGCACGGCACCCCCAGCGCCGGCGGGGCCACCGCGTATTCGTTCAACGACCCCGCGGGCATGTGCCCGGCCTGCGACGGGCTGGGCCGCACCGACCGGATCGACCTGGACGCCCTGCTGGACACCCGCCGGTCGCTCAACGGCGGCGCGATCCGGTTCCACCCCTTCGCCGTGGGCGGCTGGCAGTGGCGGACCTACGCCGCGTGCGACCGGTTCGACGCCGACAAGCCGCTCGCCGACTACACCGAGGAGGAGTGGCACACCCTGCTGCACGGCCAGGGGTTCACCGTGCAGATCGTCACCGAGCGGCACCACAGCAGGATCGACTTCGAGGGGCTCGTCCCGCGCTTCACGCGGCTCTACCTCAACCGCGACCTCAGCACGCTGGGGGACAAGACCCGGACCGCCGTGCAGAGCGTCGTCACGCAGGACGCCTGCCCCGCTTGCGGCGGGCACCGGCTCAACCCGGCTGCACTGGCCACCCGCATCGGCGGGCGGTCCATCGCCGACTACTCCGCCATGGAGGTCACCGACCTGCTCGCCGAACTGGACCGCATCGACGACCCCGTGGCGGCCCCCATCGTCTCCGCCGCGGCCACGGCGCTGCGCCGGGTGGAGAAGATCGGCCTGGGCTACCTCAGCCTGAACCGCGAGACCGCCACGCTGTCGGGCGGGGAGTCCCAGCGGCTGAAGATGGTCCGGCACCTGGGGTCGGCGCTGACCGGCATGACCTACGTGTTCGACGAGCCCAGCGTGGGGCTGCACCCGCGCGACGTGCACCGGCTCAACGGCCTGCTGGCGGAGCTGCGCGACAAGGGCAACACCGTCCTGGTCGTGGAGCACGACCGCGACGTCATCGCCGTCGCCGACCACGTGGTCGACGTCGGGCCCGGATCCGGCGCCGACGGCGGCAGGATCGTCTACGAGGGGACGTTCGCCGGGCTGGCCGCGGCCCACACCCGCACCGGCGCCGCGCTGCGCTCGGTCTCGGGGGTGAAGGCCCCGGTGCGCACCCCCACCGGGTGGTACACGCTCACCGGCGCACGCCGGCACAACCTCAAGGACGTCACGGCGCACTTCCCCAGGGGCGTGCTCACGGCCGTCACCGGGGTGGCGGGGTCGGGCAAGAGCACGCTCGTCTCCGACGTCCTGGTCGGCGAGCACCCCGACGCGGTCGTGGTGGACCAGTCCGCGATCGGCGCCTCGGCCCGCTCGTGCCCGGCCACCTACATCGGCGTGATGGACGAGATCCGGCGGATCTTCGCGCGCGAGAACGGCGTGGACGCCGGGCTGTTCAGCTTCAACTCCCGCGGGGCGTGCACGCAGTGCCAGGGGCGCGGCATCATCTACGTCGACCTGGCCTACATGGATCCCGTGACCATGGCCTGCGGCGAGTGCGGCGGGCGCCGGTTCAAGGAGGAGGTGCTGCGTTACACCGTGGGCGGCCGGTCGGTGGCCGACGTCCTCGACTCCACCGCCGGGCAGGTGCGCGACCTCTTCCCGCATCCGCGGATCCGCCGCCGGCTCGACGCGCTGAGCGACGTCGGCCTGGGCTACCTGTCGCTGGGCCAGCCGCTCAGCTCCCTGTCGGGCGGGGAGCGCCAGCGCATCAAGCTCGCCAACGAGCTGCACGCCACCGGCGGCCTCTACGTCCTGGACGAGCCGACCACCGGGCTGCACATGGCCGACATCGCGACGCTGGTGGCGCTGCTGGACCGGCTGGTGGACACCGGGAACACCGTGGTGGTGATCGAGCACGACCTGGACGTCATCAAGCGCGCCGACTGGGTGATCGACCTGGGTCCCGACGGCGGCAGGAACGGCGGCGAGGTGGTGTTCGCGGGCACCCCCGAGGAGCTGCTGGGCGACGCGGGGTCGCTGACGGCCGAGTTCCTCCGCCGCGACATCCGCCGCGCGGAGCCGGTCGCGGTCTGAGCCGGCCCGGCGGTGGCCCTTCCGGGGCACGCCCGCCGGGCCGGCCCCCGCCCTCCGGGGCCCGCCGCCATCCGGCGGGCGGGACCCGGACGGCCCGCGGGCGGTCACCGCCGGGGCGCGGCCGTCGACGGCTCCGCGAGGAAGGCGACCGCGTCCTCGATCACCCGGGGATCGGACAGGATGCGGCCGTGGCCCAGGCCGGTGGTCGCGATCCGGCGGGCTCGGGGGCCGTAGGCGGCCGTGAGCAGCCCGGCCTGCGCCGGGTCCACCACGGTGTCGGTGTCGTTGTGGACGACCAGCAGCGGACCGTCCCCCCAGCCGGCCGGGTCGGCGGCGGAGAACCGGGACCAGATGCCGGGGTCGCCCGCGAAGAGGCGGCGTTCGATGGCCAGCCGCAGCGCGCGGTCGACCCCGGGCCGCAGCCCCAGCTCCGAGCAGAACGCGTCGACCAGGTAGTCGAATTCGCACACCCCGCTGATCGCGACAACGCGTCCGGCCGCCACTCCGTGGCGCAGCGCGTACAGCGCGAACGGCACGCCGAGGGAATGGGCGACCACCCCGTCGAACCTCCCGTGCCGCTCGGCGAGGCGGCGGATGATCGCCTGGTGGTCGAGGATCGTGCCCGCCGGCCCGGCGGTGCCGCCGTGGCCGAGCGCGTCGTAGGAGACCGGGCTGTAGCCGAGTTCGAGCAGCCGGGAGACGAATCCGGAGAACCGCGAGGCGCGCGACCGCCACCCGTGGACCAGCAGGACGGGACGCCGCCCGTCGCCCCATTCGTAGGTGATGACGTCGCGCCCGTCGATGTCGAGGACGCGCCTGCGGGCCGCGGTGTGGACGGCGTGCTCGGCGGCGCGCACCCGGCCGCGGACCAGCGGGCGCCGCCACAGTTCGAAGGCGACCCGGCCGGCGGCGCGCGGCGAGGCGGCGGCGAGGGTGTTGATGATCGAGCGGGCGGCGGCCGAGGTGGGGTGCATTCTGCGCTTCCTTGTGTGTGGCCGTGACACGCGGCCCGGAGCGGGTGGTCCGCGGCGGGGGCGCGGGCGGAGGAACGGTGCGGATCAAACAATACGAACGATCGTATTATTAGTTTCGCGGTCGTGTCCGTCAAGGCCGCACTGAACTAGGATCTGGCCGACCGGGGGTCGAGCGTGTGGAGGCGGCGGCGATGGAGACGCGCACCGGAGAACGGGCGGACGGCCGGGTGCTGCGCGGCGACCACACCCGGCGCGCCGTGCTGCGGCGCGCGGTCGACCTCGCCTCGGTCGAGGGCCTCGACGGGCTCTCCATCGGCAGGCTCGCCAAGGAGCTGGAGATCAGCAAGAGCGGCCTGTTCGCCCACTTCGGGGCGAAGGAGGAGCTCCAGCTCGCCGCCATCAGGGCCGCCCGCCGCATCTACGCCGACGTCGTCGTGGCCCCGGCCCTGGAGGCACCTCCCGGACTGGCGCGGATCTGGGCCCTCAGCGAATCCTGGTTCGGCTACTCCCGCAGCAGGGTCTTTCCCGGCGGTTGCTTCTTCGCCAGGGTCGGCCACGAGTTCGGGGCCCGGACCGGCAGGGTGCACGACGCGCTGGCATCGGCGAGCCGGGAGTGGCTGGAGCTGATCGAGCGATCCGCCGAGGACGCCCGGCGGTCGGGTGAACTCGCGGCCGGGACCGACCCCGCCCAGCTCGCGTTCGAGGTCAACGCCTTCTTCGACGCCGCCGGGACCGCGTCCCTGCTGCACGCCGACGACGCGGCCTACGACCGCGCACGCGACGCCGTCCGCGCCCGGCTGCGCGCCGCGGCGGCGCCCGGTGCGGTCCTGCCCTGGACCGGGTGACGGCGTGCCCCGCCACGGGCGGCCGTGCCTCAGGCGGCCCACACCACGCGTGCCGCCGCAACGGCGGCGGCCTGATACGGCGGTAGCGGCCGGCGCTCGGCGACCGCCTCCAGCACGCACCGGCTCTCACAAGGGAGGGTCGACAGCCGCGAGCCCAGGCCGCAGGCGGCGCTGAGAGCGTCGGCGCCGGCGGCCACCTCCAACACGTAGACCCACCCCGCGGCGTCCCGCGCGCCTGAGCAGGGCTCCCGCCAGGTGCGGCGCAGGAGCCGGCCGCCGTGCAGCGGGGCGTCCGCCGACAGGATCCGGTCCGCCGGGGCGGGATCGGGCGCGCCCGCGGGGGCCGCCGGTGCGAAGCGGTACCGCGGCGGCGGGACCGCCTCGATGACCGCGACCGCCGCCAGCTCCGGGGCGTCCGGGTCCTCCAGGGTGGAGCGGATCAGCTCCCGCTCCTCGCGGGTGAGGGTGACGCCCTCGTACTCCAGGTTGACCAGGAGCGTCCCCTCGGCCAGATCCCACTCGCCGACGGAGTAGAAGTCGCGCGCGGCCCCCAGGGCGACGTCGGACATCCGGCCCGCCAACCGCGCGCACACATCGACGACCGCCGCGTAGGTCACGGCGTCCATGGCGCCCGCCCTTCCCGATCCCGGCCGCCGCCGATGACGGCGGCGTGCGGTGTCCGGCCCTCCGGCCACCGCCGATGTCGGAATATACGGGACGCGACCAGTGGAACCGGACCGGCCGTTGGAACATCGAATGCCGGGTTCGCTGCCGGTGGCCTCGCGGAGAGCGGCCCTGCCACATGTTCGGAATCCCGCGGCCCTGCCGCCACCCCCTCCCCGGCGACCTCGCCGCCGCGTGGAGGTCGCACCTGTGCGGGCTGTGCCTGGTGCCGCGCGACGGCCATGGCCAGGTGGTGCGCGGCGACCAACCACGACGGGCTGGTGATCTCCGCACTGGTGGCCGCGCAGTCGGCCGGACCGCCGGCGCGCGTCGGCCGGATGGTGGCGCGCGTCGCCGCGCCCGCCGCCGGCCGGTCCTCTGCGCGGGCGGCACCAGGGCGGGGCGCGTGAGATCCCCGCCGCCGTCGCGCCCGAGGCGGGTCCCCGGCCGCCGCTGCGCGGGGAGGCGGTCGCGCCCTGTGGCGCGCGCCGCATATCCCGACATGGCCGGATCAGGTGTGCCTATGGTAATTGTTAGGCGTGCCGAACATTAGAGATTGGTCGTCTCCACTCCGCTCTCTTCCGCCCATCGCCGCGGCCGGCGCGCTGGTCGCCACCGCCGCCTGCTCGGGCACGGCCTCCTCCACCGCCGACGACGGGCGCCTCACCGTGCTCACCACCTTCACCGTCCTCGCCGACATGGCCCGCAACGTCGCCGGCGACCGCGTCGAGGTGGAGTCGATCACCCGCCCCGGCGCGGAGATCCACGGCTACGAGCCCGCCCCCGACGACCTGGTCCGGGGCCAGGGTGCCGACCTCATCCTGGAGAACGGGCTCGGACTGGAGGGCTGGTTCGCGCAGTTCACCGAGCGCATCGACGCGCCCACCGCCACCCTCACCGAGGGCATCGAGACCATCCCCATCTCCTCGGGCGGCTACGAGGGACGCGCCAACCCCCACGCCTGGATGTCTCCGGCCGCCGCGGCCGTCTACGTCGACAACATCGCCGCCGCACTCACCGACCTCGATCCCGAGGGCGCCGCCACCTACGAGGCCAACGCCGAGAGCTACCAGGAGGAGATCGCCGCCATCGGCGAGTTCCTCGATGCGGAGCTGGGCGACCTCCCCGACGGGCAGCGCGCCCTGGTCACCTGCGAAGGCGCCTTCTCCTACCTCGCCCGCGACACCGGCCTGACCGAGCAGTACCTGTGGCCGGTCAACGCCGACGCCCAGGGCACCCCCCAGCAGATCGCGGCGACCGTGGAGTTCGTCCGCGACAACGAGGTCCCCGCCGTCTTCTGCGAGACCACCGTCAACGGCGGCGCCCAGGACCAGGTCGCACGCGAGAGCGGCGCCGCCCGCGGCGCGGACCTCTACGTGGACTCCCTGTCGGAGCCCGACGGACCCGTGCCCACCTACCTCGACCTGCTCCGCCACGACGCCGAGACCATCGTCGCGGGCCTCTCCGGAGAGGGGGCCGCGGCATGAGCGCCCCCGCGATCGAGGTCAGCGGGGTGACCGTCCGCTACGGCGACGTCGTCGCCCTCGACGGCGCCACCCTGGCCCTCGCCCCCGGGCGCATCTGCGCCCTGCTCGGCACCAACGGATCCGGCAAGTCCACCCTGTTCAAGACCGTCCTGGGCCTGGTCGCCGCCGAACGCGGCCGGGTGCGCATCCACGGCGGAACGCCCGAGGCCGCGCGCCGCTCCGGCACCATCGGCTACGTTCCCCAGTCCGAGCAGGTCGACTGGTCCTTCCCGGTGCGCGTGGCCGACGTCGTCATGATGGGCCGCTACGGCCACATGGGGATCGGGCGCAGCCCGCGCCGCGCCGACCGCGAGGCCGTCGCGCGCGCACTGGAGCGCACCGGGCTCAGCGGACTCGCCGACCGCCAGATCGGGGCGCTCTCCGGCGGGCAGCGCAAGCGCGCGTTCGTGGCCCGGGGGATCGCCCAGGGCGCCGACGTGTTCCTGCTCGACGAGCCCTTCGCCGGGGTCGACAAGCGCTCCGAGGCCACCATCGTCGACGTGCTGCGCGGTATGCGCGACGACGGCCGCACCCTGCTGGTGTCCACCCACGACCTGGCCACCGTGCCCCGGTTCTGCGACGAGGCCGTGCTGCTCCAGCGCCGCGTCGTCGCCCAGGGCACCCCGGACGAGGTGCTGACCCCCGCACGGCTGATGGAGGCGTTCGGGATGGCGCCCGACCCCGGCCCCGATCCCGGCGCCGGCCGCGCCCCGGGCCGCGGCGGGGCCGGACCGGACGGCCGCGCGGCGGCGGAGCCGGAGCACGCGGGCCACACCGCGGAGGCGCGGGGAGGGGAGGGGGCGTGACGGCCGTCGTCGAGTGGTTCACGGTGCCGTTCGAGTTCGCCTTCATGCAGCGCGCGCTGCTGGTCGGCGTCGTGGCCGGGGTGGTGTGCGCGGTGCTGTCGTGCTGGATGACGCTGATCGGCTGGTCGCTGATGGGCGACGCGGTCTCCCACGCCGTCCTGCCCGGCGTGGTGCTCTCCTACATCTTCGGATTCCCCCTGGCCCTGGGGGCGCTGGTGTTCGGGGCGGGGTCGGTGGCGCTCATCGGGGTGGTCAACCGCACCTCCCGGGTCAAGGAGGACGCGGCGATCGGGGTGGTGTTCACCGCGATGTTCGGGATCGGCGTCGTGCTGATCTCGCGCGTGCCCAGCGAGACCGACCTCATGCACATCCTGTTCGGCGACGTTCTGGGGGTGTCGGACTCCGCGATCGTCCAGGTGCTGGTGATGGCGACCGTGACGCTGTCGGTGGTGATGGTCAAGCACCGCGACCTCACGCTGTACGCCTTCGACAGCGTGCACGCCCACACGATCGGGATCAGCCCGCGGCGGCTGGAGGCGCTGCTGCTGGGGCTGCTCTCGCTGACGGTGGTGATCGCCCTCCAGGCGGTGGGGATCATCCTGGTGGTCGCCATGGTGATCATCCCGGGGGCGACGGCCTACCTGCTGACCGACCGGTTCGAGCGGATGCTGCTGATATCGGTCGCGGTGTCGGTGGCCGCGGCGGTCCTGGGCACCTACGCCAGCTTCCACCTGAACGTCGCCACCGGCGGCGCGATCGTGGTGGCCCAGGCGGCGGCGTTCGCCATGGCCTACCTGTTCTCCCCGCGCCAGGGGGTCCTGGCCCGCGCTCTCGCGCGTCGCCGAGCGGTGGTGACCTGACGGCCGGACGGCGGATCACCGGTGACGCGGTGGCGGCTCGCTCTCGGGACCGGACCCGCCACCGCGCCGTACTGCTTCAGCGTGTCACCCGGCCGGATGCGCTGAGCATGCGCGCGATTCTGGCGGCGAGGTCGAGCACGGGCGTGCCTTCGGGGATCTCGTCGCAGGCCGACAGGGTCCAATCGGCCCCACGGTCGTCGCGCAGGTCCAGCTCTAGGGTGTAGCCGGTGGTGCGGTTGCTGATCTCCAAGGTGCCGGGGTTCCGTCGGTCGGGCCGCCATGGCCGATCTTGAGCAGCCGCGAGCACGGTACAAGCAGGTCGCGGAGATGCTGCGAGAAGCCATCAAGACGGGTGAGTACCCGGTGGGAACGACCCTCCCCAGCCAGCCCGAGCTCGCGCGTACCTACGGTCTCAATCAGAGTTCCATCAGCCGGGCCATGGCGATGCTCCAGGCGGAGGGGTGTATCCGCACCGAGCATGGCCGCGGGTCCGTGGTCCTGGAAGTGCCGAAGGTCAAGCGTGTTCGACGGATCGACAAGGAGCATCGTTCACAGCCGGGAGACAGCACATATGCGGAGGAGATCGCGAAGTCTGGACTGACGCCGCGTAACCAATTGGTCCGATGCGAATCCGTGGAACCGCCACCTGACATCGCGGAAGCCCTGCGGTTGGAGGAGGGCGAGGAGACCTTGATCCGCCAGCGTCAAATGTTCGCCGGTCATCGTCCGATCCAGATCGCGACGTCGTACATTCCCATGGAGATCGCGGGCAGCGTAGACATCGCCATGCCGGACACCGGTCCCACGGGCATGTACGCACGGATGGCGAGCCGTGGATTCGGGCCTGTGCGTTTCACGGAAGACATCGAGGTCCGTGGAGCCGCGAATCCGGAAGCGATGTTCCTGGATATCGTGACAGGCCAGCCGGTCTTCGCTGTTCTGCGGACCGCATACGACGAAGAAGGCCGCCCTGTGGAGGCATGCATGAACATTCTGGCAGCACTCCAGTGGCGCCTGAGCTACAGCTGGACTCAAGAGCGTGACGCATGAGAAGCGACTCGCCCCGGCACAGTGTGAGCGTTACCGGGGTCGTCGTACGCGACGACGGCAAGGTCTTGGTCATCCGTCGCGCCGATGACGGGCGCTGGGTGCCTCCCGGCGGCGTCCTTGAACTGGACGAGTCCCCGGAGGCCGGCGTCGTCCGCGAAGTGCTCGAAGAGACCGGGATGAAGGTCATTCCCGAGCGGCTTGTCGGTGTGTACAAGAACATGCGGCTCGGCGTCGTCTCCCTCGCGTTTCGCTGCCGGCCGATCGCAGGTGACGTGCATCCGACCGAGGAGGCGACCGCCGTCGCCTGGATGACACACGAGGAAGCGGTCGCGGCTGCGCCGGAAGCGCGCGCCGTGCGCATCACCGATGCGTTTCGTGGTGACGGCCCCTTCGTTCGGGTGCACGACGGGGTATCCCTGCTCCCTTGAAAACGCGTGCCCGCGGTCGGCCGAGGTCCCCTACACGTGGAACGGCACCGTGGTGATGACGATCTTGGGCAGGTGGCGCAGGGCGCGCCGCAGGCGGGCGGCGAGGCGGTCGTGCAGCAGGCCGTGCCACCAGCGCCGCGTGACGACCTCGGGCAGGATGACGGTGACCGTGAGGTCGGGGCGCTGGAGGTGGAGCGCCTCGACGTAGTTGACCAGCGGGGCGACGATGGCGCGGTAGGGGGAGACGACCACTTCCAGCGGCAGGTGATCGCCCCACTGCGTCCAGTACCCGCGGAAGCGCTCGGCCTCCTCCTCGCTGGGGCTCAGGTGCAGGGCGAGCACCGGCTGCTGGAGCGAGGCCGCATACGCCAGGGCCCGCATGCTGGCGAGGTCCACGGTCTCGATGGGCACGACCGACAGGTGGTGGATCTCCGAGGGGGTCTCCTCGTTCTCCTCCTCGGTCCTGCCGTCGCCGGCCTCGCCCGGGCCCTCCACGCCGCCGGTGCCCGGTGAGCAGATCGCGTGCCGGGGCAGCTCGATCGCGTGGGGCCGCAGCCGCAGGGCGGCGTCGACGGTGGTGTAGTGGTGGCGCACGCGCAGGGACATCAGGACCAGCAGCCCCACGATGAACACCGCCACCCACGCGCCCTCGGTGAACTTGGCGATCGCGGCGGTGAGCAGCACGAGCGCCGACAGCGTGGCGCCGGTCGCGTTGAAGGCCAGGCTCTTGCGCCAGTGCGGCCCGCGCAGCCGCCACCAGTGCACCACCATCCCCGACTGCGACAGGGTGAAGGCGAGGAACACCCCGACCGCGTACAGGGGGATCAGGGCCGTCGTCACACCGCCGAACGCCGCGAAGATGACGGCTGCCACGACCGAGAGCAGGATGATCCCGTTGCTGAACGCGAGGCGGTCGCCCAACCGCAGGAAGATCCGCGGCGCGTGGTTGTCGCGCGCCATGAGCGACAGCACGCGGGGGAAGTCGTTGAAGGCGGTGTTGGCCGCCAGCAGCAGGATCGCCGCGGTGGCCGCCTGGACGAACACGTACATCCACCCCGTGCCGAAGCTGAGCCGGGCCAGCTGCGAGAGCACCGTCTGGTGGGTGCCGCCGGGGACGGTCCCCGTCAGCTCGATCAGCGCGATCAGCCCCGCGAACAGCGTGATGAGCAGGACGGCCATACACGTCAGCGTCGTGCGGGCGTTGCGCCACTCGACCCGCCTGAAGGCCGGGACCGCGTTGGAGATCGCCTCCATGCCCGTCATCGCCGTGGCGCCCGAGGCGAAGGCGCGCATCACCAGCAGCACCCCCACCCCCTGCGCCGCCTGCGCGTGCGGGGCGGGCGGCGCAGCAGGCGACGACCCGCTGAGGGCCTGGACGAGGCCGGTGATGACCAGCGCGAACATGGCGGCGATGAACGCGTAGGTCGGCGCCGCGAACAGGATCCCGGCCTGGCGGATCCCGCGGAGGTTGCCGGCGAGCAGGACCGCGATGACCCCGAGGCCCAGGGGGACGGTGGCGGGGACGAGAGCGGGGACGGCCGAGGTGATCGCGGCGACGCCCGCGGCGACCGACACGGCGACGGTGAGGATGTAGTCGGTCATCAGGCCCGCCGCCGCCACGAGCCCGGGCAGCCGCCCGAGGTTCTCGCCGGCCACGATGTAGGAGCCGCCGCCGTGGGGGTAGGCGCGGATCGTCTGGCGGTAGGACACCGCGACGGCGAGCATGAGGAACACGATCGCCGCGGAGATCGGCACCGTGTAGGCCAGCCCGGCGGCCCCGGCCACGATCAGGACGGTCAGCATGGCCTCGGGCGCGTAGGCGACCGAGGAGAGGACGTCGGCGGACAGCACGGGCAGCGCGATCAGCTTGCGCATGCGTTCGCGCACGAGCGCGGTGTTGCGCAGGGGGGCGCCCAGCAGCGCCCGCCGCACGCGGTGGGCGGCGCGGCCCAGCCGGGTCGGCGGCAGGTCGGCCGCCTCGGCGGCCTCGGCCTCGTGCTCGGTTCCGCCCAGGCCGGTGACGCGGACCAGGCGGACGACCGGGGCCGGCCGGATCTCGTGCCGTTCGGGGAAGCTGCCCAGGTCGGGGTCGACCGGCAGCGCGCGGCGCCAGACCTCGGGGTCGCGCGACACCCGCTCCCACTCGCGGCCCAGGTGGCGCAGGACCTGGAGCTGCTCGGGGTCCAGAGCGGGCACCGCGGCGGAGGGTCCGGGCGGACCGAGCTGCTGCCCGTCCTCGCTCCCGCCGCTGTCTCGCCTCGTATCCGACATGACACTCAGTGTCACCCACGGTTCGCCGCTGAGTGCGGACCGGCGCGGAGGGGGCGTGGATCGGTTTTCGGCGCGCTCCCGAGCGAATCGATGTTGACGTCGTCAACTTCCGCGGGTATGTTGACGACGTCAACCGCCCCTTCGGTGGGCTGCGGCGCACCGCCCCGGGCCCGCGGGCCGCCCCGCCGGAGCGGAGCGCACCCCGGCACCGATGGACGGTCCCGGACCGCCGCGCCCCCGACCACCCCCCACCGCTTCGCAGGAGGCACACCCACATGGCCGACACCCCCCGCCCCGCCGTCGTCACCGGATCCACCGCGGGCATCGGCGAGGCCATCGCCCGGCGGCTCGCCGCCGAAGGCCGGCCCGTCGTCCTCGTCGGGCGCAGCGACGAGCGCCTCGCCGCGGCGCGGCGGCGCATCCTCTCCGCGGTCCCCGCCGCCCGGGTGGCCACCGAGCGCGCCGACCTCTCCCTCATGGCCGAGGTCCGCGCCCTCGCCGACCGCCTGGCCGGCGGCACGCCGCCCGAAATCGTGATCTCCAACGCCGCGCTCATGGCCCCGGTCGCCGAGACGACCCCTGAAGGCGTCCAGCGGACGCTGGCCGCCAACCACCTCGGCCCCTACCTGCTCATGCGCTCCCTCATCCGCCCCCTGGAAGGCCGCACGGCGCGCTTCATCGTGGTGGGGGCCGACCCGGGGGCGCTGGCCCGCCTCCCCGTCGACCTCGACGACCTCGGCTTCACCCGGCAGCGCCTCGGCCCCGTCCCGAGCTTCCGCCCGTTCGTCGCCTACGGCCAGACCAAGAACATGAACGCGATGTTCGTCTACGGCCTCGCGCGCCGGCTCGCCGACGCCGGCATCACCGGCATCACCGTCAACGGCGCCCACCCGGGCATCATCAAGGACACCGAGCTGGGCCGCGATTCGCGCGGCGCGCTGTGGCTCTTCCAGACCGTGCTCGGCAACCTGGGCCGCAGGCCCGGCCCCGACGTCGGCGCCGACACCCCCGCGTGGCTGGCGTCCTCCCGCGCCGTCGACGGCGTCACCGGCCGCTTCTACGTCGAGCGCAGGGCGGTCCCCACCGCCGGCCACACCACCGACCGCGCCCGCTGCGACCGGCTGTGGGAGGAGAGCGCCCGCCTCACGGGACTCCCGGCGGACCTGTGACCGGCGCCACGCGCCTTCGGCCGCCGCGCCACCGGGATCTCTCCGCAGGTCGGAGGGCGGCGTGAGGGGTCCGTTGCCTGGGTGTTACGGCGTGACACGCCACGGAAACCCCGGCTTCCTAACGTCGTCGGGGACCCCACGTCGACGAGGAAGGCCGGGCCGTGACGTCCCCAACCGCGACACCGCACCGCACCACCGGGCGCTGGATCAGCCAGTGGGACCCCGAGGACACCGCCTTCTGGGAGCGCTCGGGGCGCCGGATCGCCAACCGCAACCTGTGGGCCTCGATCTTCGCCGAGCACCTGGGCTTCTCCATCTGGACCATATGGTCGGTGCTCACCCTGTTCATGACCCCCGAGACCGGGTTCGACTACACCCCCGCGCAGAAGTTCCTGCTCGTGTCGGTGGTGACCCTGGTCGGCGCCGTCCTGCGGGTGCCCTACACCCTCGCCGTCCCCAAGTTCGGCGGGCGCAACTGGACACTGGTCTCGGTGGCCGCCCTGCTCATCCCCACCGGCCTGGCGATCCTGCTCATCCAGCGGCCCGAAACGCCCTTCGCGGTGTTCGTGCTCCTCGCCGCGACGGCGGGCCTGGGCGGCGGGAACTTCTCCTCCTCCATGTCCAACATCAACGCGTTCTTCCCCGAGCGCAGCAAGGGCTGGGCGCTGGGCCTCAACGCCGGGGGCGGCAACATCGGGGTCCCCGTGGTGCAGCTGGTCGGCCTGGGGGTCATCGCGGTGCTGGGCGTGTCCTACGGCCACGTGCTCGCCGCCCTCTACATCCCCCTGCTCGCGGCGGCGTGCTGGGTGTCCTGGCGGCACATGGACAACCTCTCCGGGGCCCGCGCCGACATCGGGGCGCAGCTCGCCGCGGCGCGCGACCGCGACTTCTGGATCATGTCGTTCCTCTACATCGGGACCTTCGGATCGTTCATCGGGTTCGGCTTCGCCTTCGGGCTGCTCCTGCAGAACCAGTTCGACCGCACCCCGCTGGAAGCCGCCGCCGTCACCTTCATCGGCCCGCTGCTGGGCTCGCTGGTGCGCCCCCTCGGCGGCCTGCTCGCCGACCGGCTCGGCGGCGCCAAGGTGACCCTGTGGAACTTCGCGGCGATGGCGGCCGGCACCGGAGTCATCATCCTCGCCTCCACCCAGGACTCCCTGGCCCTGTTCACCGCCGGGTTCATCACGCTGTTCCTGCTCACCGGGGTGGGCAACGGGTCGACCTACAAGATGATCCCCGCGATCTACGCCGCCCGCGCCGCCGACATGGCCGACGCCGGCACCCCCTCCGCCGAGGCCACCGCCCACTTCAAGCGCGTCGCCGGAGCGGTGCTGGGGCTGGTCGGCGCGGTGGGCGCGCTCGGCGGCGTGGCGATCAACCTCGTCTTCCGCCAGTCCTTCGAGAGCTTCGGCGGCGCCACCCCCGCCTACGCCGCCTTCCTCGTCTTCTACCTGGTGTGCATGGCGGTCACCTACACCGTGTACATGCGCCGGCCCGCGGCCGCCGCCACCGCGCCGGCCCCGGCCACCCTGCCATGACCCGGACCCACTGCCCCTACTGCGCCCTCCAGTGCGCCATGCACCTGGAACCGGGTGCCGACGGCGCACTGGCGGCCCGGCCCGCCGCGTTCCCCACCAACCGCGGAGGGCTGTGCCGCAAGGGCTGGACTTCCGCGGACCTGCTCGCCTCGCCCGACCGCATCACCGCGCCGCTGATGCGCGCCGGGCGCGGCACCGGGTTCACCGAGGTCGACTGGGACACCGCGCTGGACCACGTGGCCGGCCGCCTGCGCGAGCTGCGCGCCGGCCACGGCCCCGACTCCGTCGCCGTCTTCGGCAGCGGTGGGCTCACCAACGAGAAGAGCTACCTGCTCGGGAAGTTCGCCCGCGTGGCCCTGGGCACCTCCCAGATCGACTACAACGGCCGGTTCTGCATGTCCTCGGCCGCCGCCGCCGGGATGCGCGCTTTCGGCCTTGACCGCGGGCTGCCCTTCCCGCTGGCCGACCTGGGCGGCGCCGACGTCGTCCTGCTCGCCGGCGCCAACCCCGCCGAGACCATGCCGCCGATGATGGGGCACCTCGCCGCCCCGCGCCTCATCGTCGTCGACCCGCGCCGCTCGGCGACCGCCGAGCAGGCCCTGGCCAACGGCGGCCTGCACCTGGCGCCCCGCCCCGGCACCGACCTGCCCCTGGCGCTGGGCCTCCTGCACGCCGCCCGCACCCAGGGGCTGCTCGACCACGCCTACATCGACGCCCGCACCACCGGGTTCGACGACGCCTGGCGGCAGGCCGCCGCCTGGTGGCCCGAGCAGACCGAACACGTCACCGGGGTCCCCGCCGCCCACATCCGCCGTGCCGCCCACCTGCTGGGCACCGCCGCCCGCGCCTACGTCCTCACCGGCCGCGGCGCCGAGCAGCACGCCACCGGCACCGACACCGCCGGCGCCTGGATCAACCTCGCCCTCGCCCTGGGCCTGCCCGGGCGGCACGGGTCCGGCTACGGCTGCATCACCGGCCAGGGCAACGGCCAGGGCGGGCGCGAGCACGGCCAGAAGGCCGACCAGCTGCCCGGGTACCGCAAGATCGACGACCCGCGCGCCCGCGCCCATGTGGCCGGAGTGTGGGGGATCGCCCCCGAGGACCTGCCCGGCCCCGGGCGCAGCGCCTACGAACTCCTCGACGCACTGGGGACCGACGGCGGCCCGCGCGCGATGCTGCTCTTCGGCTCCAACCCCGCCGTTTCGGCGCCCGACGCCGGCCGTGTCCGAAACCGCCTCGCAGCCCTGGACCTGCTGGTCGTGGCCGACTTCGTGATGTCCGAAACCGCGCGCATGGCCGACGTCGTCTTTCCGGTCACCCAGTGGGCCGAAGAGGACGGCACCATGACCAACCTCGAAGGGCGCGTGCTGCGCCGCCGCGCCGCGGCCGCCCCGCCCGAGGGGGTCCGCACCGACCTGCGGCTGATCGGCGACCTCGCCGCGCGCCTGGGCCAGCCCGCCGGCCGCTTCCCCGCCGACCCGGACGAGGTCCTGGCCGAGCTGCGCGCCGCCTCCGCCGGCGGCACCGCCGACTACTCCGGCGTCACCGGAGAGCGGCTGGCATCCGGCGAGGAGCTGCACTGGCCCGTTCCGGCCGGCGGGGCGCCCACCCCGCGGCTGTTCCTCGACTCCTTCGCCCACCCCGACGGCCGCGCCCGGTTCGCCCCCGTCGCCCACCGGCCCCCGGCCGAGCCCACCGACACCGCCTACCCGCTCATCGCCACCACCGGCCGGCTCATGGGCCACTACCAGTCCGGCGCCCAGACCCGGCGCATCCCCGAACTCGCCGCGGCCGAGCCCGAGGCCTACGTCGAAGTCCACCCCGACACCGCCGCGCGCGCCGGCCTCGCCCACGGCGACCCGGCCCTGGTCACCTCCCGCCGCGGCACGACCCGCGCCCGGGTCCGCCACCGCGCCGACGCCCGCCGCGACACCGTCTTCCTGCCGTTCCACTACGGCGGCGACCAGGCCGCCAACAACATCACCAACCCGGCGCTCGACCCCACCAGCCGCATGCCCGAGTTCAAGGTCAGCGCCGTCCGCCTGGAGCCGGACGGCCCCGACCGCCAGGGAGGTACCGCGTGAACCCCGCGCCCCGCCACGTCGTTCTGATCGGCAACGGGATGGTCGGCTCCCGGTTCGCCGACGAAGTCGCCCGCCGCGACCCCGCCGGGGAGCGCGTCCGGCTCACCGTCGCGGGAGCCGAGGCCGACCCCGCCTACAACCGGGTCCTGCTGCCGGGGCTCGTCGCGGGCACCCACACCTTCGACGACATCCGGCTGCCCTTCCCCGACGGCCCCGCCATCACCCTGCGCACCGGCACCGCCGCCACCGGCCTGGACACCGCCGCGCGCCGCGTCACCCTGGACGACGGCACCACGGTGGACTACGACGACCTCGTCCTGGCCACCGGCGCCCGAGCCGCCCTGCCCCCGCTCGACGGCGTCATCGCGCTCGACGGCGCCCCCGCCGAGGGCGTCAGCGCCCTGCGCGACATGGCCGACACCCGGCGCGTCCTCGCCCTCACCCGGCCCGGCGCCCCCGTGGTCGTCCTCGGCGGCGGCGTGCTCGGCCTGGAGGCGGCACGCGCGCTGGTCGAACGCGGGGCCCGCGTGTCGCTCGTCGAATCCTCGCCGTGGATCATGCGCCGCCAGATCGACCGCCCGGCCGCCGAGATCCTCGCCGGCCGCTACGCCGCCATCGGGGTCGACGTGCACTCCTGGCGGGTGGCCGCGCGCTGGATCCCCGGCACGGGGCTGGAACTGGACGACGGCCGGGTCCTGGCCGGCGACGCCCTCGTCGTCACCGCCGGGGTCCGCGCCGAGACCGGGCTGGCGGAGCGGGCGGGCATCCCCGTCGACCGCGGGATCCTCGTGGACGACCGGCTCACCAGCGGCGACCCGCGCGTGCACGCGATCGGCGACTGCGCCCAGCACAGCGGCGGCTGCGCGGGCCTGGTCCAGCCCGGATGGGAGCAGGCCGCCGTCCTCGCCGACCTGCTCACCGGCACCGACGTGGGCGCCCGCTACCGCGGAGCCCGGCCGGTCACCCGGCTCAAGGCCGAGGGGATCGACCTGACCGCCCTCGGCGACGCCGAAGCGGAGGACACCGCCGAGACCGTCACGATCGCCGACCCCCACGGCGGGCGCTACGCCAAGCTGTCGGTGAGGCAGGGCCGTATCGCCGGAGCCGTCCTGCTCGGGTTCCCCGAATCGGCGTCGTCCATCGCCCAGATCTACGACGGCGACGCCCCGGTCCCCGACGACCGGCTCGCCCTGCTCCTGGGGCGACCCGCGGCCGACACCCCGGCGACGCCGGAGACGGCCGACCCCTTGATCTGCCGCTGCAACGCGGTCGCCCGCAGCACCATCGAGTCGGCCTGGCTCGACGGCGACCGCACCCGGGAGGCGATCGCGTCGGCGACCCGGGCCACGACGGGCTGCGGGGGCTGCACCCGCGACGTGGACGCTCTTCTGTCGCAGTGGGCGTCGACCACCCCGGCCAAGGTGCCGTGACCCGGCGTCCTGGAACGGGGAACGCCGGCGTGCGGTCGGCGCGGCGGGCGCGGGGCACCGGTACCGGGCCGCGCCGGAGTGAGGAGGGGTGCGCGTCGGCGCGGGTTCCGGCGCCGCGGTGCACGGCCGTCGCCGCCCGGCCGGGTGCCGGCCCGCGCCCGGCGCCGTCTAGACTCCGGGTAGTCGGGACGAACGGGCTGCCTGCGCCGCCCTGAAAGCTGGTGTGGTGACGTGAGCGGTTTGGGGAAGTGGAGTCTCGGCATCGGGGCGGGGCTCCTGGTCGTCTCCGTGCTCTGCGTGGTGCTGGACCTGGTACCGGTCGGGGTGATCGCGGGCATCCTGGGCCTGGTGGCGGTCGGCATGGCCGGTTATGACGCGGTCTACGAATGGCTGCACCGCGCCGAGCTGCGCCGCCGGGGGGCCAGGGCCGCGGCAAGGGCGGCCCGGGAACGCGAAGCGCGCGAGGGCCGCTGACCGCACTATGGCGTGGTCGGCCAGGGACACGCCCCGGGCCGATGCGCGGCGCGATGGGCCCGGCGACAGGGGAGCCGGCTACGAGCCGTGGGGTGAGCCCTGCGTGCGCCGGTCACGGGCGGCGGCCGGCGTGGGCGTCGCCGCGGCCACGGGCACACCCGGGAGGCCGTCGATGCTCTCGGCGTTGCGGGTGCGCCAGTAGTTCTCGAAGTGGGCCTCGTCCCTGCGCCCGTGCTGGCGGTCGAGGAGGTCGCGGTCGCCCCGCTGCTCCATCAGCGGGACCGAGAACCCGCAGGAGTCGGCGATGCGCACGACGTCGACCACGATGATCGACCGCTGGCCCAGCGTCCGCTCCTTGGGGAACAGCGCGCGCAACCCCGCGAACCCGTCGTCGGCGGGGCGGACGACGCGGCCCCGGCCGTGGAGGCGGACGATCTTGGGCGGGCCGTCGAAGGCGCAGAACATCACCACGATCCGGCCGTTCTCCCGCAGATGGGCGATGGTCTCGGTGCCGGAGCCCGAGTAGTCGAGGTAGGCCACGGTGGATCCGTCGACCACGGCGAACGTCCCCGCCATGCCCTTGGGGGACACGTTGACGTGGCCCTCACCGGCCAAGGGCGCCGTGCCGACGAAGAACACCGGCTGGGAGAGCAGGAATCCGGCGAGCCCGGCGTCGATCGATTCGTAGGTCTTGCCCATGCCCGAAGTCTCCCACGCGGTCCCGTTCCCGACATTCCCTTTTCCGGACTCGCCGCGATCCGTCCGGACGCGTGCCGGCGCGCCCACCGTGAGCGGCGCCATCCCCTCGCACACACCGCCGGGGGCGCCCAGCCGCGGGCCTTATCCCTGGCCGGAGCGTTTCACGCGCTTCTCACCTGCGGTGACAGCACAACGAAACACCGCCTTCATGTCCGGCTGACGGAGTGGAAACACCCTCCGGGTTGCCTGGTTCCCACATAGGCCGCCGCCCCAGTGCCCGTTCCGCTTCCGCGCGGTATCGGAAGGGCAGCGAGGAGGAGCACGAGGTATGAGACAGCTCGTCGTCATCGGTAACGGCATGGTGGGCCACCGCCTCGTCGAGGCGGTGCGCGCTCGCGACGGCGCGGGCGCCTGGCACATCACCGTCCTCGGTGAGGAGCCCCGCCCCGCCTACGACCGGGTGGCCCTGTCCTCCTACTTCGACGGCGCGACGGCGGACGACCTGAGCCTGCCCGACCTCGGCGTGCACCCCCACGTGGACGTGCGCCTGGGCGAGACCGCGACCGCCATCGACCGCGACGCCGGCACCGTCACCACCGCGAGCGGCGCCGTCCTGGGCTACGACACCCTGGTCCTGGCCACCGGGTCGACCCCCTTCGTGCCCCCCGTGCCAGGCCGCGACCTGCCCGGCTGCCACGTCTACCGCACCATCGACGACCTCGACGCCATCACCCGCACCGCCGAGGGCACCGGAACCGGGGTCGTGATCGGCGGCGGGCTCCTCGGACTGGAGGCCGCCAACGCCCTGCGCCTGCTCGGCGTGCGCACCCATGTCGTGGAGATGGCGCCCTGGCTCATGCCCCGGCAGGTCGACGAAGGCGGCGGCGCGCTCCTGGGCCGCCTCATCGACGAGACCGGCGTGACGGTGCACACCGAGGCCGGCCTCACCGCCATCGAACCCGGCGGGACACCGGGCATGCTGCGCGTCCGCCTCGGCGACGACCGCCACATCGACGCCGGGATCGTCGTGTTCTCCGTCGGCGTGCGCCCCCGCGACGAGCTCGCCCGCTCCGCCGGGCTGGAGCTGGGCCCGCGCGGCGGGGTCGCCGTCGACACCGCCTGCCGCACCAGCGATCCCCGCATCCACGCCGTCGGCGAGTGCGCCAGCACCGACGGCACGGTCTACGGCCTCGTCGCCCCCGGCAACGCCATGGCAGAAGTCGTCGCCGACCGCCTGGCCGGCGGCGACGCCGAGTTCACCGGCGCCGACACCTCCACCAAGCTCAAGCTCCTCGGCGTGGACGTCGCCAGCTTCGGCGACGCCGCCGCCACCGCCGAGGGCGCCCTGGAGGTCGTCGTCAACGACGCCCCCGGCCGCCGCTACGCCAAGCTCGTCGTCTCCGACGACGCCACGACGCTGCTCGGCGGCGTCCTGGTCGGCGACGCGACCGCCTACGCCGGGCTGCGCCCGCTGGTCGGCCGCGAGCTGCCCGGCGACCCGCTCGACCTCATCGCCCCCGCCCGCGGCGAGGGCGGGGGAGGGGCGGGCGTCGCGGCGCTGCCCGCCGACGCCCAGATCTGCTCGTGCAACGCCGTCACCAAGGGCGCCATCCTGGAGGCCATCGGCGACGGCGCGGCCGACGTCCCCGCCGTCAAGTCCTGCACCCGCGCCGGCACCAGCTGCGGATCGTGCGTGCCGATGCTCAAGACGCTGCTGGCCGAGGCCGGGGTCGAGCAGTCGTCGGCGCTGTGCGAGCACTTCACCCACTCCCGCGCCGAACTCGTCGAGATCGTGCTCGCCACCGGCGTCTCCACCTTCTCCGAGCTCATCGCCCGGCACGGGACCGGGCGCGGCTGCGACATCTGCAAGCCCGCGGTCGCCTCCGTCCTGGCCTCCCTGGGGGGCGGCCACATCCTCGACGGCGAGCAGGCCGCCCTCCAGGACACCAACGACCACTTCCTCGCCAACATCCAGCGCAACGGCACCTACTCCGTCGTGCCCCGGATACCCGGCGGCGAGATCACGCCCGAGAGGCTCATCGTCATCGGCGAGGTCGCCCGCGACTTCGGCCTCTACACCAAGATCACCGGCGGGCAGCGGATCGACCTGTTCGGCGCCCGCGTCGAGCAGCTGCCCGAGATCTGGGGGCGGCTGGTCGACGCCGGCTTCGAGTCCGGCCACGCCTACGGCAAGGCGCTGCGCACGGTGAAGTCGTGCGTGGGCACCACCTGGTGCCGCTACGGCGTGCAGGACTCGGTGGGCATGGCGATCGAGCTGGAGCTGCGCTACCGCGGCCTGCGCTCCCCGCACAAGCTCAAGGCCGGGGTCTCCGGGTGCGCCCGCGAGTGCGCCGAGGCCCGCGGCAAGGACTTCGGGATCATCGCGACCGACAACGGCTGGAACCTCTACGTCGGCGGCAACGGCGGGTTCACCCCGCGCCACGCCCAACTGCTCGCCTCCGACCTCGACGGCCCCACCCTCGTCCGCTACATCGACCGGTTCCTGATGTTCTACGTCCGCACCGCCGACCGGCTCCAGCGCACCGCCGCCTGGATCGAGGCGCTGGACGGCGGCCTGGACCACCTGCGCGCCGTCGTCGTCGACGACTCCCTGGGCATCGCCGCGGAGCTGGAGGCCGCCATGCGGCGCCACGTCGCCGACTACAGCGACGAATGGCGCGGCGTCCTGGAGGACCCCCACAAGCTCGCCCGGTTCGTGTCGTTCGCCAATGCCCCCGAGGCGCCCGACCCCACCATCAGCTTCGAGGTCGAACGCGACCAGCCGGTACCGGCCGGTCCCGTCGCCCTCGGACTGCCCGTCCGCCGGCCCGACACCCTGGAGGTCTGATCGTGACCGTGACCGTACGCACGCTGCCGCCCCGCGCCGCCTCCACCGGCTGGATCACCGCCTGCCCCGCGGCCCGGCTCACCGCCGAGCGCGGCGTCGCCGTCCTGCTGCCCGACGGCGGCCAGGTCGCGCTGTTCCGCACCCACGACGGCGCGCTGCACGCCGTCGGCAACATCGACCCGTTCAGCGGCGCCGCCGTCATGTCCCGCGGGATCGTGGGCGACCGCGCGGGCGAGCCCACGGTCGCATCGCCCATGCTCAAGCAGGTGTTCTCGCTGCGCACCGGGGCCTGCCTGGACGACCCGGCGGTCCGCCTGCCCATCTACGCGGCCCGGCTGCGCGACGGTGCCGTCGAGGTGCGGGTCGAAGCCGACGAGACATCGGCATGACCGCCGCAGCCGCCGTTCCCGCCGCACGCGCCGCGGGCCCCGCCGGGCCCGTGGCGCCGCTGGCCGGGTTCACCGTGGCGGTCACCGCCGCCCGCCGCGCCGACGAGCTCGCCGCGCTCCTGCGGCGCAAGGGTGCGGCGGTGACGTGCGCGCCGGCGCTGCGGATCGTGCCGCTCAGCGACGACCAGCGCCTGGCGTGGGTCTCGCGCGACCTCATCGCCCGGCCCGCCGACATCGTCGTGGCCACCACCGGCATCGGCTTCCGCGGCTGGGTGGAGGCGTGCGAGACCTGGGGGCTGGCCGAACCCCTGCTGGCCTCGCTCCAGGGCGCCCGGCTCATGGCGCGCGGGCCCAAGGCCAAGGGCGCCATCCGCGCCGCCGGGCTCACCGAGGAGTGGTCGCCGCCGTCGGAGTCCTCCGCCGAGGTCCTGGACCACCTGCTGGCAGCGGGGGTCGACGGGTTGCGGGTGGCCGTCCAGCTGCACGGCGAACCGCTGCCCGACTTCACCGCGGCGCTGCGGATGGCCGGCGCCGAGGTGGTGGAGGTCCCCGTCTACCGGTGGACCGCGCCGGAGGACGTCGCAGCGCTCGACCGGCTCATCGACACCGTGATCGGCGGCGGCGTCGACGCCGTCACCTTCACCAGCGCCCCGGCCGCCGCAGGGCTGCTGGACCGCGCCGCGGTCACCGGCGTCCGCGAGGGGCTGGTGGGGGCGCTCAGCGGCGGCGTGGTCGCCATGTGCGTGGGGCCGGTGACCGCGGGCCCGCTGATGAGCCTGGACATCCCGACCGTGTGGCCGGCGCGCGCCCGCATCGGCGCCCTGGTCAAGCGGCTGTCGGAGGAGCTGCCCGAGCGCTTTCCCACCCTGCCCGTCGCGGGCCACCGGATGCGCCTGCGCGGCCAGGCGGTGCTGCTCGACGGTGCGGTCCGGCCCGTATCCCCGGCGCTCATGCGGGTGCTGCGCGAGCTGTCCCGCCGCCCCGGGCGGGTGCGCGACCGCGCCGATCTGCTGGCCTGTCTGGGCGGCGACGCCGACGCCCACGCGGTGGAGACCGCGGTGGCGCGGCTGCGCACGGCCTTGGGCGACCCCAAGATCATCCAGACGGTCGTCAAGCGCGGCTACCGGCTCGCCCTCGACAACGGCGACTGCCCGCCGGAGGAGGGGCCGGCGGAGGCGTGACCCCACGGGCACGGCCGGGCCCCGGCCGTGCCGCTTCGCCCGCACGAGCCGTGCTCACGAATCGGCGCCCCTGGACCGTGAGGGGCGCGGTATCCACGAGGGGATGAGATGACGCCCACTCTGCTGCTGGCCGTCCACGGCACCCGCGACCCGCGCGGTACCGCGGCGGCGCGGGCACTGGCCCGCCGGGTCGCGCACCGCACCGGTGCGCCGGTGCGCCTGGGGTTCGCCGATGTGCGCGGCCCCGACGTCGGAGAGGCCGCCGCGGCCGTCGACGGACCGATCGTCGTGGTCCCGGCCTTCCTCGCCGCCGGATACCACGTCGGCGTCGACATCCCCGCCCAGCTCCAACGGGCCGGCCGCGCCGACGCCCGGCTCACCCCCGCCCTGGGCGGGGACGCCCGGCTCGTCGCCGCGGCCGCGCACCGCCTGCACCAGGCCGGATGGCACCCGGGCGACGCCGTCGTCCTGGCCGCCGCCGGGTCCTCCGACCCCAATGCCCTCGACCAGGTCGCCGACGCGGCGGACCGGCTGAGCGGGGTCCTGGGCACCCGGGTCACGACCGGCTACGTCACCACGGCGACGCCGTCCGTGCCCGACGCGGTCGCCCGCGCCCGCCGGCGTCCCCGGCAGCGGGTCGCGATCGCCGCCTGGCTCCTGGCACCCGGCCTGTTCCACCGGCGCCTCGCCGAGGCGGGGGCCGACCTGGTCGCCGCCCCCCTGTGCCCCGACGACGGCGTGGTCGCCGCCATCGCCGCCCGCTACCACTCCGCGGCGGTGGCGGCCGTGGCGCCGGCCTGACCCCTGCCGGCCGGGGCGGGAGGGGCGTTCACCCGGAGGTCCGCCCGGCCCGGGGACGCGGGCGACGTGACCGGGAGGTCGGTCCGCCCTGGAGGGAGCGGGCCCCGGCAGCGGGACACTCGGGGCGTTCGGTGTGGGGGTGAGCACGGCGGTATCGGCTCGGCCGGCCCCGCCGGACGGCGTACCGGTCCGCCCGGTAGGCCGCCGGCACCCGGCCGCACCAGCGGGCGCGACGGGAACGCCGTCCGGCCCGGTGTACCGATACCGACGCGCCGACGGATCCTCCGTGTCCGGAGCCGGTCATGGCGGACCCGCCGCGGGGTGCGGGGCGCCTGGTGTGCGTACGGTGGGTACGTGGGGCGCACGGGAACCGGGGCCGGGTGGCCGGAACCGGAAAACGCCGGGGCGCAGCCTCTCTAGAGGGCATATCCACAGGGACCGGCTCCGAGCCCGATGGGGGAGAGGCATGACCGCCGCCGAATCGACCAGGTCCGCCGCTCGGAAATGGGAGGCCGACGACCCCCGGTACGACCGCGTGGCCGGGGCCTGGGTGGGCGCCGCGGCCGCGGCCTGCATCGTCGGCGCGCAGCCCGGGATGGCCGCGCAGCTCGCCGAACCCGCCGGCGCCGACACCGCGGCGGCGCGCCTGGGCCGGGTGCTGGACGCGGCGCTGCGCGGCCTCGACGCCTCCCACCCCGCCGGCACACCAGGAACCATGGGCCCCGCCGGCCCGCCGGTGTCCGCGGGCCCCGCCGGGCGTGCGTGGGCGTCGGCCCTGCGCCGCACGGCCGTCACCGGGGTGGTCCCGCCCGTCGACGGTGCCGTGCCCGCGGAGTCGCCCATGGGCGCGGCCTGGCGGGCGGTGGTGTCCACCGACGTCCCCGAACTCGACCCCGGCAGGCGCGTCTTCCCCTGCTCGCACCTTGTCGAGGCCGTGTGGCGGGCCTCGGACTCCGGCGGCGACGCGGCCGCGATGTGCGCGGGGGCGCTCGCCGGTGCGCGCTGGGGTGTCTCCGGGGTCCCGTTGGAGGCCCAGCGCCGGCTGGCCGACACAGTGTCGCCCCGGTCGCTGGTCACCCGCGGAGTGGTCCTGGCGCGCGGCAGCGAGCCGTCCGACTGGCCCGAGGGCGAGGGGTACCACACGGGCGCCTCCGTCTACATCGACACCGCCTTCCACACCGCCCACCCCTACGACCCCGGGGTGGTCCTGGGCAACCTCGCCCACCTGCGCGCCGACCCCGACGTCGACGCGGTCGTCACCCTCAACCGCGTCAGCGCCGGCGACGCCCCCGCGCGCATCCCCGGGCGCGACCGCGTGGAGGTGTGGCTCGCCGACCGCGAGAAGGTCAACCCCAACCTGCACTTCGTGCTCGACGACGCGGCCGGAGCGGTGGCGGCCCTGCGCGCCGAGGGCAAGCGGGTGCTCCTGCACTGCGCGGCAGGACAGTCGCGCACCCCGGCGGTGGCCGCCCACTACGCCGCCCAGACCTGCGGTGTCCCGGTGGTGGAGGCGCTGCGGCGGATCGTGCGCGCGGTGGGCGGCCATCTCAACACCCCCGAACTGGCCCGCGCGACGGCCGCCCTCAACGGTGTCCGCCTGTCCGACCCGCTCCGCGACCTCTTTCCCGAGGGCCCGCCTCCGCTGCGCCCCCTGCCGCCCTCCTGACCGGGCGGAGCAGCCCGGCCCGCCCGGGCCTCGACCCCCGCGGCGCCCCTGAAGCAGACCGCCGGCCCCGGGAGCCGGGGCGCGGGAACGGTGGCGGTCGATCGTGGATCACCGGGTGGATTCGTCTGCTCTGCGGACGCGGCGGTGGGCCGGGAGGTCAGGCGCGTAGGGCGTCGGTTCCGTCGGCGGAGCCCAGGCCGGAGGCGCAGGCGGTGAGTGCGCGGCGCAGCGCCGCGGCGTCGTCCGGGGCGACGTCGCGGAGCATCTGCTGTTCGATCCGGTCGGCGCCGCGGTCGCAGGCGTTCAGGGCGGTGTGTCCGGCGTCGGTCAGGTGCGCCCGCAGGACGCGGCGGTTGGCGGCGTCGGGCTCGCGCATGATCATCCCTTTGGCCTCCAGGGCGCCGACCATCTCGGTCGCGGCCTGCGGGCTCACGAAGGAGCGGCGGGACAGCTGGGCGGCTGACAGCCCCGGCTGGGCCCGCAGGACGCTCAGGGCGGTGTATTGCAACGTGGTCAGCCCGTGCTCGCGGGTGATCTGGTCCAGCTGCGCGCGTGCGATGAGTTCGACGCGCTTGACCAGGTAGATGATGCGCGGGCCGGGGTTCTGCGGGGCGTGTCCCGGGTCGTCGGCCGCACGGGCGGGATCCGTCATGGTTGACAGGTTATCAAGGTCCTTGTTACATCTTATCAAAGTCCTTTATATAAAGGAGTTTGCTATGGCCCCTGGTGCCGAAGCCACGTCGGGCGACGCGCCCGGCCCTTGGGGAAGGACGGTCCTCGTCACGTTCGACGAGGGCATCGCCTGGGTCGCGCTCAACCGCCCCCACAAGCGCAACGCGATGAACCCCGAACTGAACGACGAAATGGTCCGCACCCTGGACGCCCTGGAGGGCGACGAGCGCTGCCGCGTGCTCGTCCTCACCGGGGCAGGCGATGCCTGGACGGCGGGCATGGACCTCCAGGAGTACTTCCGCGACGTCGACGCGGCCGACGACCCGGCGCTGCAGAACCGGGTCCGCCGCGCCGCCGCGGACTGGCAGTGGCGACGGCTGGCCGCGTACCACAAGCCCACGATCGCCATGGTCAACGGCTGGTGCTTCGGCGGAGCCTTCACCCCGCTGATCGCCTGCGACCTCGCCATCGCCGACGAGGACGCCCGCTTCGGCCTGTCCGAGATCAACTGGGGGATCCCGCCCGGCGGGGTCGTCAGCCGGGCGCTGGCCGCCGTCGTGCCCCAGCGCGACGCCCTGTACCACATCATGACGGGCGAGACCTTCGACGGTCGCGCCGCCGCCCGGATGCGCCTGGTCAACGAGGCCGTTCCCGCCGACGCCCTGCGCGCGCGGACCCGGGAACTCGCCCTCCGCCTCGCCGGCATGAACCCCGTTGTGCTGCGGGCCGCCAAGACCGGCTACAAGGTCGCCGCCGCGATGCCCTGGGACCAGGCCGAGGACTACCTCTACGCCAAGCTCGAGCAGTCGCAGTTCCGCGATCCGGAGCAGGGGCGCAGCCGCGGCATGCGGCAGTTCCTCGACGACAAGAGCTTCCGCCCCGGCCTCGGCCACTACACGCGCGGCTGAGCAGGCGCGCGCACGGCCCGGACGGCGCGGCACCGGGCATCCCTCCACCGCTCAGGGGCACCCCCGGAACGGAGAACACCGTGGCCAGCCCTTCCCGACCCCCGACCACCGCCGCCCACCGCGAGGCCCGCAAGGTCGCCGTCGCCGCCTTCATCGGTACCAGCATCGAGTGGTACGACTTCTTCCTCTACGGCGCCGCGGCGGCGCTCGTCTTCGGTCCCCAGTTCTTCCCCTCCGAAAGCGCGCTCGCCAGCCAGTTGGCCGCCCTGTCCACGTTCGCCGTCGGATTCGCCGCCCGCCCGCTCGGCGGCATCGTCGCCGGCCACCTGGGCGACCGCATCGGACGCAAGCACATGCTGGTGGTGTCGCTGCTCGTCATGGGCGGGGCGACGGTCCTGGTGGGGCTGCTGCCGACCTACGCCCAGATCGGCGTCGCCGCGCCGATCCTGCTCGTGCTCCTGCGGCTGGCCCAAGGGCTCGGCGTGGGCGCGGAGTGGGGCGGGGCCGCCCTCATGGCCGTCGAACACGCGCCCGAGGGGCGCCGCGGGCTGTACGGCGCCGCCCCACAGCTCGGCGTGCCCGCCGGGGCGATCGCGGCGAACCTCGTCATGCTGGCCGCCTCCACCACCACGGCCGAGGCGTTCGCCGCGTGGGGATGGCGGCTCGGCTTCGTCGCCAGCATCGTCCTCATCGGCGTCGGCTACGTGATCCGCCGCCGCGTCAGCGAGAGTCCGCTGTTCGAGGAGAGCCGGCGCACCCCCGGCGCCCTGCGCTCCGCCCCGCTCGTCGAGGTCCTGCGCGGCCATCCGCTCGACGTCCTGCGCGCCGTGTTCGCCACGGCCGCCTGCACCGGGCTCGGCTACATCGTCCTCACCTACACCCTGTCCTACGGGACAACGGAGCTGTCGTACTCCCGCGACACCCTCCTGGTGGTCGTCACGCTCGCCAGCGCGGTGCAGCTCGGAGCCGTCCTGGGCTGGTCGGCGCTGACCGACGTGCTGGGACGGCGCCGCGTGTTCATCGTGGGCGGCCTCGCCCAGATCGCGATCGGGCTGCTGTTCTTCCCGATGTTCGACCGCGGCGCGTTCGGCTGGGCGCTGCTGGCGTGCTGTCTGGCGGTCACCGTCGTCTCCGCCCAGTACGGTCCGCTGCCCGCGCTGCTGGCGGAGCTGTTCCCCACCCGTGTGCGCTACAGCGGCATCTCCGTCGGCTACCAGGTCGGCAACGTGATCGGCGGCGGACTCGCGCCCATCGCCGCCACCGCGCTCTTCGCCACCGCGGGCGGCTCGGGCGCCGTGGGCGTCTACCTCGCCGGGATGGCGCTGCTGGCCACACTGGCCGTCCTCCTCACCCCGGAAACCTCAGCACGCGACCTGCGGACCATCTGACATCGGGTCGAAGGGACCGCCATGCGCAACCACGGCATCGGATCATGGCCCGGCCGCAGGAGCCGCGCGTCCGGCGCGCTCACCGCCCTCGTACACGCGGGACGCGCCGCCACCTACCGGGAGCTCGACCAGCGCTCCCACCGGCTGGCCCACGCCTTGGCGGAGCGCGGGGTGGCACGCGGCGACCGCGTCGCCTACCTGGGCCCGAACCGGCCCGAATTCCTTGAGGCCATGTTCGCCGCCGCGCTGCTGGGCGCGGTGTTCGCCCCATTCAACACCCGCCTCGCGCCGGCCGAGCTGGAGGCCCTCGCGCGCGACAGCTCGCCCGCCGTCCTCGTCGCCGACGCCCGTCGTGCCGCCGACGCCACCGCCCTGCGCGACGCCGGCCTGGTGGGCGGGCTCCTCATCGCCGGCGGTGGCGGCGCCGACGACGACCTGGACCGCGCGGTCGCCGCCGCCCGGCCCGAGCCGATGGACCGGCCCGTCGGGCACGCCGACCCCTTCCTGCTGCTCTACACCTCCGGCTCCACCGGCCGCCCCAAGGGCGTCGTGCTCACCCACGGCAACGTCACCTGGAACTGCCTGAACACGCTGGTCGACACCGACCTGGCCAGTACCGACACCGCACTGGTCAGCGCGCCGATGTTCCACACAGCGGCGCTGAACATGCTGTGCCTGCCCACCCTGCTCAAGGGCGGGCGGCTGATCCTGGAGGAGCGCTTCGACCCCGAGCGCACCCTGGACCTCGTGGAGCACGGCGGCGTGACCGTGATGTTCGGCGTCCCCACCATGTACGACCGGATCGCCGACTCTCCGCGCTGGGCGTCCGCCGACCTCTCCGGCCTGCGGCTGCTGCTGTGCGGCGGTGCCCCCGTTCCTCCGGCGCTCATCGAGCGCTACACCGGCCGCGGGCTGGTGTTCGTGCAGGGATACGGCATGACCGAGTCCGCCCCGGGCGCCCTGCTGCTGCCCGCGGCCGACTGCCGGCGCAAGGCCGGCAGCGCCGGAGTGGCGGCGTTCTTCACCGATGTACGCATCGCGGGTTCCGGTCCGGGCCCGGCCGAGGTCCTGGTGGAGGGCCCCAACGTCACCCCGGGCTACTGGAACCGGCCTGAGGAGACGGCGGCGGCGTTGCGCGGGGGCTGGCTGCACACGGGCGACGCCGCCGAGGTCGACGGGGACGGCTACTTCCGCATCGTCGACCGGTTGAAGGACATGTACGTCACCGGCGGTGAGAACGTCTACCCGTCCGAAGTCGAGGCCGCCTTGTCCGGCCACCCCGCCGTGCGCGAGTGCGCCGTGGTCGGCGTGCCGGACGCGGCCTGGGGGGAGGTCGGCGCGGCGCTGGTCGCGCCCGCTGCCGGCCGGCGGCCCGGCACCGGCGAACTGTACGCGTTCCTGGCTCAGCGGCTGGCCCGGTACAAACTCCCCGCGACCATCGCGTTCACCGACGAGCTTCCGCGCAACGGGGTCGGCAAGGTCGACAAGCCGGCGCTTCGCAGCCGCCTCGCACCCGCGGACCAGGGCCGCGCACCGGGCGGATCGACGGGGACGTAAGGCCCGTAAGACCCGCCGTCCCACGTTCCGTGCGCGCGTCAGTGGCGGGGTCGGTATGCCGGCGAGGATCCGAACGACGATCTCGGTCGCCGGTCATCGAGTGCCGGGTCGCCGAGCCGCGTTCACCGATGAGCGGCCAGCACCGCCGCGAGGCCGTCTTGCAGATCTTCGACGAAATACTCGGGAACCTCCAGCGACGGGAAATGTCCCCCGCGTTCGGGCGACCTCCAGCGGACGATCTGCCGGTACCGCTCCTGTGCCCAGGGGCGCGGAGACTTCTCGATGTCGCGGGGATACATGGTGATCGCCGACGGGACGTCGACCCGAAGTTCGGGATCGAGCGAGTTGTGGCTTTCGTAGTAGATGCGGGCCGCCGACGCGCCGGTCCGCGTCAGCCAATAGAGGGTGACGTCGTCGAGGATGCGGTCTCTGGACATCGTCTCGAACGGGCTGTCCTCGGTGTCCGACCACTCGGCGAACTTGTCGAGGATCCAGGCGAGAAGCCCGACCGGTGAGTCGACGAGCGAGTAGCCGATGGTCTGCGGTCGGGTCGCCTGCTGCTTCGCGTACGCCGCGCGGTGGCGCCAGAAATCGCGGGTCTCCTCGGTCCACCCGCGCTCGACCGCCGTCAGCCCGTCCGTTGCCAGCCCGGGCGGTGCCTCGGCGAACGTCGTGTGGATCCCGATAACGTGCGCCGGGAACCTGCCGCCGAGCACCGTGGTGATATTGCCTCCCCAGTCCCCTCCGTGGGCTACGAACCTGCGGTAGCCGAGCCTTCCCATCAGTTCCACCCATGCGGCCGCGATCTTCTCGGTTCCCCACCCGGTGGCGGCCGGCTTGTCGCTGAAACCGAAGCCCGGTAGCGACGGGACCACGACGTGGAACGCCGGCGCGCCCGCATCCTTCGGATCCGCAAGCTCGTCCACTACATCGGTGAACTCGGCGATGCTGCCCGGCCAGCCGTGCGTCAGGATCAGAGGAGTGGCATCCGCGCGCGCGGATCGGCGGTGCAGGAAGTGGATTCCCAGATCGTCGATGGTCGTGCGGAACTGGCCGATCCGGTCAAGGCGCGCTTCGAACGACCGCCAGTCGTAACCGGTGCGCCAGTGGTTCACGACATCGACGAGGTCGGCGAGAGGAACGCCCTGTTGCCATCGGCGGGGGCCGGGCGCGGCGCGATGGACCGTCTCGGGCTCCGGCAGTCGCGCCGCGGCCAGTCGCGCGCGCAGATCGTCGAGGTCGGCGTCGGTCGCGTGGGCTTCGAACGCTCGCACGTCGCTGGGTGGACGGGGCATGAGACCTCCTGGCCATCGCGGAGCCGGCCACGAACCGTCAGGAACCGGCTAAGGCAGTTCTAGCAAAGCACGTCATCATGTCAGCGTGCAACCGGCTAAGGTGGTTCCATGCGTGCTGGGTTCCCCGACTTCCGCCTCGGTAGCGTGCTGGCGACCAGCTTCACGGCGACCCTGACGGAGCGTCGCGGCAACGCTGTGGAGCGCATTCCCACGCCGCACCGACTCGTCGACTGGCTGGCGGTCAACGGCCTAGCCGTGGACTCCTGCACCGCTGCCCAGCTCGACCTCGCCCGGGAACTGAGGGAGTCGATCCACGTCGCCGCGACCGCGGCCGCGATCCAGGACGCTCTCCCCGCATCTGCCGTCCACGTCATCAACGACCGCAGCGCTGAGGGTCGGGCCGCTGCGATCCTGACGCCCGAGGGTAAGCGGCAATGGCGGCTCGGTTCGGCTTCCTGCGTGGAAGACGCCCTCAGCGTGATCGCCGCCGATGCGATCAGCATCATCGCAGGCGAACGAGACGGAAAACTGGCCTTGTGCGCATCACCGACCTGCCGGGCCGCCTTCTTCGACACCAGCCAAAGCCGCACCCGCAAATGGTGTGACATGAACACGTGCGGGAATCGGCAGAAGAAGGCGCGCTTCAATGCCAACCAGCGCAAACGCTCCGGATCAGCGGAGTGATCGTTGCGCTCGGTACATTCGGGTGGGCCCTATGCCCGCGACACATCTGTCGCGCCGGGCGCACCCCGACGGCACCGCTGAGAGCCGTCCGCCGCCTCCGGCCGTGAAGGCGCCGACACCTTTTCGGTCCGCCGGTCCGCCGGCACGCCGTGCGGCCTTCCACCGCACGGCCACGCTCATTCGGGAAGGGCTCTCAGAGCTGCGCACGGGCCACCGGTAGCGGCCGGCAGCCGGCCGGGAGAAACCGGGTGGCCCGGTTTCCCGTGCGCGGTTGTCCCGGCGCGCCCCCGGGTATACGCCCCACGGCGGAACATCACGATGAGTAACGGGAGGATTGCCATGGGTTTCTTCGGGGCGCACTGGGGCTACGCCGAGACCGACGAGGCCGAATGCGGCGAACTCACGCCGCGCGAACAGCAGTGGCTCCACGAGATCGAGCAGAAGCAGCAGGACACCCAGGGCAGCGGTGAGCGCTGACCTCCACGGGGGGTTCGGCCGGCCCGCCGCGGGCCGGCCGAACCCCGCCGTCGGCCACCCCGACACCACCGCGCACCCTCCCGACCCGCAGGGGCCGCCCGCCCACGGAGGCGAACGCGCGTTCGGCCTCGCCGATGCCTGGCACCGCGCCCGCCGCACCACCCGGCACCTGGGCTACCGGGTGCACCTGACCGACCTCGGCGGCGCGTGGCGCTGCCGGCTCGCCCACGCCGACCGCACCCCCGTCCCCAGCGGGCTCGGCATGGGCAAGGGCGACGACGACGCCGCCCGGGTGGGGGCGGTCTTCGAGGCGCTGGAGCACTCCTGGACCGACGCGAGCGCGCTGCGCCCCGAACACGTCGTGCTGCGCCCCGTCCAGGCGCTCACCGCCGGCGCGTGGGGGGCCGATCCCGCGGTCCTCGCCCTGGACCCGGGTGCCGGCGCTCCGCTGGCCTGCCGCCCCCACACCGCGCTCGACGGCCGCTCGCCCGCCGTCGACGTCCCGGTGTTCCTCCACTGCCCCTCCTACCCGGGCGCCGATGCCGCTCCGCTGCGCGAAGCACTCGGCGACGCCCACGACTACGCGCCCGCTGCGCGCTACAGCACCAACAGCGGCGGCGCCATCGGGGCCACCCGCCCCGAGGCCCTGGTCCACGCCTTGGCCGAGGTCGTGGAACGCGACGCCTACTCGCTGCTGCTGGCGGCCGTCTTCCTCGGACCCGGCGGGCGCGCGGCGCGCGTCGTGCGGCCGGAGTCCCTGCCCGACGACCTCGCCCGCTGGCACGGCCTGGCCCGGCGCAGGGTGCGCGGCCCCGTGCACCTGCTGGACATGACCACCGACGTGGGGGTTCCCGCGTTCTGCGCGCACGGCGTGTCGGGCGGGGGCGCCCCGGTGCGGGGGCAGGGAGCGTCGTTGTCGGCCCGCCTGGCGCTGCGCCGCGCCCTCAGCGAACTCGTCCAGTGTGCCGCGGTGGCCGACCACTACGGGCAGGAGGCCGTCACGCCCGATCTGCGCGCGCTGCGGCCCCATCCCGCACTGCTGGCGGCGGGCCGGGCCGACTTCGGCCCGCACCTGGCCGCCGCCCGCTCGGTGGACTTCCGCGACACCGCGGCACCGGCCACCCCCGGCGGCCACCTGCGCGGGCTCGTGGCGGCCGTGACCGCGCGCGGCCACACGCCCTATGCCGCCGACGTGCACACCGCCGCCACCGGTGTGTGCGCGGTGAGCGTGGTGGTACCCGGCCTGGAGCGCTTCTTCGCCGTCACCGGCGGCGCCCTGGTCGTCCCCGGCCCCCGCGCCCGTGCCCACCTGAGCGGCCTGCCCGCAGGGTGAGGACACCTCCGGCCGAGCCGACGGGTGTTCCCCGGCTCCGCGGTCCCCGCCGCGCGCGCCGCACCCGGCCGTCGGACGAGGGGCCCCTAAGCCCGGTCGGTTGAGCGGGTCCACGCCGCCCCGTAGAGGCCGAGCAGCCCCAATCGCCCGGCCGTAGCGCCGGTTCAGCAGATCACCGCCAGGCCGTCGGCGCACGTGACGTGCGCACCGAACCGGTACAAGCCCACAGCACGCCGGTGCCACCCGGAGGCGGGCGGTGTGGTGGAGGGCCCGGATTCAGGGGGTGCGGCCGATGAAAGCGAGCAGCCGTGTCTGGGGGGCGGCGTTCTCGGGTACCTCGACTCGCGGGCCGTACTGCCCACTGTCACGGAGTAGGTCGTCGAGCGGCAGCGTCCCTTGGAGCAGCCGAGCGCACCTAGCAGGGTCGAGGCTCTCGTCCTGGCCGGTGGCTCGCGCCAGATCCCAGGTGTGCATGAAGACGTCGGCGGTGTAGAACCGGTCGATCGCCTGGTTCAGCGGGATCTCTCCGAGGTGCCGGTCCGATAGGGGCCGCGCCGCCGTGGCGGGATCGTCGAGGAGGGCCTGAACCGCGTCGTTGTGCGACGTCCAAGCCGCCACCGGGTCGTCGTCCACCGATGGCCCTGTCGGCGGCTCGATTCCGGTTCCGGCCTTCAGGAATGCGGGGAACCACTCGACGAGGTGGCGCACCACGTCGCGGGCGGCCCAGCCTTCGCACGGCGCGGGATCGCCCCACGCGCCCGGCGGTACCCCGCGCACTCGGTCGGTGAAGACGCGTGCGAGCGGCGGGTGCTGAGGCGACTCAGCCTCGTGCGGCTTCGATGTCGTCCGGTGACCAGCCGCTGGTGGTGGAGAGGACCGGTAGCAGGACCTCCTGGACCCGTTGTCCGTGGGCCGAGGAGAGTTGGCGTAGGCGGCGCAGGGCGTCGGGTCCCGGCTCCTCTTGCACGAGCCTCAGGCTCTGGTCGAGGATGTCGCCTTCCAGTTCCTCGAAGGGGCCGCGAGAGTCGGGGTACTCCTGTGCGAGTCCGTGGAGCGGCGCCGCGCCGACGGCTCCCTCGACCTCTTGGACGAGTCCGATCCCGAATTGGATGGCGCGGTCGGATGCGCGGAGGGTGTCGCCCTCGTGGAGTTCCATGAAGGCGAAGCGGGGGACCTCCAGGGCCCGGATCTTCCAGTACCGCGGTTCGTCGGGCTCATACTCGGGTTCGTCGGCGTCGAACTCCGGGTCCGCGGGCTCGTCGCTGTAGGGCCAGATCTCCCCAAGGCGCTCCAGGGCGGCACGCGCCCTCTCGGAGTCGCCGGGGTCCATCGACCACAGCTCCTCCACCGCGCCTTGGAGCACCGCGCGCTCGGAGGCGTCGGCGAAGAAGTCGTACACATGAGCCGCCCGGGCCGCCGACCCGGCGGCGAGCAGCACACGCTGCCGCCCGTCGAGCGTCCGCAGGTCGTCCCGGTAGCGCGACTTGCGCGGGATCATCCGCCCTCCCACCAGAATTCGCGTTGGCCTGAGGTGTAGGTCGTGCCAGGGTAGTCGCCGGAGGTCTCCAGGCCCAAGTCGTCGGTCATGATGGGCATGCAGTTGCCGGTCGGGCGCTCGCCTTGGCAGATGTTGGAGCTGGTGCCGCCCTCGACCACCCGGTACTGGGGGTTGCGCTGGAGGTGCTCGTTCAATGCGGCCTCGGCGTGGCCGGACCCGGGAACGTATACCTCGCCGGGGTTGAGGTCGAAGCCGGCCGGGGGGTTGTTCGCGTAGGAGTCGGGGTCGTCGCTGTTCTGGCCTTTGGGGTTGCTGCTACTGACCCAAACTTCGAACTCCTGGGTCTGCGTGTTGTACACGCGGGTGACCGCGACGGTCAGGTTGCGGCTGCCGGTGCCGCGCATGATCTCGTGGGCGCGCTGTGCGGCCACGGCCGCGAAGTCGCGGTCGCCGACGGGGCGCTGCACCCCGCCGTCGTCGGCGTACTGGCGGTCGGGGTGGCAGTCACCGTTGGTGTTGTGGACCAGGACGTCGGTGGCGCCGACGCCGGCGTAGTAGGTGTGGAGGTCGGCGACGGTGAGGTTGTGGACCTGCTGAGCCGGGACCGTGGCGTGCTCGACCGCGGTGATCTGGGCCCAGGTGCCTGCTGAGGTGCGTAGCCAGGTTCCGGGTTGGAGGTCGATGGCGTCGGCCCATTGGGCGCGGTCGGGGATCCAGAAGGGGTGGGTGTCGGTGGCGGTGAGGGTGTCGGCCGATCCTTGGCCGTCGTCGATGGTGAGGGTGGCCAGGGTTTTGGTGCCGGTGGTGGTGATGGTGTCGGTGACCTCGCGGGGTCCCTCTTCACCGGTGCGGGGGTCGAAGGCGAGGACCTCGTCGCCGATGGCGATGTCCTCGATGGGGGCGGTGGTGCCGTCGGCGAGCAGGACCGGGGTGCCGGGGGTGAAGCTGGAGGGGCGGGTGCAGGACTGGCCGTTGTTCTGTTCGTTGTCGCGGTCGCCGTCGGCCTGCTGCTCCCCGTCGCCGTCGCCGTCTCCGTCGTTGTCGTTGCCGTCGCGGTTGTCGCCGCCTCCGTCGGCGATGTCGGCGATGCGCTCGCCCTTCTTGGCCCAGCCGAAGTAGGGGATGAGGGCGACGAGGTTCTCGACGACGGCCTGGGAGCC
>NZ_JBHSFQ010000039.1:0-54915 GCF_042653925.1 Nocardiopsis mangrovi
CCGCGACGCGGCTCGGCCTCCGGGTCCGCGGCCCGCGCGCCGGGCCGCGTCCGGTGCGGCCCGGGGCGCAGCTCCAGCGCGGCGAGGGGCGCGGCGGCGAGGCTCGCGGCGGCGCCGGCGACCTTTTCGGCCGGCAGCGCGCGCATCATCTCCGGGAGGTCGTACACGAGCGGGGCCCGCCCGAAGAGCAGCTCCATGCGGCCGAGGGAGCGGGCGAGCCGCATGGGGTCGCCGTGCCGCCTGTGGTGGCGCAGGCCGAAGCGGTCGGCCGCCTCCGCCGCCAGGACGGCCGTCTCCGGCGAGGCCGCGCGTCCGGCCAGGAAGCCCCGGACCGCGTCGCGCACCCGGACCGCCTCGATGCCGTCCGGCAGCAGTGCGGTGGTCACGAGGGTGTCGGGATCGAGCGCGTCCAGCGGTTCGAAGAACCCGCATCCGCTCTCCAGCACCACCTCCGCGCCCGGGATCGGCCGGTGCCCGCCGAGCAGGTCGGCGAGGACCATGTGGGCGAGATAGCCGTCGAGGTCCGCACGCGGGTCGGGCAGCCGGTGGGCGAACGCCACCGCGGTGCGGCCGATGCCCGGCTCGGTGCCGGCGGCCCACCGGTCGCGCGTCCAGGCGCCCTCGGTCTCCGCGGGCCCCGCCGCGTGCGGCCGCGCGGGGATGTCCCCGAAGAGGCGCTCGACCCATGCCCGGGCCTGTTCCGCCCCGAACCCGCCCGCCACCGTGAGCACGGCGTTCCCGGGGGCGTAGTGGCGGTCGAAGAAGTCCGCGCATTCCTCGGGGGTCGTGGCGAGGAGGTCCTCGGTCCGGCCGTAGCCGTCGTGGGCATCGGCCCAGGTCCCGTAGGCGACGCCGGGGAGCGCCGGCCAGGGGAATCCGCCCAGCACCCGGCCCACGGTGGCCTCGGCGATCTCCCGTGCCACCCCCGCCACCTGCTCGCGCACAGCGGACTCGGTGAACAGCGGAGCCCGCATCCGGTCCGCTTCGCTGAACAGCGCGGGGCCGAGCTGCGCGGCGGGCACCTTCTGGAAGTACTCGGTGTAGTCCTGGCGGGTCGTCCCGTTGGCCTCGCCCCCGTTGCCGAGGATGTGGTCGTAGAAGCGGCCGTCGGGCAGGTTCTCACTGCCGCGGAACATCAGGTGCTCGAAGAGGTGGGCGAAGCCCGCCCGGCCCGGGGGCTCCGACCGGAACCCCACGCCGTAGTGGACGCTGACGCCGACGACGGGCACGCGGCCGTCCGGGGCGAGGACCACCCGCAGTCCGTTGCCGAGGGTCATCCGGTGGACGGGCGGTCGGGCCATGGGCGTCCCCTGGGGTCGCGGGTGAGCGGGCGGTGCGCAGGTCACAGGCCCGCCAGCACGGTGAGGAAGGCGCCGTAACGGGTGATCTCGCCGGGATCCCATGTCGCGGACGCGGTGTAGTCGTGCACGTGCAGCGCGATCCGCAGGGTGGCCGCTCGGTGGGCGGCGGCGCCGAGTTCGGCGCCGTACCCCTCTTCCAGGGCGTCGGCGAGCCGCTGCCACGCGCCGGCCTCGCCGCCGTGGCGCCAGCGCATCTCGATCAGCTCGCCGAGGACGAACCCGAGGTCGTATGCGCGCGCGGCGGTGCCGAGGTCGGCACCCGTCAGCAGCGCGGCGGAGGCGCGGTCCCCGTCGGGCACGAGGGTGCCGAGCATGGGCGCGCCGTGCACCCGCACCGGGTCCGCGGCCTCCAGCTCCTCGGCCGTCCACGACCGCAGTGCAGCCCACGCCTTCTCGCCCATCGTTCCGCGGAGCAGCCGCTCGGCAGCGGCGGCCTCGGGGATGGCGGCCCGCCCCGCCAGCCAGCGCTCCAGCCGGGCCAGCCCGGGAGGAGCCGATCCCGTGCGCGGGACCGGCGCGTTGTCGTGCAGGTGGCGCAGTGCCGCGCCGAGGCCGTTCAGCAGCCCGTCCAGGCCGGTGTCGGGCCCGTTCTCGATCAGCAGGCCGGCGACCGAGTCCCGGCCGGGAACGGTGTAGTCGCGCCGGGTGGGATCGGCGCCGCCGAAGGCGAAGCGCACGGGCCCGGGGGCGTCCGCGACCGCGTCCGCCAGGGCCGGGTCGGCCGGGGTGAACCCCGCGGGCAGGAGCGGGCCCGGCCGGTGCGTCCAGACGAACGCGTCTCCGGGGGCGCGCCGGATGGCGGTCCGCCGCAGCGCGGTGCCGAACGCCTCGACCGCGCCCCGGTCCGCGGGGTCCGGGGCGTCGGCCGCCAGGAGGGCGCGGCGCTCCTCCAGCCGGCGCAGCACGTCGTCCAGCGCCCCCGCGCCACCCATGTGGGTCCGTCCGGTCGTCGCGCTCGTGCCGTCCAGCGGGGGCACCATGACGATGCCGGGCCGGTCGACCAGCCGCGCCCAGTGCTCACGGTAGGCGTGGCCCTGAACGGCCCCCGGCGGAAGGGACGGGGCGATCGCCACCGGCGCCGCCGTGCATTGGAGGGACAGCAGTGCCGGCGTGTCCGCCAGCCCAAGCGAGAACCGGGCCATGAAGTTCAGCGTGGCGGGGAAGACGACGGCCGCCTGCGCCCATTCGCCGAGCCGCGCGTGCACCGCGTCGTGGGTGCCGTCGGCCCATTCGTCGGCGATGACCTCGCCGCCGGTGGCGGTCGCCAGCGCCGCGGGCGTCACGAACCGGCCGGCGCTGCGCGTCATCACCACCTTGACCTCCAGCCCGGGGGCCGCGCCGCGCAGCCAGGACAGCCAGCCCGGTGTGGCGCTCGCCGCCACGGCTCCGGTGACCACGAACAGCAGCCGGGTGAATCCCAAGTCGGGCATTCGCGGGGGTTCCTGGAGGGGCCGTTCGCTCACCGGGACACCGCCGATACGACGGCCTCGATCTCGGCGAGCGCGGCCGCGGCGCCGCTGAGCTGATGGACGCCCGTCATGTTGATCACCACTTCATCGACGCCGGCCGCGTGGAACGCGGCGATCTGCCCGGCGATCCCCTCGGCGTCGCCGACGAGGAACGCCCCTCCGCTGATGAGCCGGTCCGCGCTGCCCGGCAGGTCCTCGGGGTCGACCTCGATGCCGGCCCGGCGGAACATGTCGCGGTAGTGCGGCCCCATCAGGTGCGCGCCGTTGCCGGCCATGGCGACGCGCACCGGGTCGCGGTCACCGGCGTCCAGGCACCCGGAGACCACGGCCGCGAGGCGCGGGACGGGCCGTCCGGCGGCGGCCGCGCCCGCTTCCAGCTGGGGAGCCAGCACGTCGCCGATGTAGGACGCGGGCGCCAGCCAGGTGATCGCGACGTCGGCGACCTCGCCCGCCAGGCGCGCCATCCGCGGCCGGAGGACGCCCAAACCCACCTCGACACCCGGGTTGGGCACCGGGAACAGCGACATGTCGCACCGGATGTAGTCGCCGTCGAGGCCGACGTGCTCACCGGCCAGCAGCCGGCGGACGGTCGAGACGTACTCGCGCGACGCCGTGAGCGGGCTCGCGTACGGCCTGCCGAGCATCGCCCTCTGCAGCTCTATCTCGCCCGGCCCGAACCCGGCGACCACGGGGTGCCCGGTGGCGAGGGCGAGCGACCTGGCCTGGAGGGCCGCCTGGAGGGGATGGCGGAAGGGCATGAGCGTCACGCCGATCCCCGCGGGCACCCGGAAGCCGCTCCCCGCGGCGTGGGTGAACGAATCCAGCGGGTCCAGCAGCTGCGTCTGCCCCTGCCACAGGCGCCGCGCCGCCGTCCACTGGACCAGGGCCGCGTACGGCAGCATCTGCTCGTGACGCACAGGGACGAACGGCATCAGAACGGACACGGTACCCACGGCCTACACCTCCTGCCCCTCGGGCGCCGGCTCGTCGCGCGGACGCAGCATCTGCCCGTCGAGCAGGGCGGCGTAGGCGGCCGATGTGGCGGTGAGGTGCGGGTGGGTGCCCTGGCCGATGACGCGCCCCTCGTCGAGGACGACGATGTGGTCGGCGTCTTGGACGGTGGAGAGCCGGTGGGCGACGACGACGACCGCGCGGTCGCGTGCGAGCCGCTCGACCAGCCCCCGCAGGCGGTGCTCGTTGACGCTGTCGAGCTGCGACGAGGGCTCGTCCAACAGCACCAAAGGCGTGTCGGCCGCGAACGCGCGCGCCAGGGCGAGCCGCTGGCGCTGTCCGCCGGACAGGTCGGTCTCGCCGCCCAGCGGGGTGTCCAGCCCGGCGGGGAGCGCGCGCACGGCGTCGTCGAGTCCGACCTCCGCGAGAACGGCGTACAGCTCGTCGTCCCCGGGTACGCGGTCCACGCCCAGGGTGAGGTTGCTGCGCACGGTGTCGGCGAGCAGGGTGAACGTCTGGTCCACGAAGGTGATCCGGCCGCGCAGCTCCTCCAGCGGCAGCTCCGCGGCGGGTGTGCCCAGGATGCTCACCCGCCCCGACGAGGGGACCGCGAACCGCTCGATCAGGCTCAGCACCGTGCTCTTGCCCGCGCCGGAGCGGCCCACGATCGCGGTCAGCCCCCGGCGCGGCACGACCAGGTCGACCCCGTCCAGCGCCGGGCGGTCGTCGTAAGAGAAGGCGACGCGGTCGAACCGGACCGCCGGGGCGTCCGCGGCGCCCGGCCCCGGCACGTCGGCCGCCGCCGCAGCGGGGCCGGCGGACTCCAGGGGCAGCGCGAAGACCTCGTTGAAGCGCTGCTGAGCGACGACGCCGGCCTGGATCGACGCCAGGCTGGAGGCGGCCATCAGCAGCGGCGCGGCGAGCTGGAGCAGGTAGAGCAGGAAGGCGGCGAAGACCGCCAGGTCCAGCCGGCCGTCGATGACCCGCGCACCGCCGCCGATGATCACGGCCACCAGTGCGATCTGCTGGCCGAGCGTGATGGCGGGCACGACCAGCGATTCGAGGCGGGCCGCCTTGAGCTCCAGCCCGTAGACGCGTTCCGCGACGGCGCCCAGGTCGTCGCCGATGCGCTTCTCGGCGCGGTAGGCCTTGATGATGGTGATGGCGCCGAGCGCGGCCACGAACCGCTCGGCCAGGTGGGCGACGTCGTACTGCACGCTCAGGTAGGTGCCGCGCAGCGACCGCATGACCGCGACCACGATCATCGCCGCCACGGCGAAGGCGGCCGCGGTGATGAGCAGCAGCTGCCAGTCGAGGAACGCCATGACGGTGATGGTGCCGATCAGCGTGACGGCGGCGAGCGGCAGCTGCAATCCGGTCTCCACCGCGGCCTTCACCCGCGCCGCGTCCGCCGTGAGGCTCGCCGACAGGTCGCCGGCCCCCTTGCGGCGGGTCTCCTCGACCCAGGTGCCGAGGCTGTGCCGCATCACCCGGTCGCGCAGCCGGTAGATGAGCCCGTTGCCCATGCGCTGCAGCTGGTAGGTGGCCAGGGCGCCGGCGACCGCGCCCCCGAGGGCCGCCCCGACCATCCCGGCGACCCACCAGAAGACGGGATCGCCGGCCTGGACAGCGCTGATCACCTGGGCCATCAGCATGGGCAGCGCCAGCGTCCCGCCCGAGGAGAGCAGCGCGAGGACCACGACGACGCCCACCCGGCCCCGCTGGCGGACGAGGTCCCTGAACAGGTTCAGGCGTTCCGCAGGCGCGTCCGGGCCGTGGGCGGCGGGCGCGGAGGCGGTCGGGCGGCTCATGGGCGCACCGCGAACTCGATCAGCGACCGGGCGGCGGTCGCGGGCCCTTCCCAGGTCGGCCGCAGCCCCGCCGCGGCGGCGATCGCCTTCACCTCGTCGGCCCCGCGCACCGGAGCGGTGACGGTCGCGGCGACGTGGAGGTCGGCGCCGGTGGACGCCAGGTCCGCGGCGGCGCCGCCGACGGGGTGCAGGCTCACCTCGGCGAGCAGCACCCTGCCCTGCGGCCCGGCCGCGTCGGCGACCCTGCGCAGGATCGCCGCGGCCTGCTCGTCGGTCCAATCCGCCAGGACCGCCGACAGCACGTAGACGTCGGAGCCGCCGGGCAGCTCGTCGAAGAAGCTGGCGACGGCGGCCTCACAGCGATCGGCCAGCCCCGCTGCGGCGATCCGCCCTCGGGCGATGGAGACGGAGTTGGGCAGGTCGACGAGGCGGCCGCGCAGGTGCGCGTGCGCGCGCAGCAGCTCGATGAGCAGGGCCCCGTTGCCGCCGCCGACGTCGGTCACGTGGCGGACCCGCTCCCACGGGTACGCGTCGACGACGATGTCGGCGTCCCAGGCGATCCCGTCGCCCAGGACGAACTCCAGCGACGGGGCGTAGCGCGGATCGTGCTGGACATCGGTCCAGAAGTCGACGCCGAACACGCTCGCGTGGCTCGACCGCCCGGTGCGGAGGGTATCGAGCAGGTCGACCATCCCCAGCTCGGCGCGGCCGATCACGCCGTCGGAGTCCAGGAACGCGGCGACGCTCCCGGGGACGTCGCGGCGCAGCGGCTCGCCGAGCCCGGTCAGCGTGAACGTGTCGTCGCCGGCGCGGTCGAAGAGGCCGGCCGCGGCGAGGTAGCGCAGCAGCCGCAACAGCGCGTCGGGATCGGCCCCGACCGCCGCGGCCAGCTCGGCCGCCGAGGTCGTGCCGGCGGCGATGTGGTCGGCCACCCCCAGCGTCGCCGCCGCTCGGATCGCGGCCGGCCGCAGGATGCCGGCCATCTCGATGAGGGCTTGCCCCTGCATCACGTTCTCAGTCGCTGGTTCACTCGACACTGCGTCGCAACTCCTAGATCACCGAAGGGGGTGGCGGGCCGCGCCGCCCGGACCGCGGCGGTCCGGGCGGCGCGGAGCGGGATCAGCAGGTGAAGCGCAGCGTGTAGAGAGCGGAGTTGAAGCACGGGACCGAGCTGGCCGACGCACAGGGAATAGTGGTGGCGGGCGCGGCGGTCGCGGAGTCGACGCTCAGCTCCTCAGGGGTCGCATAGGCGTCGTAGCCTCCGACGAGCTCCATGATCGCGGCGGTCTTGTTGTCCATGACGGTCTCCTCATTCTTCGTCGCCCGGCTTGAGGTGCTGGGCTGGGGACGCAACGGTTTGCGCCCCCAGCGAGTACCTCAGCGCCGCTTCGTCCCTTGCGGACGCCGTGCGCGCGGCCGGCGGCGCCCGATCCCCGCGCTGGGGGTTCGGCCGCCGGCGGCCCGCTGGTCAGGGGTTGGGGTTCGGGGGTGAGTCGAGGTTGCGCGACGGGTCGGCGGGATCGATACCGGCGGCGGTCAGCGCGTCCGCCAGCGCTCGTTCCCGCGCAAGGCCGTCAACCGCGCTGGTGACGACGGCGCGGGCGACGGCCACCGCCCGGTGCTGGCCGAAGCTGAGGCCGCGCATCTCCGGACGCGGGTCAGCGGGCTCCCACGCGACCGCCGCGCCGGGCGCGATCCGGTGCGCGAAGGCCGACGTCTCCGCCCCCAGCCCGGGCAGCCCGCTGACGCGCTCGGCCAGCAGAGCGGGCACGTCGCGCTCCGCGCCCGCGAGGTAGACCACGATCGCGTCGCGCCGCGGGTAGAGCGCCGCTGACGACAGCACCTTGGCGCGGTAGCCGGCCGTTCCGGCCTCCAGCGCCTCCAGTACGGCCCGCCACACCTCCGTCGCCGATTCCGGGTCCGCGACGTGCAGGTAGAGGCGCAGGCGGTGCGGATCGGCCGTCTCGGGGCGGGAGCCGGTGACCATGAAGAAGCCCGGCGACACCGCCGGGCGCAGCGCCGGCACGGCGAGTCTCACGCGCGCTCCCGGCTCGGCGCCCCGCGCGTCCACGATGTCCTCCGCCGGTACCCAGGTCCGCACCCCGCCGCGCAGCACGAGCACCCGGGACGCGTCGGCGGGGTCCGCGACGTCCGCGGTGTCGCAGACCGTGACCTCCTCGTAGGACCTGCGGTGCGGGACCGCCCGCGCGAATCCGCGGTCGAGTTCCGGGGTGCGCAGCCGGAAGGGGACGTCGCCGTCGTCGGCCGCACCGCCCGAATGCAGGCTGCTGTAGAGCGCGCCCGAGAGCCGGCCGGGCAGCTCTCCGGGATGGCCGGCCGTGACCGACCGCCCCAAGACTTCGGCGCCGGTCCCCGCGGGGTCCACGCGCACCGCGTCGAGCGCCGCGAGTAGCGCCGGGCTGACCAGGGAGCCCGCCCCGACCGCGCTCACGACGGCTCCCCCAGACCCAGGGCCGCGGCGAACCGCTCGGGGCGCACCAGCGCCGCGCGGCCGACGCCGGCCGCGGCGCGCTCGATGCCGGCCACCCGCGACGAGCGGCCCGCGGCGGCGAGCAGCCGATCGAGCAGGTGCCAGCCCGCGAACGCGGTCGCGCGCTCGGCGAGCCCGGGATCGGCCCCGCCTCGCTGATCGCGGTAGGCCGCCCAGAAGCGTTCGATCAAGGGGCGCTGCCGCCGGAGAGCGGCCGCACCCCGTTCCATGATCACCTCGTGGGTGAGGTCGACACCGCGGAACACGGAATCGCCGTTGCCGGAGACGATGTCCAGCATCGCCTGCTGAAGCCACTGGCCGACGAAGTTCCCGATATCCCGCGCCGGGTCGGCCAGACGGAATTCCTCCCAGTCGGTGACGTAAAGCTTTTCTCCGACCACGAGGAATTGGTCGAGCCGCAGATCACAATGCGAAGGTACTTTGGGTGCGGCGCCCTCCGCGGCGCAGAGGGCGTCGATCGCCAGGCACACCTCCCTGTCCTGCTGGAGCATCCGCCAACTGTCCAGTTCGGCCATTGTCAGGTTTTCGTAGACACCCTCCGGAAGGCCCACGAGGAACCGCGGATCGGGCATGTGCGGCGGCGAATTGTCGAGCACCGCGAGCTCGGCGGCGGAGCTCGCGTGGACGGCCCCCAGCGCCCGCCCCGCCGCCCCCGTGAGCGCGGGGCCGAACCGGCCCTCCTCGGCCAGCCGATAGCCCGGCACGGCGTCGTCGACGTGCGCGAACGCGCACAGCGCGGTCGCCTCCTCAAGGGCGAGCAGCTCAGGAACGCGCAGGTGGAGGGGTGATATGGCCGGGCGGGCGCGCTCGAAGGCGGCCAGCCGGTCCAACCGCTCCCGCACGTTGCCGGGGCTGCCGACCAGCCGCTTCACGAAGGCGTGCCGCCCCGATTCGGTGGGCCCGATCCAGATGTCGTTGCGCCCCGGCGGCGCGGTGACCTCGGTGCGGCGGAAGGGCCCCATGCCCAGTCGCGTGAGCAGGGCGTCGACCTCGGGAACGAGATCCAGATCGACCGGCGCGAATTGCGGCGCACGGCGTTCTTCCATTCCCGCAAGAGCAGCCAAAACGGATCCCCTTTTCACGCTTTCCGCGCAATGATCATTCCCCGATTACGCATTCACAGGAGAACATCCCGCGCAATTTCCGGTCAAGCGTGATGTCCACATCAGGACATGGACGGGGGCTTTACGTCGCCGAATGGGCACGCAGAGTCCGGATTATCCGTGCAATTCGGCGCAGCGGCGCACGCTCGCCCGCGGATATTCGCCCGCCCGGCCCCGCGAGGAGGGGTTCCGGCATGCCGGCGCCGCCACCCCGCGATCACCCCCGGCCACCAGAGGGCCCCTTGGGCCGCGGGCGCCCTGAGGGGCACCAGGAGAGTCTGTCGCGCCCCTGAGTGTCCCGGGACCCACCGGCCCCGGGAAGGAGTTCACGCGCCGCCGTGTGGCCGCAGGAGGCCGTTGGCGCCCACGTGACGACCGTCGTGCAGCACCCCCCATGGGCACCCCGGGGCGTGTGCCGCGGTCGGGAACCGCCCGGGCCACCGCGAACCGATGACACCGCTCGTCGGGCGCACCCGGTCGGCAGCGGGAGATCCGGGGTGCCGCGGCACACCAGTGGGCGTGCCGCCCCTTGCGCACGTCGGCCGAGGACGAGCGCGAGCTGACGCTCGGGCCCCGTGTACGGCGTCGCGTTTCACGTGAAACATGCGGCGTTCTCTCAGGAGTCCAGGGCCGCAGGATTCCGTGCCCCGGGACTCCAGGACTCCAGAACTCCAGGACTCCAGGACTCCAGGCCCGGAAACGCCGCGACCCGGTCCGCGGTGCCCGTGCGAGGGGCCACCGCGGACCGGGTCGTCCCGGCAGGAAAGCCGGTCAGTTCTTCCCGGACTCCGGCGCCATTGCGGAGATGATGCGCTCCAGGTCCTCCATCGTCGCGAACTCCACGACGATCTTGCCCTTGTTGCGTCCCTGGTTGATCTTCACCCGGGTATCGAAAACGTCGGAAAGTCGACTTGCCCATTCGTCGATCTCCGGCGACGCCGCCGGGCGAGCGGCGCTGCGGCGAGCCGCCGTACGCTCATCGCCGGTCTCGCCCAGGGTGATGATCTCCTCCAGCGCCCGAACCGAGAGCCCTTCCTCGACGATGCGGCGCGCGAGGCGGTCCTGGGCCTCGGAGTCGTCCACCGACAGCAGGGCCCGTGCGTGCCCCGCGCTCAGCACCCCCGCGGCCACGCGGCGCTGTACCGAAGGCGAGAGGTTGAGCAGCCGGAGGGTGTTGGTGATGTGCGGGCGCGAGCGGCCGATCCTCCGGGCGAGCTCGTCGTGGGTCGCGCCGAAGTCGTCCAGCAGCTGCTGGTAGGCGGCGGCCTCCTCCAACGGGTTGAGCTGCTGGCGGTGCAGGTTCTCCAGGAGGGCATCGCGCAGCAGGTCGTCGTCGCCGGTCTCGCGCACGATCGCGGGGATGCGGTCGAGGCCGACCTCCTTGCTGGCGCGCCACCGCCGCTCCCCCATGATCAGCTCGTAGCGGTCAGGGCCGTTCTTGCGCACCACGATCGGCTGGAGCAGGCCGACTTCGGAGATGGAGGCGCGCAGCTCCTCCAGCGCCTCTTCGTCGAAGTACTGGCGCGGCTGCCGGGGGTTGGGGGCGACCGACCCGACGTCGATCTCCTCAAGGTAGGCGCCACCGACCGGCTCAGGGACGGATTCCGCTGTCGCGGGCGCCCCCTCGACACCGCTCATGCTGGGCCCCTGCGGGATAAGGGCGCCCAGCCCCTTGCCCAGCCCGCGCCGCTGCTGGCTCACCGACGTCTCCCTTCGCATCCCGTGTTCAGGTCCGGACACCCGTCTTCGCCCGGTAGGCGATCTCGCGGGCCGACTCCATGTAGGCGACGGCGCCGGTGGACCCGGGATCGTAGGTCATGACGGACTGCCCGTAGCTCGGCGCCTCGGACACACGGACGCTCCGCGGCACCAATGTCTTGAGTACCAGATCCCCGAAGTGCTGGCGCACTTCATCCGCAACCTGTGACGCCAGCCGGGTACGGCCGTCGTACATCGTCAGCAGGATGGTGGAGATGTCCAGCGTCGGGTTGAGGTGGGACTTCACGAGGTCGACGTTGCGGAGCAACTGACCCAGGCCCTCCAGCGCGTAGTACTCGCACTGGATCGGGATCAGCACCTCGTCGCAGGCGACCATCGCGTTGACGGTGAGCAGCCCAAGGGACGGGGGGCAGTCGATGAAGATGTAGTCCAGGCCGCTGACGTCGTAGGCCGCGAAAGCGCGCTTGAGCCGGGATTCGCGTGCCACGAGGGAGACGAGTTCGATCTCCGCGCCGGCGAGGTCGATGGTGGCGGGGACGCACCACAGGTTCTCGATATCGGGAACCGGCCGCGCGAGGTCGCGGATCTCCTCGTCCTCCACCAGGCAGTGGTAGATGGAACGGGCATCGGTACCGCGCTCCATCCCCAGGGCCGTGGACGCGTTGCCCTGGGGGTCCAGGTCCACGACGAGGACCCGGTTGCCGTGCATCGCCAGCGACGCGGCGATGTTGACGGTGGTGGTCGTCTTGCCCACCCCGCCCTTCTGGTTGGCGACGCTGATGATCCGGCACTCAGCGGGGCGTGGCCATACGTCGTCGCCGTGGCCGCGCACCGACATCGCCGCGCGTGCCGCGCGTGCGATCGGCGTATCGAGTCCGACATCGAGATCCGCAGGCGGTGCCATCACGTCGATATCGGTGTCCGACCACGACGATGTTTCACGTGAAACCGAAACACGGTCGCTGTCGGTGTGATTCTGGGACACGAATGAGTTCACCTCTTCCGTCCGCGCTTCTTCCTGCCGCCCGGCGCACGTCGCGTCCTGGGCTGAGTGGCATGGTCGCTCTCGGATGTGACCGTGACGCGAACAACCGTGGTAGCGGGTTCGACCTTACCGCGCCCAACCCGGATCACATCGGCAACGCAGGGACGTAGTGCCGACAAATCATCTTGCGATTCCGCCAACTCGGTCTCCGCCTGCTCTCCCTTGAGGGCGAGGAGGCTCCCTCCCTTGCGCAGCAACGGAAGGGCCCACCCGGCGAGCCGCGGGAGGGGGGCGACCGCCCGCGCGGTCACGATGTCCGCGCGCAACTCCCTCTTCACTTCTTCGGCGCGCCCGCGGAGCACCGTGACGTTCTCCAACTCCAGCAGGTCGACGCATTCCCGCAGGAACACCGTACGGCGCAACAGCGGCTCCAGCAGCGTCACCCTGATGTCGGGGCGGAGCAGCCCCAAGACGACGCCGGGGAGGCCGGCGCCCGAACCGATGTCCACGACATCGGAGCCCTCAGGGATCAATTCCTCGACGACGGCACAGTTCATCAGGTGCCGCTCCCACAGGCGCGGCACCTCCCGCGGACCGATCAGTCCGCGCTCCACACCGGCGTCGGCCAGCAGGTCCGCGTAGCGGACGACTCGGGGCAGGGCATCGGCGAACAGCACCCTCGCCTGCTCGGGCGGTGCCACACGCCGGTCAGCACCCGCGGTCATCAGTCACCACCTTGGCCAATTCATCCACGTATCTCTAGGTCGACTTCTCGATGAGTCGCTCAAACCACTCAGGGAAGTCGGGGGGAGGGAACACGAAAGCGCCCCCCACGATCCTATGTGTGGGGGGCGCCGATTGGTTCGTGCGCCGCCGTTTCACGTGAAACATGAGCCACAGTTTCAATCGGAAACGGACTTCTCCGTGATCTGGCGCGCTATCGCACGCCGACCCGGTCAGTCGACCGGGTGGACCACGACGTAGCGGTTGGGCTCCTCGCCCTCGGACTCACTCCGCAATCCGGCCGCCGCCACGGCGTCGTGCACGACCTTGCGCTCGAAGGGGGTCATCGGAGCGAGGGGCTTCACCTCACCGGACTTCTTCACCTCGTCGGCCGCCTCGGCACCGATCCGGGTGAGCGTCTTGCGCCGGGAGTCCCGGTACCCGCCGACGTCGAGCATCAGCCGGCTGCGGTTGCCGGTGCTGCGATGCACCGCGAGACGGGTGAGTTCCTGAAGCGCCTCCAGCACCTCGCCCTTGTCTCCGATGAGATCGTCGAGGGTGTCGCCGACGACCGCCACCATCGCGCGGTCGCCCTCGACGTCCATGTCGATGTCGCCGTCGAAGTCGGCGATGTCGAGCAGACCCTCGATGTAGTCGGCCGCGATGTCGCCTTCCGCTTCCAGCGCCTCCACGTCGACGCCGCCCTCGGGCCCGCTGTCGCGGTCCTCCGGTGCCTCCGCGACCGCGACACTGCCGCGGGTGTCCTCCGCGTCCTCGGTGTTGCTGCTCACAGCGAGCTGTCTCCTAACGTCTGGAATGGTGCCCGGAGGTGCGCTTCCAGGGCTGGCGCCTGCGCACGCATCCGGTACCGAAAGCACTATTTCTGCGGGTTGCCGCCGGAACGCTTGGCCCGCGACTGCTTCTTCGGCTGCCTACGCTCGATCTTAGGCTGTTCGACCGGCTCTGGCGCGGACTCCTTGCGCTTGCCCAGCAGACCCTTCGCGGATCCGTTCGGCGACGTACGCGCGGCGGGCTCGCCGCCTTCACCGGGCACCGGGTGCTTGCGGTACAGGAAGTGCTGCTGTCCCATCGTCCAGACGTTGGAGGTCACCCAGTAGATCAACACGCCGATGGGCATCCCCAGACCGAAGAGGCCGAAGGCCGGCGCCATGTACATCATGATCTTCTGCGACTGCATCATCGGGTTGTCCGCCATCTGCACGGACTGCATGGAGCTGCGCTTGATGCTCTGCCGCATGGTCAGGAACGTGGTCGCACCCATGATCACGCAGGCGATGACGATGACGACCTTCGCCATGATCGGGTCGGCGCCGTACCGGTCGAGCTCCTGGGTGGAGGTGGTGAACTGCGCCGCCAGCGGGGCGTGGAAGATCAGCGCCCCTTGCGCGCTGGCCACCAGCTGCTCGGTGAAGCCGTACTGCGCCTGCCCCTGGGCCACGCTGCGCAGCACGCTGAAGAGGGCGAAGAAGACCGGCATCTGCAACAGGAGGGGCAGGCAGCCCATGAGCGGGTTGACCCCGCTCTCCTGCTGGACCTTCATCATCTCCTGCTGCTGGCGCTGCTTGTCGTGCTTGTAACGCTCGCGCACCTTCTGCAGCTGCGGCTGGAGATCCGCCATCTTCCGCTGCGTGTGCATCTGCTTCACGAACAGCGGGACCATGATGAGCCGCACGACAACGGTCAGGGTGACGATGGACAGGCCCCACGCCCAGCCGCTGTCAGGATCCAGCCCCACAGCGGTCAGACCCGTGTGGATCTGGATCAGCACCCAGCCGACGATGTTGTAAAGCCAGTCCAGCACCGGCCAACTCCCTCTTACTTCGATTCAGCTACAGGCCCTCGGACGGGGAAACGACATCGCCATCTGCCCCTCGGCCCGGGTCATTCGCTTGTCCGTCGCCCGCGCCCCGGCGGGGCGGGACCGGATCCAGTCCGCCCGGATGGAACGGGTGGCAGCGGGCGATCCTCCGGACGGTCAGCCACAGCCCCCGGGGCGCCCCGTGGACCGCGAGCGCCTGCACGGCGTACGCGCTGCACGAGGGGTAGAACCGGCACACCGGCGGGAACAGGGGGCTGATGAATCGCTGGTACCCGCGGATGGGCACCGTCAGCAGCCGCGCCGCCGGGGTGGGTCTGTCATCGCTCATCGATCCGCCTGCTCCCCGCCGGATCGCGCGCCATCGGATGCGCCGGGCCCCCGGCGACGGCGTGTCGCGTTCGTCCGGGGGCGCATCGCCGAAGCGAGAGCACCGTCGAGCTGCGCGGCCAGCGTGTCGTACCGCAGAGACGCGGCCAGGGGTTTGGCCCGCACTACCAGCAGGCTACCTTCAGGGAGAGCGGACAGCCGATCGCGCATCAGGTGGCGGAGCCGGCGCTGCACGCGCTTGCGGACCACCGCGTTGCCGACCGCTTTGCTCACCACGAACCCGACACGCGGCGCCCCTTCCCCGGGGCCCGCTCCGGCCGGCGGGGGCGGGGCGTAGACGACGCCCAGCGCGTCGCGCCCGGCACGCCGGCCCGTGCGCATGACGAGGCCGAATTCGGCGCTGCGCCGCATGCGGTTGTGAGGCGACAACATCGGACCGGTCCCCGAACATGAGAAGAGGGCCGGCTGCCGAAGCGGGCAGCCGGCCCAAACGTCAACGATCGACTCGCCGCGGCTACTGGCTCACGGTCAGCCGCACGCGCCCCTTGCTCCGGCGCGCGGCGATGATCGCGCGTCCAGCACGGGTCCGCATGCGCAGCCGGAACCCGTGGACCTTCGCGCGACGGCGGTTGTTCGGCTGGAAAGTACGCTTGCTCACTGCTCGGCTCCAGGGGCGTGTCAGAAAAAGTACGGCACGGCCCCGCCGGCGCGGGGCCCAGGTATGTCTGCGCTCGTCGACGTCACGGGAACGTCGGAGGACATCACCCGCCCGCCTCCCCGTACCGCGCCCGCTAGACCGGTGCGCAGACGGATAGCGACTTAAGCATAAAGAACATACGGGCTGCCCGGACAGCGGTCAAATCGCGACGGCCCCACCAGCAGGGACACCGGTGCCTCGGTCCACAGAAAAGCGTACCTGTGGACAACACGTCCTCCACAGGCTGTGTGCGGCCTCCGGCCACCCCTAAGCTGTGGATAACCTCGGAACCTCGTTCCCCTCCCCCATGTGTGCGCCCGCGGCGGCGAACGGCCCCGCCACACGACCTTCACACAGCCCCTGATCAGGGATTTGTGGATAAGTCGACCGTGGTCGCGCGATTCTGTCAGGCTGTGTACAAGCCCGTGCACAACATGTGGATGATGCCGGAAAGTTGTGGAAGCCCGTTGGGACCCAGGAAACCAGAGCCCGCATCCGGGCGCGACACCGTACACAGCGAGATCCACAATTACACCGCCGGTTACCCACAGGGCACCCGTGGTGAGCGCGGCTTCCCGGCGTGTCCCGCCCGCCCCGCCTCCCGGGACAATGGGAGGTCCGGCGCAGGGCGGGACCGGCCGCCGCGCCAAGAGCAGCAGACCGTGAGAAGGGGACGAACCATGGCAGGTCACCGTGTCTGAGGCACAGGTCAACCTCGCAATGGTGTGGTCGAGCGTGCTGGACAGCCTCGACAACAGCGCCCTGCCCCCGCAGCAGAGAGCGTGGCTGCCGCAGACCCGGCCGCTGGGGCTGATCGAGGACACCGCCCTGCTCGCCGCCCCCAACGAGTTCGCCAAGGAAATCCTCGAGACCCGGCTGCGCCCGGCCATCAGCCAGGCGCTCTCCGCCGAGCTGGGCCGCGACATCCGGGTCGCGGTCACCGTCGACCCCGCCGCCGTGCAGCCGGCCCCGCCGCCCGCCCCCCAGCCCGGCGGCTACGGCCCGCCCGCTCCCGCCCCCCCGCCGGGGCACACCTGGCAGCCGGCCGTCCCCGATGACCTGCCCGGAGCTCCCGCGGCCGTCGAACCGCCCCTCAGCGACCGGTTCGGCGAGGCGGCCCACTCCGCGCACCGGCAGCACCCGGGCGAGCCCGCCCCGGTCGACCGCGACCGGCACGGGTACCCGCCCCACCCCGGCCATCTCCCGCAGCACGCCGCTCGCGGCGGCGCCGGCGACGACCTGCTCGCCCCACGCGCCGGGCACGACCCCTACCGCGGCTGGCAGGAGCCCCGGCACTGGGACCCGCCCAACCGGTGGGAGACCCCGTCGTGGGAGACGCCCTCGTGGGACGCCGCTCCGCCCCCGCACGCCGGGGCCGGCCGCCACGGCGTCCCCGACCACGGCGAACCCGGCCCGGGCCCCGGCGCCCCGCCCGACTCCCCCGGGGCCGGGGCGCCGCCGGGGCCTCCGCCCGGCGGCCCCGACCCGTCGGGCGCGGCCGCGGCCCGGCCGCACGCCGCCACGGAGCCGGCCCGGCTGAACCCGAAGTACACCTTCGACACGTTCGTCATCGGGTCCAGCAACCGGTTCGCGCACGCCGCGGCGGTCGCGGTCGCCGAGGCGCCGGCCAAGGCCTACAACCCGCTGTTCATCTACGGCGGCTCGGGGCTGGGCAAGACCCACCTGCTGCACGCCATCGGCCACTACGCCCAGCGCCTCTACGACGGCGCGCGGGTGCGCTACGTCAGCTCCGAGGAGTTCACCAACGAGTTCATCAACTCGATCCGCGACGGCAAGGCCGACGGCTTCCGCCGCCGCTACCGCGACATCGACGTCCTCCTGGTCGACGACATCCAGTTCCTGGAGAACAAGGAGCAGACCCAGGAGGAGTTCTTCCACACCTTCAACACGCTCCACAACTCCAATAAGCAGATCGTGATCTCCAGCGACCGGCCGCCCAAGCAGCTGGTCACGCTGGAGGACCGGCTGCGCAACCGGTTCGAGTGGGGGCTCATCACCGATGTGCAGCCCCCCGAACTCGAGACCCGGATCGCCATCCTGCGCAAGAAGGCAGCCCAGGAGGGGCTGGCCGCACCGCCCGAGGTCCTGGAGTTCATCGCGAGCAAGATCTCCACGAACATCCGCGAGCTGGAGGGCGCGCTCATCCGCGTGACCGCGTTCGCCAGCCTGAACCGGCAGTCGGTGGACCTGCACCTCACGGGGATCGTGCTGAAGGACCTCATCCCCGACGACGAGGGGCCCGAGATCACCGCCTCGGCGATCATGGCCCAGACCGCCTCCTACTTCGGGCTGAGCACCGAGGACCTGTGCGGGACGTCGCGCTCGCGGGTCCTGGTGACCGCGCGGCAGATCGCGATGTACCTGTGCCGCGAGCTCACCGACCTGTCGCTGCCCAAGATCGGGCAGCAATTCGGTGGCAGGGACCACACCACGGTGATGCACGCCGACCGCAAGATCCGGTCCCTCATGGCCGAGCGCCGGTCCATCTACAACCAAGTGACCGAGCTGACCAACCGGATCAAACAGCAGTCGCGAAATATCTGAGGACCTTTTTTCGGCCCGGCCAGGCGGAGTTATCCCCAGGCCGGGCCGATTTTCTGTGGACAACCCGTGGATAACCCTGCGGATAACCGCCCGGAGACGGTGGACAACCTGTGGGTGCCCTGTGGGTGGCCGCCCCGGCCCGTCCGCACACCGTCTCCCGCGCCTGTGGGCGAACCGTGGATAACCGGTGGATGAGCGGTGGATAACCCGTGGACGGTCTGTGGATGCAGAACCGGCGTCCACAGCGCACGTCGTTTCTCCCCAGCCCCACCCACAGGCCCGGTGGACAAAAATTCGCGGTCCGACCTGCGAAAACAATGGTTATCCACACTATCCACAGCCCCTACTACTACTGCGCCTCTATTGATGAGCATGTGGCGTGAAAAATCGGCTGGACCCCCAATCTGTGGACGACCGGGCTCCGGCAGGTCCGCGGCGTACCGGCGAGGCGGCGAACGCGTGTGGTGGGCAGCGCCGCCAGTGGAATCCGGGTACCGTGTGAACCCGCCCCCTTGACGCGCCCGGCGACCCCCGTGCCGCCGCCCCCGCCGCAGTGAGGGCTCCCAGGTTCCGAGGAAAGTGAGTCGGATTGTGAAGTTCCGGGTCGAACGCGACGTACTGGCCGACGCCGTGGCCTGGACCGCCCGCAGCCTTCCGGCGCGGCCATCGGTCCCCGTACTGGCGGGGATGCTGCTCGACGCCGGCGAGGGCGACGGACGGCAGAGGCTGAAGCTCTCCAGCTTCGACTACGAGGTCTCCGCGCAGGTCGCGGTCGACATCGACATCGAGGAGCCGGGCACCACCCTGGTCTCGGGTCGGTTGCTCGCCGAGATCACCCGCAACCTCCCTCCACAGACTGTGGAGATCGCCACCGACGGCGCCAAGGTCGTGGTCTCCTGCGGCAGCGCGAAGTTCACCCTCCTCACCCTGCCGGTCGAGGACTACCCCACGCTGCCGGAGATGCCCCGCCTCACCGGATCGGTCGGCAGTGACGCCTTCGCCGCCGCCGTGAGCCAGGTGGCCGTCGCCGCCGGGCGCGACGACACCCTGCCGATGCTCACCGGCGTGCGCGTCGAGATCGAGGGCGAGACCGTCACCCTGGCCTCCACCGACCGCTACCGCCTCGCGGTGCGCGAGCTGGCGTGGAAGCCCGAGAACCCCGACCTCTCCGCGGTCGCCCTGGTGCCCGCCAAGACCCTCGCCGACACCGCCAAGTCGCTCACCAGCGGCGCCGAGGTCTCCATCGCGCTCTCCGGCGCCGGAAGCGGCGAGGGCATGATCGGCTTCGAGGGCGGCGGACGCCGCACCACCACCCGCCTCCTCGACGGCGAGTTCCCGAAGTACCGCGCGCTGCTGCCCGATTCGTTCAACTCCGTGGCCGAGGTGCAGAAGTCGGAGTTCATCGAGGCCGTCAAGCGCGTCTCGCTGGTCGCCGAGCGCAACACGCCCCTGCGGCTGGCGTTCGGCTCCGGGCAGCTCGTCCTGGAGGCCGGGACCGGCGACGAAGCACAGGCGGTCGAGGTCCTCGACTCCTCGCTCGACGGCGACGACATCCAGATCGCCTTCAACTCCGCCTTCCTGCTCGACGGCCTCAACGCCATCGACTCCGACATCGCCCGGCTCCAGTTCACGACGTCGACCAAGCCGGCCATCATCACCGGCAAGCCCGCCGATGACGACGCGACCTCCGACTACCGGTACCTGATCATGCCGGTCCGGCTTTCGAGCTGACGACGACCGCGCCATCCACGTATCAAGTCGTTTGGGGGAATCACGGACATGCAACTAGGTATGGTCGGCCTGGGCAGAATGGGCGGCAACATGGCCCAGCGGCTGCGCGACAAGGGCCACGAGGTCGTGGGGTTCGACTTCAACCCCGAGGGCCGCGATGTCGAGTCCCTGGCCGACCTCGTCGACCGCCTCGACGCGCCGCGCGTCGTGTGGCTGATGGTCCCGGCCGGTGAAGCCACCGCGGCCACCATCACGTCGCTGGCGGAGCTGCTCTCCACCGGCGACCTCATCGTCGAGGGCGGCAACTCCCACTACGTCGACGACCGCCGCCGGGCCGACGACCTCAAGGCGCGCGGCATCGGCTACGTCGACGCCGGCGTCAGCGGCGGTGTCTGGGGCCGGCAGAACGGCTACGGGATCATGGTCGGCGGTACCGCCGAGGACATCGCCCGCGTCAAGCCCGTCCTCGACTCCCTGACCCCCGACGCCGGGGGCGGCTATGTGCACGCCGGCGGCGTCGGCGCGGGCCACTTCGTCAAGATGGTCCACAACGGCATCGAGTACGGCATGATGCAGGCGTTCGCCGAGGGCTATGAGCTCATGGCGGCCTCCGACATCGTCGACGACGTCCCCGGCACCTTCGACAGCTGGCGCGAGGGCACGGTCGTGCGCTCCTGGCTGCTCGACCTGCTCGTGCGCGCGCTGGAGGACGACCCCGACCTCGAAGGCATCCGCGGCTACGCCCAGGACTCCGGCGAGGGCCGCTGGACCGTCAAGGCCGCCGTCGACCACGCCGTCCCGGCTCCGGTCATCACCGCGGCGCTGTTCGCCCGGTTCGCCTCGCGCCAGGACGACAGCCCGGCAATGAAGGTCGTCGCCGCACTGCGCAACCAGTTCGGCGGGCACGCCGTCAGCAAGAGCACCGACGAGCCGGCGCACACGCCCCGTAGCTGACCACCCCCGGTCCCGTTTCACGTGAAACCGAGTCTCCTCGGTGTGCGGCGGGACCGGTCGTGTCGGTACCGCGTGTCCGGGCAGATCCGTAGGACAGGAGAGGCCGGATGTACGTTTCCCACCTGCAACTGGCCGACTACCGCTCCTATGAGGCCGCCGACCTCGCGCTGGAACCCGGCATCAGCACCTTCGTCGGCCCCAACGGCCAGGGCAAGACCAACCTCGTCGAAGCCATCGGCTACGTCGCGACGCTCGGCAGCCACCGGGTCGCCAACGACGCCCCCCTGGTCCGCAAGGGCGCCGAGCGCGCCATCGTGCGCGCCGCCGTCGTCAAGGACGACCGCCGGGCGATCATCGAGCTGGAGATCAACCCGGGCCGGGCCAACCGCGCGCGGCTCAACCGGGCCCCCGCCACCCGCCCCCGCGAGATCCTCGGCATCCTGCGCACGGTGCTCTTCGCCCCCGAGGACCTCGCCCTCGTCAAGGGCGACCCCGGCGAGCGCCGCCGCTTCCTCGACGAGCTCCTGGTCGCCCGGACCCCGCGCTACGCCGGCGTCCGGTCCGACTACGACCGCGTCCTCAAGCAGCGCAACGCCCTGTTGAAATCGGCGTCGGTCCAGCTGTTCAAGCGCCGCGAACCCGACCTCGCGACCCTGGACGTGTGGGACGACCACCTGGCCACCGCGGGCGCCGAGCTGCTCGCCGCCCGGCTGGCCCTGGTCTCGGAGCTCCAGCCGCTGGTCGCCAAGGCGTACGGCGAACTCACCTCCGCCGGCGGCCCCCCGGTACTCGGGTACCGCTGCTCGGCCTCTCCCGCGGGCGACGACGGCGTCCCGGCCGTCCCCGCCGACCGCGGCGGGATCGCCGACCTGATGCGCACCGCCATGGCCGAGGCGCGCCCCCAGGAGCTGCGGCGCGGCGTGAGCCTGGTGGGCCCGCACCGCGACGACCTCCAGCTCACCCTCGACGACCTGCCCGCCAAGGGCTACGCCAGCCAGGGCGAGGCGTGGTCCTACGCCCTCGCGCTCCGGCTCGCCGGGTTCGAGCTGCTGCGGGCCGACGGCGACGACCCGGTGCTGATCCTCGACGACGTCTTCGCCGAACTCGACGCCGAGCGCCGGCGCCGGCTCGCCGAACACGTGCGCCACGCCGAGCAGGTCCTCGTCAGCGCCGCGGTCCCCGATGACATCCCCGCCGAACTCCGGGGCACCCGGTTCCGGGTGGCCGAGGGGGCGGTCGCCCGTGACTGACGAGCACGACCCCGGCCGGCCGGCCGATCCGGCGGCGGCCGCGCCCACCGGCGCCGACCTCGCCCGCCAGGCCCTCGCCCAGGCCCGGGCCGCCGCGCGCGAGCGCGGGGCCGTCCCCGACTCCCGCCCCCGGCGGGTCCGCCGGGGCCCGCTCCGGTCGCGCAACGAGCCCCAGCTCTTCGGTGAGGCCGCGCGCGCCTGGCTGATCGACCACGGCTGGCAGGAGCAGGTGGCGATCGGCGGCGTCTTCGGCCGCTGGGCCGACATCGTGGGCGAGTTCAACGCCCAGCACCTGCGGCCGGTCACCTACGACGCCGGTGAGCTGGTCATCGCCGCCGATTCCGCGACCATGGCGGCGCACGCCCGCGCGATGACCCGCGATCTGCTGCGCCGGATCAACGAGGAACTGGGGCACGGCACCGTGCAGCGGATCAGGGTGCAGGGGCCGGGCCGCGGACGGGGCCCCGGCCCGCGCAGGGCGGGCTGACCGGCCGGAGAACCGCGCATTACCTCCGGCTGTCGTGCGCATCACCGGTCGTACCGCCTGAGCGGCGCTGAACGGCGCGGGGAATTGCTCGCGGGGGTGTCCGTGTGTGGGGAGTCATCTCCCCGCCCACTCACGCGTTCTGGGGCGGCACAGCGCCGCGAATGCCACTTTCCGGCTACGCGCGCGGTATCATGGAGACGGTTCTTCGGACGCTTCCGCCGGTATAGCCCGCCCCAAGAGTGGGCGGCGGGATTCGGAGCCGTGAGCGGTGTCCGGGCGGGTGCGCGCCTTCGGCCACATCACGCCTGTCACCGCTGCTCGGTCCCGGTTCCCCTCCCCACTCGGGGGCCGTCTGGCAGGCGTTCCCCAGCAGGAGGGTGTTTCCACTTGGCCTACGATGCTCGATCCATCACAGTCCTCGAAGGGCTCGAAGCGGTACGCAAGCGCCCGGGCATGTACATCGGCTCCACCGGCGAGCGGGGCCTGCACCACCTCGTGTCCGAGGTCGTCGACAACTCCGTCGACGAAGCGCTCGCCGGCCACGCCGACGCCATCGATGTCACCCTCATGGCCGACGGCGGCGTCCGCGTCGCCGACAACGGCCGCGGCATCCCGGTCGACCTCCACCCGGTCGAGAAGCGTCCGGGGGTCGAGCTGGTGCTCACCACCCTGCACGCGGGCGGCAAGTTCGACTCCAAGTCCTACGCCGTCTCCGGCGGCCTGCACGGTGTCGGCGTGTCCGTGGTCAACGCGCTGTCCACCGCGCTGGAGGTCGAGATCCGCCGCGACGGCCACGTCTGGCGGCAGCGCTATGAAATGACCCGGCCGGTCGCCGACCTCGACAAGGGCGAGGAGACCGCCGACACCGGCACCCAGACCACCTTCTGGGCCGACCCCTCGATCTTCGAGACCACCACCTACAGCTTCGAGACCCTCTCGCGGCGGATGCAGGAGATGGCGTTCCTGAACAAGGGGCTGTCCATCACCATCCGCGACGAGCGGCCGGAGTTCATCGGCGACTCCCCCGTGGTGCACACGTACCACTACGAGGAGGGGCTGGCGGACTTCGTCCGCCACATCAACAAGTCGAAGGAGCCGGCGCACGCGTCGATCATCTCCTTCGAGGAGGACGGCGACGGGATCTCCGCCGAGATCGCGCTCCAGTGGAACCAGTCCTACACCTCCTCGGTGCACACCTTCGCCAACACGATCAACACCACCGACGGCGGCACCCACGAAGAGGGCTTCCGGGCGGCGCTCACCTCGATCGTGAACCGCTACGCGCGCGAGCAGAAGCTGCTGCGGGAGAAAGAGGACAACCTCACGGGTGACGACATCCGCGAGGGCCTCACGGCGATCATCTCCGCCAAGCTCGCCGACCCCCAGTTCGAGGGGCAGACCAAGGCCAAGCTCGGCAACACCGAGGCGAAGTCGTTCGTGCAGCGGGTGACCAACGAGCACCTGCGCGACTGGTTCGAGCGCAACCCCGGCGAGGCCAAGGACATCGTCACCAAGGCCAGCTCGGCGGCGCGCGCCCGGATCGCGGCCCGCCAGGCGCGCGACCTCACCCGGCGCAAGACCCTCCTGGAGTCCACCTCCCTGCCGGGCAAGCTGTCGGACTGCCAGTCGACCGAGCCCGAGCGGTGCGAGGTCTACATCGTCGAGGGCGACTCCGCCGGCGGCTCCGCCAAGGGCGGCCGCGACCCGCACTACCAGGCGATCCTGCCCATCCGCGGCAAGATCCTCAACGTCGAGAAGTCGCGCATCGACCGGATCCTGCGCAACAACGAGGTCCAGGCGATCATCACCGCCCTGGGCACCGGGATCCACGACGACTTCGACCTGGCCAAGCTGCGGTACCACAAGATCATCCTGATGGCCGACGCCGACGTCGACGGCCAGCACATCCGCACGCTGCTGCTCACCCTGCTGTTCCGGTTCATGAAGCCGCTGATCGAGGCCGGCCACGTCTACCTCGCCCAGCCGCCCCTCTACAAGATCAAGTGGGACCAGCGCGGCAGCGACGCCGACTACGCCTACTCCGACCGCGAGCGCGACCAGGTCATCGCCGACGGCATCGCTGGCGGCAAGCGCGACCCCCGGCCCCGCGACCTCATCCAGCGCTTCAAGGGCCTGGGCGAGATGAACGCCGGAGAGCTGTGGGACACCACCATGGACCCGGCCCGGCGGGTGCTGCTCCAGGTGACACTCGACGATGCGGCACAGGCCGACGAGATGTTCAGCGTGCTCATGGGCGAGGACGTCGAATCCCGGCGCTCCTTCATCCAGCGCAACGCGCGGGATGTCCGCTTCCTGGACATCTGACCCCGCACATCCCGAGGCCAGCAAACGACTCAAGCGAAAAGGATCGACATCCAGTGACGGATGCGAACACTCCGGAAGCCCCAGAGAACACCGGCGGCGACCGCGTCGAACCCGTCGACATCCAGGTCGAGATGCAGCGCAGTTATCTCGACTACGCGATGTCGGTCATCGTCGGCCGGGCCCTGCCCGACGTCCGCGACGGCCTCAAGCCCGTCCACCAGCGCGTGATGTACGCCATGTACGACGGCGGGTACCGGCCCGACCGCGGCTACTTCAAGTGCGCCCGCGTGGTCGGTGACGTCATGGGTAACTACCATCCCCACGGCGACAGCCCGATCTACGACACCCTCGTGCGCCTCGCGCAGGGGTGGACGATGCGCATGCCGCTCGTCGACGGCAACGGCAACTTCGGCTCGCCGGGCAACGACCCCGCGGCGGCCATGCGGTACACCGAGTGCAAGCTCGCGCCGCTGGCCATGGAGATGCTCCGCGACATCGACAAGGACACGGTCGACTTCCGGCCCAACTACGACGGCCGCTCCCAGGAGCCCGTCGTCCTTCCGGCGCGGTTCCCCAACCTGCTGGTCAACGGGTCCGCCGGCATCGCGGTCGGCATGGCCACCAACATCCCGCCGCACAACCTGCGCGAGGTCGCCGCCGGCGTCAACTGGTACCTCGCGAACCCCGAGACCTCCGACGAAGATCTCCTCGAGGCGCTCATCGAGCGGATCAAGGGCCCCGACTTCCCCACCAACGGGCTGATCGTGGGCCGCCGCGGCATCGAGGACGCCTACCGCACCGGGCGCGGCTCCATCACGATGCGCGCGGTCGTCGAGGTCGAGGAGGACACCCGCGGCCGGCAGGCGCTGGTCGTCACGGAGCTGCCCTACCAGGTCAACCCCGACAACCTCGCGCAGAAGATCGCCGAGCTCGTCAAGGACGGCAAGGTCACCGGGATCGCCGACGTCAAGGACGAGACCAGCGGCCGCACCGGACAGCGCCTGATCATCGTCCTCAAGCGCGACGCCGTCGCCAAGGTCGTCCTGAACAACCTGTACAAGCACACGCAGCTCCAGGACACGTTCGGCGCCAACATGCTCGCCCTGGTCGACGGGGTGCCCCGCACCCTCCGCCTCGACCAGCTCATCCGGCACTGGGTCGCGCACCAGATCGAGGTCATCGTCCGGCGCACCCGGTACCTGCTGCGCAAGGCCGAGGAGCGTGCGCACATCCTGCGCGCCCTGCTCAAGGCGATCGACCGCATCGACGAGGTCATCGCGCTCATCCGCGGCAGCGCCTCCGCCGACGACGCCAAGACCGGGCTCATGGGGCTCCTGGAGATCGACGACATCCAGGCCCGCGCGATCCTCGACATGCAGCTCCGCAAGCTCGCCGCCCTGGAGCGCCAGCAGCTCACCGACGAGTACGACGAGCTGATGGCGCAGATCGAGGACTACAACGACATCCTCGGCTCGCCCGAGCGGCAGCGCACCATCGTCCGCGACGAACTCACCGAGATCGTCGAGAAGTACGGCGACGAGCGCCGCACCCACATCATCCCCTTCGAGGGCGACATGCGCATGGAGGACTTCATCGCCGAGGAGGACGTCGTCGTGACGATCTCCCGCGGTGGCTACGCCAAGCGCACCCGCCTCGACAACTACCGCGCCCAGAAGCGCGGCGGCAAGGGGGTGCGCGGCGCCCAGCTCAAGCAGGACGACATCGTCCAGCACTTCTTCGTGACCACCACCCACAACTGGATCCTGTGCTTCACGAACAAGGGCCGGGTGTACCGCACGAAGGCCTATGAGCTGCCTGAGGCCGCGCGCGACGCCCGCGGGCAGCACGTCGCCAACCTGCTGGAGTTCCAGCCGGACGAAGAGATCGCCCAGGTCATGGCGTTGCGCGACTACGACGACGCGCCGTACATGGTGCTCGCCACCCGCGAGGGCCTGGTGAAGAAGTCGCGGCTGGAGGACTTCGACTCCTCCCGGTCGGCCGGCATCATCGCCATCAACCTGCGGGAGAACGACGAGCTGATCGCCGCGCGGCTGGTGTTCCCCACCGACGACCTGCTGCTCATCAGCAGCGACGCCCAGGCGATCCGGTTCACGGCCTCGGACGAGTCGCTGCGTCCCATGGGGCGCGCGACCAGCGGGGTCATCGGCATGCGGTTCCTCGAGGGCGACTACCTGCTGAGCATGGACGTCATCCGTGAGACCGACGGCCCCACCGACGTCCTGGTGGCCACCGAGGGCGGCTACGCCAAGCGCACCCCGGCCGACCAGTACCCGCTGCAGAACCGGGGCGGCAAGGGCGTGCTGACCGCGAAGGTCGTCGAGGCCCGCGGGAAGCTCGTCGGCGCGCTGATGGTCTCGCCGGAGGAGGACGAGGTCTTCGCGATCACGTCCGTCGGCGGCGTCATCCGCACCCGCAGCTCCGAGATCAAGCAGTCGGGCCGCGCCACCATGGGCGTCCGGCTCATGAACCTCGGCAAGAACAACCACGTCGTCGCCATCGCGCGCAACGCCGAGGCCGCGGCCGAGGAGGTCGTGGACGAGGCCGGCGACACCGCCGAGGGCGGCCCCGCGGGTGACGAGGCCGTCACCGGCGCGGCCGTGCCGGGTTCGGGCGACACCGAAGACACCCGGGAGTGACCCCCGGCGCCGGGGAACCGCCTGGGACACGGAGCCGCGCTCCCCACCCCAGAACGGTCCCCCGGCGCCGCGCTCCACGCCTCCGGGCGCGCTCCGTGGGGCGCGAAGCCCCTCGGGCGCGGTCCGGGGGGGTGTGAAGCCCTTCGGGCACGAGCGGTTCCCCGGCAGCCGAACTCCACGCCCCTGGGCAGGGCCCGGGGGTGTGAAGCCCCTCGGGCACGGTCCGGCTCCCCGATAGCCGCCTTCCACACCCCTGGGCACGGTTCCGTCCTCCTGCGCCGCACTCGACGCCTCAGGACCGCCCCCGGCGCCCACGGTCGGCCCCAGGGCCCGCTGGGCCGACCGCTCTTCCCAAGGAACCGGCTGACCCTTCCAGGGCCTCTCGCGGTCCTTGGGCGCCCGCCCAAGGGGCCCGAGGCGGCCCGCACGGGCCTGGAGGGAGCCGCGGTCGTCCATCGACCCGTCGGCGCCCGCTTCGGGCTCCGGACGCACCCGCGGACCCGGCCGTGCACCACCGTCCGCGGGTCGTGGCGCCGGCCGTACGATGGGGGTCGGCCGACCTCGGCGCAGACCGGTATCATCCGCACCACCCGCACCATTTCCACCGGTGCGGCGCACGGCGGTGCGGCCGTCCCCGGCCGCCGCCACGCGCCACACCCGCCGATCCCCGCACCGCGCGGTAGGGGTGCCCGGCAGAGCGCCAGGGCACTGCGGCGCACCGCCGCCCGCGCCGGCCGGGGGCGGCCGTCATCCCCCTTGACCGGATCCACCGTCACACGGAAAGTCCAGCGGTAACGTGGCCATGTCTGACAACACGCAACGGGAATCCGCTGCTTCGGAGTCGACCACGGCGGTCGACGACGCCAACGATGCGGCGGTCGAGGACGCGCCCGCGTCCGCGTCCGCCGACGACCCCACCCCGAGCACCACCGAGTCCGCTCCCGGACCCGCCACCCCGGCGGGCGACGGGCCCGAGGGCACGACCGACACCAGCGGCGAAGGCGGCGCCGACGGTACCGACGCCACCGAGGCCGAGGACACCGCCGCGCCGACCACGACCGCCAAGGACGTCGGGACCAAGGCCGAGGTCACGGCCGAAACCGAGGCCGAGACCACGGCTGAGGCGAGGGCCGGAACCGGGGCCGCCGAGACCGAGGTTCGCGGGGCCGACGACGGAACCGGTACCGCGGACAAGGCCGAGGCCGGCAACGTGGACAAGGCCAGGGCCGGTACGGCGGACGAGGCCGGGACCGGCAAGGCGGACGAGGCCGGGACCGGCAAGGCGGAACCGGCGGATCCGGTGGAGGCGGCCGGTCGCGCCGAGAGGGCCGGCACGTCGGGTGTGCCAGGGGTGACGGCACGGGCAGCGGCGGAGGAAGCGGTGGAATCCGCGAGTCAACAAGGGGGCGTTCGGATGACGGTGCCGCAGGAGCAGCAGGCACAGCAGGCGCCGACGGTCAGAGCGACGAAGGCGAGCCGCAAGGCGCACCTGACCGTCGGCCGCGTGGAGCCGTGGTCGGTGATGAAGTTCAGCTTCGTCATCGCCCTGGTGTGTTTCATCATCCTGTTCGTCGCCATCGCCGTGATGTACGCGATCCTGTCGAGCCTCGGCGTCTTCGACGCCTTGACCGACCTGATCGCCTCGCTCACCGACGGCGGCGAGGGCGACGAGCTCGCGCTCAACCCTGAGAGCTGGTTCTCCCCCACCCGGGTGCTCGGCTACACGGGTCTCATCGGCGCGCTGAACATCATCCTGATCACCGCGCTCTCGACGGTCGGGGCGATGCTCTACAACCTCGCCGCGGACCTCGTGGGCGGCATCGACGTCACCCTGACCGAGTCCGAGTAACGGTCCCGACCACCGCCGAAAGGCGCTAAAATAGCGGAGGAAGAGGGCCGCGGTCCCCGCGTCCCTCCTCCCCGCAGCGCAGGTCAACCGGTTCGCCCCGACCCCCCGCATGCGGTAGAGTTCCCTCGGAACGAGGGCGTATAGCTCAGTCGGTTAGAGCGCATCCCTGATAAGGATGAGGCCCCAGGTTCAAGTCCTGGTACGCCCACCAGCGAAAAGACCTCCCGCAGGGGGTCTTTTTCTTTTTCGTGTTCATCGTATGTGCGTCGGGACCGGTCGTCCGGCGGGTGTGGGTGTCAGTGGTGTGCTGGAGCGGAATCGTCGGTGGCCCGGTCAGTGTGTCGCCGGTGCGGTTTCCGGTGAAACGCGTTGCAGGGGTATCTCCAGCGCCGGTACCCCTTCGGAGGACGGTGCTCCTGGCCGTTCTTTCCCGGATATATCCGGGACACCTGTCCAGGACTCGATCACCTGCGCGTCGCCCTGCGAGTCGATGTGCTCCACGTCGACGCGCGCTTCGACGCCGAATTTCGCGGACACCTTTCCCCGCAGCGTTCCCACCGCCGTCTCGTGTTCACCCTCCACCAGCGCTCGGGTGTCCCAATCCGCCGTGTTGATGGTGTACCCCTCGATATTCGCACCGTCCACCCAGGAGAAGACGTATGCCCAGTCCCCGTTCTGCATCGGCGACCATGTGCGGTCGTCATTCATGTATTTGTATCTGATCGCGGGTCCCGTTAATTGGACCTCGGCCGCCCAGTCTACTTCTTGGCTTTTCGTTCTGATCTTCATCGTCGCGCGGTAGTGCCGGTGCGGTGGAACCGTTATCTCCTGCCGCAGGCCCCATTCCACCTCGCGTGTGCTGGTGTGGGGGTCCGTCGTGCCCGCCCCGACCTTGATGGTGGCCTTGGCGCCCCCTTTGGTTCCGGGGATCGGGGCGGGGCCGCCCACCTCGCCCCCCACCCACAGTTCTCCGCCGAGTTCTTTCGGTTCGATGACCGACGTGCGTATGGAGTCGGTGACCTTCTCCGTGTGGGTGAAGGTCACCACCGCTTCCCCTTCGCTCGCCCGGTTGTCGTACTCCTGTGTGCGGACGGCAACCCATGCTTCGGTTTCCTTGAACGTGCCGCCGTCGTAGGTGAAGCTCCCGACCTGTTTGAGATCGGGCTCAGTCGGCAGTTTTTCCGCCTTTTGGAATTCCAGGGAATTCATGTAGTTCACGACGTCGGTGCGCACTTCGTCAGGAGGTGACCCGGGCATACGCGTCGGTCCTCTCGTTCGGTTTCACTTCGGTGGCGTCCGAAGAGGCGTCATATCCGAGCTTTCGGTGCCATGCCCATGTGCCGGGTAACCCGCCTGCGAGGGTTTACTCGCGGCTTTCCGAAGATCTACCGGCCGCTACTGATAATTCACACGTAGTTGACGACGCTTCGCATGGCCGGCCGCGTGCCCCGCCGTCCCTCAGGCGGCGGCCTGGTCGGTGACGCGCTGGATGGCCTCGATGGCGATGTCGGGCTGGTCGACGTGGATGTAGTGGCCGCTCTCGCCGGCCGTGCTGAGCCGGCTGTCACTGGAGACCTCCAGCCACTTCTCCTGGCCTTCGGCCCAGACGCGCTCCAGGTCGTCACCGTACTCGGGGACCTCGCCGAGGTATTGGACGCCGTGCTGGATGACCTCGGTCGGGATGTCGCCGGCGGAGCCGACCTCCGGGTCGCTCTCGATGGTGATGTTCTCCGGGTTCTCCCCCTGGAACAGGGCGAGGTTCTGCGCACGCACCTCAGCGCCAGGGCCGGTGGCCGACTCGGGGATCACGTCGGTGATGTCGTCGATCATCGTCGGGGACGTGGCGTCCAGCAGGACCAGCCCCGCGACCCTGTCCGGGTGGTCGGGAGCGTAGCGGGCGGCGATCAGTCCGCCGAGTGAGTGGCCGGACAGGACGACCGGGCCGTCAGGGGCGATGTCGTCGAGGACGGCCGTCAGGGTCTCCCCGCTGTCGGCGATGCTCTGCGGGCCGTCCGGCCGGTCGCTCTCGCCTTCGCCGAACCGGTCGTAGGAGCAGACCCGGTCGGTTTCGCTCAGGGTCTCCTGAAGGCCGGCCATGGTGTCCAGCCCGTCGCCCATCCCCGCCATGAGCACGATGACCGGCCGGTCGTCCGCCGGCGCGCCGGAGCAGGAGACGTTCACGGAACCGCCGTCGACACTGAGCATCTTCGTCCCGGTGAACAGCTCCCCCTCGGTCATGACCTCCTCCGCGGCGGATTCCAGGTCGGTCTGCACCTCGTCGAGGCCGGCACCCACCTCGGAGACCACCGTGCACCCGGCGAGCCCCATGCCGGCGACGGTGCAGCACAGTGCGGTCAAAGCGGTCGTCCGGATGATGCGGGACATGATTGCCTCCAGAAAGTGGATCGGGATGAGGGGGCGCGAGCGCCGCCGGCGGGCGGGGGAAGGTGCCGTCCCTGCCCCGCGAACCGGGCGCCGCGACTGGGGAAAACGCTACGGATCCGGAGAACCGGGGTCATCACCGCACAGTGGACACCTGCGCGTCCCCCGCATGGGGGACGGACGCCCTCTCCGTCGGATGGCGCGGCCCGCGTTCCCCGCGCCGATGTGCCTGCTTCCGGACGCCCGAGGCGCTCCGACGGCGCGGCCGGACGTGTCCACCCCCATGGAAGGACGAAGAAGGCGCGACGCTCGGCGCCGTTCCACCCCGTGACCCGTGCCCGGCGTGTCCCCCGGACGAGCTACGCGCAGGTGTCCACCTCGCGGTGACGACCCCGCACCACCTTGATCCGTAGCGTTCTCCCCAGTCGCACCGCCCCAATGAAGGAACCCCCATGAGACTCCTTTGGCAGCTCTCGGCCGTCGCCGCGGTCGCCTTCCTCGGCGGACAAGGACTCTTCGCGGTCGAGGACGACCCCTGGCTCACCCTGGCGCTGGGCGTCCTCGTCGCGGTCGCCTCGGTGTTCGTCTACCGGTGGGTGGTGCGCCGCACCGAGCACCGCACCGTGACGGAAATGGCCTGGAAGGGCGCCGCCGCCTCCACCGGCTGGGGCACCCTCCTGGGGGTCGGGCTGTTCGCCTTGGTCATCGTCGACATCGCCTTCCTCGGCGGCTACCGGCTCCACGGCCCGGGCTCCGCGATGAGCGCCCTTGCGCTGGTCGGCTTCATGGCCGCCGCCGCGGTGACCGAAGAGGTGATGTGGCGCGGCGTGCTGTTCCGGATCATCCAGGAGCGCACCGGCACGTGGGTCGCACTGGTCCTGACCGGCCTGGCCTTCGGCCTGGTGCACATGCTCAACCCCAACGCCGGTCTGTGGGGGGCCATCGCCATCGCGATCGAGGCCGGCGGCATGCTGACCGCCGCCTACGTCGCTACCCGCAGCCTGTGGCCGCCCATCGGCCTGCACTTCGGCTGGAACATCGCCGGATCCGCCATCTCCAGCACCGAGGTCTCCGGCAACGACACCCCTCAGGGGCTGCTGGACGCCACCATGTCGGGCCCGGCCCTGCTCACAGGTGGCGGCTTCGGCCCCGAAGGCAGCATGTACTCCGTGGTGTTCTGCGTCGTCACCACCCTGGTGTTCATGTGGATCGCCGGCCGCCGCGGCCGCATCGTCCCCGCCCGCCGGCGCGCCGGGCGGCCCGCCGCCACCGCTCCGCTTTCCCGGTGACCGGGCTCGGGCGGCTCGGCGACCTGTGGCGGCGACTCGACGTCACCCTCCGAGACCTGCCCCTGGGACTGCTGCTCCTGGCCGCCTCGCTCGTCCCGGCGCTGCACGGCAATGGGACCCAGGTCGGCGGGGTGGCGGACCGCCCCCTCGACGCTCTGGGCCTCGCCGCGGCCGCCCTGCAGTGCCTGCCACTGGCCGGGCGGCGGCGGTGGCCGGCCCTGTCCCCGGCCCTGGTGGCGAGCGGCTTCGCCCTCGACCAGCTGTTCGGCTACCACCTGTTCGCGGGCACCGCGATCGTCGTCGCTGTGATGAGCGCCGGTGCCCACCTCCACCGGTACCGGCGCACCGCCGTGCTGGCGGGTTCGGCGGCCTACGTGGTGCTGGCGGTCGCGCTGTCCCAGGCCGGTCCGGGCGAGACCCTGGCCGGGTACGTGCTGTTCTACTCGGCGATGGCCTTGTCCTGGGGAATCGGGTCGTGGCTGCGCTCCACGCGCATCGCCGAGGCCGAGTACCGCCTCCTCGTCGCCGCGGAGACCCGGGCCGCCGAACGCACGCGCATCGCGGGCGAGCTCCACGACGTCGTGACCCACCACGTGACCGCGATGGTCGTCCAGGCGGAGGCGGCACGCTACCTGACCGCCGCGCCCGATCGCCTGGACCAGACACTGGCCGCCGTCACCGACACCGGGCGGCGGGCCATCACCGACCTGCGCCACGTGCTCGACGTGCTCGACCCCGGCCGCACCGCCCCCGCTCCCGCGTCCGACGAAGGGCTGCTCTTCGTGGTGGAGCGGGCCCGCCGCGCCGGGCAGCCGGTGGAGTTCACCGAGGAGGGCACACCGGCCGCCTCGCGCGGCAGTGCCGATCTCGTCGCGCACCGCGTTGTGCAGGAGGCCCTGGCCAACGCCCTCAAGTACGCCAACGGCGGCCGCACCACCGTCCGCGTGCGCCACCGCCCCGAGGAGATCACCGTGCGGGTCGGCACCGACCGCGCCGGCCCTTCGGGCGTCTCCCCCGGCGGCAGCGGGCGCGGCCTGGCCGGCCTGCGCGAACGCGTCGAGGTCTTGGGCGGCGACTTCACCGCGGGCCCGCACGAAGGCGGCGGCTTCGCCGTGCACGCGCGCATCCCCGCACGCGCGCCGGTGGCCGGCCGGGCGTGAGCGTGCCGGTCCGGTCCGGCCGCGACAGCCGGGCGCTGGTCCGAACCGGTCAGCCGGCGCCGTAGCGGTGCATCCGACCGAGCGCGATCAGGTCCTGCACGAGGCTGTACGGAAGCTCGTCGTCGTCGGGCCACCACTGCGCCGCCGCGAATCCCTCGGGGTCGTCGACGGGGTCCGGCGTGAACACGGCGTGGTAGAGCGCGCGGCGGGCGGTGGGGACCAGCTTCCGCGTGTAGGCGCGGTGGAGGTCGCCGTACTCGATGCCGCGGCGGATCACGATGAGGTGCCCGCCGGGGACCTTCTGGCGGACGAAGGGCCGCCGTGGCGGAAGGTCGTCCATCGTGATGAAGATGCGGTCGCCCTTGGCGAGGAAAGGGTTCCGGGAGACCTGCGGGGTTGTGGTCTGCCCGAGAACGGGGATTGAGGATGGGTCGGAATAGGGGACGGGTTGCACGGCGGCTCCCCCCTGAGTGCTGCGTCCTACGGTGGTGAAGGGGAGACTATGTCGATCGGGCGGGCTTTGACCAGGAAAAACCACGCGTTGATCGCAATCACGACGATCTGTGGCGAATGAACCTGCGGCCCGGCGCGAACCGCATGATCCGGGATCGCCGGCCCACACGGCGTGAAAACGTTTTGCGCGGTTAAGGCGTCTTTTTCGCCGTTCGTCGTTTTTGTTGCTGGTCGCGTTCCCACTTGGCGCGTTCCGCGTGGATCTGCATGACGACCTGCGCACGCACGTTGGCGAGGACGCGGTCCAGCATCGCCCGCTCCTCCTCGGGGGACATCCCCTCGGCCGCCGCGTGCGTGTCCGTGATGATCTCGCCGACCAGTTCGCCCACCTCAGTGTCCAGCACGACGCCTTCGGCCGTGAACCGGCCTTCATCGGCGTCGGCATCGGCATCGGGTACGGCGGTCGGTCCGCCGGGCCGTGAGGTGGGGAATCCGGGATAGCCGGCCGCGTCGCCGATCCCCTGGACCAGGGCGAGGCGTTCGGGGGCCGTGCTGAGGATCGCGCGCTGGAGCCGCCTGATCGAGTCGTATCCGGGGCGGCTCCGGCCGCCGAGCCACCGTGAGACCTGCGGCGGCGACACCCCGGCCCACTCGGCCAGTTGTGTCTGGCGCACGTCCAGCCCGTCCCGGATGGCGTGGAGCGCCGTCCGGAAGCGGTCCGGATCCCATGCGTCGCCGGATCCCTTGTGTTGCATACACGCAAAATTAGCATGCCCTTTCTTGCGTGCGGCCGGGCGGTGGGTCCCCGGCCGGGCGGCGCTTTCACGCTCTCCGTGCCGTATCGCCTCTGGATAAGTCGACATCGCGGCCCTTGTCGTCGCAGGTGATGCGGCGGTCGCGCCCTTGCGCTCCCCTATCCCGCCTCCTAGCATTGCGTGCATGCAAGGCAAGAATTGCGGTCGGTTCACCCCACATGCGGCAGTCCGGCCGCGACGCCGGCGGTGCCCGGCGTATGCGCGCGGACGGCACCCCGCCGCGGACGTCGCCGCGACGGCGGCGGCCGCGGCGCCCGATCGCGCCGGCTTCACCCGGGCGGTGGGGCCCGGATCGCGGGTCGGCCCCGAAGGCGGATGAGCGTGGACGAGATGACCAGCGGGGAGATCTCCCGTGCGCTGGACCGCATCGAGAAGGGGTTCGCCGACCACCGCCGCGAGGTGGCCGAACACCTGGGGCAGATGGTGTCCGAGCAGGTGTACGACCTGGAGGTCGGCGCCCTCCGGAATGAGGTCGTCGCGCTGAAGGGGGAGCTGGCGCAGGCCCTCCAGGACGCCAAGGACTCCGACCACCAGAGGGTCGTCGACCGCAGGTGGTGGATCGCCGCCATCGCCGTCCCGATCCTCCTGTTCCTGCTGAACACGGCCCTGCCGATCCTCACCGGCGAGGGTCCGCCGTGACACGCCGCCGGAGGCCGCGCCCCGGCGCCGAAACCGTCCCGGCGGCCGGACCGCCCGCCGCCCCATGACCCGGACGCCCCGGGCCGGTCCCGACCCGGGCTCCCGGCCCCTCCGGCGTCGGGGCGCCTTGTCGCGTCGTCGCCGTATCGCCGTGTCGACATATCCACAAGCTGTGGACGGGCGGGATCCGGTGTCCGGCGGGGCGCGGGTCGCGCGGGGGCTTATACGCTGGGGGCGAGGCGTCCGCCCGGGGTGCGGCGCGGGTGTGTCACGTGGTGGGGAGATCATGGCGTCCGGAGTCGTCCAGCGGCGCGGCGGGGGCCGACGCTCCGCCGGCGACCTGTCGACCTCCATCGCCACCCAGATCATCGACCTCGCCCGGCGCAACGCCCTTCCCGAGGGGGCGCACCTGCGCGAGCAGTGGGTGGCCGACTCCCTGCGGGTCTCGCGGTCGCCCGTCCGGCGGGCCATGGCGTTCCTCGCCGAACTCGGCATCGTGGAGCAGGTCCCCAACCGCGGCTTCTTCCTCACCCGGGCGGCCGTGGACATCCCCGGCATCGACGTCGGCGAATCCGCCGACGCCGAGGAGGACGCCTACTTCCAGATCGCCGACGACCACCTCGGGGGCCGGTTCGGCGGCGAGTTCACCACCGCCGAGGTCGCCCGCCGCTACGGGCTGAGCCCGCGCGCCGCGCAGCGCGTGCTGACCCGGATGGAGGGCGAGGACCTGCTGCGCCGCCGGCCGGGCCGCGGCTGGGAGTTCCTGGGGGTCCTGTCCACCACCGAGGCCCACGACCAGAGCTACCGCTTCCGGATGATCGTCGAGCCGGCCGCCCTGCTGGAGCCGGGCTACCGCGTCGACCCGCAGGCGTTCGCCGAGCACCGCGCACGCCAGGAGTCCCTGCTCGGCGGCGACATCCTGACCTCGCCCCGCGCCCGGCTCTACCGGACGGGGGCGGAGTTCCACGAGATGCTCGTCGGATGCGCCGGCAACTCCTTCGTCTCCGAGGCGCTGCGCCGGCAGAACCGGGTGCGCCGGCTGATCGAGTACCGCCACCAGTTCGACCGGGCGCGCCTGCTCGACCAGGCGCGCGAGCACCTCGCGCTGCTCGACCTGGTCGAGGCCGGCCGGCTGGACGAGGCGTCGGCCCTGCTGCACGCGCACCTGGACCGCGTGCGGTGGCTGAAGACCGGCCACGGCCCCGAGCCCGAGGCACCGCGCCTGCCCGCCTGAGCTCCGCCGGCCGCCTTCCCGGGACCGGTTCCCGGCGGCCGCCCACCCGCATCAGACCCCGGCGAGCTCGCCTTGGTCCGTTGCGGGGTAGACCATGCAGTGCTCCGGCCTGATCGCCACCGATGCCGCCTCGGCGACGTCCGCCGACACGCTCTCGGCCTGGACCGTGCTCGCGCCGACGCGCAGGCGGTGCTCGTAGCGCGCACCCACGTAGGCGCTGGCCAGGACCTCCGCGTCCAGGCGGTTGTAGGCGTCGGAGGGGGCGGCGCCCGCCGCGTCCACGAGCACGTTCTCCGAGCGGACGGCGACGGTCACCCGGTCGCCGACAGCGGCCCATGCCGCGCGGGCGGTGCGGAGGCGGCCGTCGCCGGCGAGGGCGACGACCGTGTGCCGGTCCGTCTGCTCGTGCACGGTGCCGGCCAGGAAGTTGCAGCGGCCGATGAAGGCGGCGACTTCGGGGGTGGCCGGGGTCTCGTAGATCTCCCGGGGGGTGCCGACCTGGAGCATGTCGCCGTCCTTCATCACCGCGATGCGGTCGCTGAGGGCCAGCGCCTCGATCTGGTCGTGGGTGACGTAGACCGTGGTGATGCCGACCTGGGCCTGGAGGCGTTTGAGCCACGCGCGCGCCTGGTCGCGGAGCTGGGCGTCGAGGTTGGACAGCGGTTCGTCCAAGAGGAGGATGCTCGGCGCGTAGACGAGCGCGCGGGCGAGCGCGACGCGCTGCTGCTGGCCGCCGGAGAGCTGGTGGGGGTAGCGGCCCCGCAGGTGCTTCATCCCCACGTTGTCGAGCGCGTCGTCGATGAGCTCCCGCTGCCGCGCCCTGCCGACCCTGCGGATCTTCAGCGGGTAGGCGAGGTTGCCGGCGATGGTCATGTGCGGCCATAGCGCGTAGGACTGGAACACCAGCCCCAGGTTGCGGGCCTCGGGTTCGAGGAAGGCCCCGGTGGCGTGGTCGACGAAGGTGGTGTCGGCGACCCTGATGCTGCCTCCATCGGGGCGCTCCAGGCCGGCGACGCAGTTCAGGGTGGTCGACTTCCCGCACCCGCTGGGCCCCAGGAGGGTGAAGAACTCGCCGTCCCGCACCGTCAGCGAGATGCCGTTGAGGATCGTGTTCCCGCCGAACCGCTTGCGGAGTCCGTCGATGACGAGTTCAGGCATTGGTGCGTCCCTTCTCGATACGCCCGGCGATTGCGACGCACACGGCGGTGATGGCGATCTGGATGGTGGCCATGGCCGCCACGGGCCCGGTGGTGCCCTGCATCCACAGTTCGAAGGTGGTGGTGCCGATGACCTGGGTGGCCGCCGTGGCGATGAAGACGGCGGGGGCGAACTCCTTGATCATCTGCACGAAGACGAGCACGAAGGAGGAGAGGTACGCGGGGGTGAGCAGCCGCGCGAAGACGTGCACGACGGTGCGCCACCAGTCGGCTCCGGCGACGCGGGCGGCGCTGTCCAGCTCCGTCCCGATCTGCATGACGATCGGCGCGACCGCTCCGAAGGCCACCGGCAGCGAGCGGACGCTGAACACGATGACGATCGCGACCAGGCTCGCGCGGACCGCCGCCGTTCCCTCCGGCAGCAGGGTGAAGGCCCAGAAGAAGCCGACGCCCAGGACGACCCCGGGGATGGCCTGGGGCGCCAGGGCGAGCAGTTCCAGGGTCCGGGCGAAGCGGAAGCCCGAGCGGCGGGAGACCAGCACGACCAGCGTGGCGAAGACGGTGAGCAGCACGGCGCCGGCCAGCGAGACGATCAGGCTGTTGACGATCGACGTGGAGTAGACGGGATAGGTGAAGATCACCGCGAAGTTGTCCAGCGACAGGAACTCCAGCGGGGAGACCAGCGGGGTCAGGAGCGTGGTGAAGGCGCGCAGCAGCAGCCCCATGACCGGCAGGAACGGCCCGATCAGGACGTAGACCACGATCACCGCGAGCGCCGCCCAGCGGACCGCGCCGAGGTCGAGCGGGCGCTGCCGCACCGCCTTGCCCCGGACCGATACGAAGCGCTGGGAGTCGCGCAGCAGCCGGGTCTGCACCCACACGAGCGCCGCGGTGACGCCCAGGATGATGACCGACGCGGCGCCGAGGATCCCGTAGTCGGGGTCGATCGAGGCGATGCCGTTGGTGTAGAGGAAGCTGGAGAACATGTCGATGCCCGCGGGCTGGCCGTAGAGCAGCGGGACGCTCAGCGACTCCAGCGACGAGGTGAAGATCAGCAGGCCGCTGTAGACGAGGGGCGGGCGCAGGGTCGGCAGGATCACCGACCCCAGGATGCGCAGCGGGCCGGATCCGCAGGTGCGGGCGGCGCTCTCCAGCGAGGTGTCGGAGTAGCGCAGGGCGCTCGCGCAGTACAGGTAGGCCAGCGGGATCGCGGCGACGGCCTCGGTCAGCGCCATCCCGGGGATCGTGTACAGGTTCCAGGGGGTGAAGCCGACGGCATCGGCCACGACCAGGGTGATGAAGCCGGCCGGACCGTAGAGGATGATCCAGCCGAAGGCCAGCACCAGCGGTGAGATGTAGATCGGCCAGCGCAGGACCGCGGTGAGCACGCCGCCGCCGGGGATGCGGGTGCGCACCAGCAGGATCGCGAGCGCGGCGCCGCCGACCAGGGCGATGGCGGTGGTCAAGACCGCGAACACGAGGCTGTTGAGGACGACGCGCCCGAACCCCGCCTCCGTGAACAGCCGCACATAGTTGTCGGCGGTGAGCAGCCCGCCGGCCTCGTACAGCGGGCGGTCGGCGAAGGACTGGTAGAGAACGGGCAGGACCGGGGCGAGGACGAGGACGGCGGTGAGCAGCAGGACCCCGTAGTGGACGGCGGTCTCCCGGCCGACGCCCGCCGGGCGCCGGTAGTGGGGGACGCCGAGTTCGCCTGGTCGGAGCTGCCGCCGCGGCGGAGTGAGGGTCATCGAGGGGTCTCCAGGTGTGCCGGTGGGAGGGGGCGGAGGCGGGGCGGGCGGCGGGCTTATGCGCTCCGTGCCTGCTCCCACCGCTGCGTCAGTGCGTCGACGTCGGTGTCGTCGAGCTCCTCGTAGCCGACGAGGATGGCGTTGTCGGCGCCGACGGCCTCGACGATGGCGTCGTAGTGGCCGGGGGCGTCGTCGTCGCGCAGGTCGCCGCGGTGCGGGGTGAGCCCGCCCTCGCTGAGCTGGACCTGTCCCGCATACGACAGCGCGTGGTCGATGAAGAGCTTCGCGGTGTTGGCGTTGGGCGCGTCGCGCAGGATGGCGGCGCTGCGCGGGACCAGCGGGGTGCCGTCCTCGATGTAGGACCAGTCGATGAGCCCCTTGCTCTGCTCCGCGGTGAGGGCGATGACCCCGCCCGACTGGAAGTAGCTGATGGCGTACTCGCCCGAGACGAGCTTGTCGACCATCGCGCCGGCGGAGGTCTCGGCGCGCACGAACGGGATGAGCCGGTCCAGGGTCGCCCAGGGGTCGGCCGCCGTGGCGACGTAGGTGTGGTTGATGGCGAACCCGTAGGCGTTGCTCAGGGCGTAGGTGGTGATGTTGTCGCGGAATCGGCCGGGGTCGGATTCGCACAGCCGGGCGATGTCGGCGAGGCTGCGCGGCGGCGGCACGTCCTCCAGCAGCAGCGCGTTGTAGCCGATCACGACCGGGTCGACGGTGAGGGCGAAGACGCCCGGCAGTCCTTCGAGCTTGTCGTCGAAGAAGGGCCGCTCCGGGGTGTCGTAGGCCAGCGCGGCGTCGCGGTGGGCGAACCTCGCCCATTCCTGGGGGGCGTTGGCCACGAGCAGGTCCGCGGCGGAGCCGTGGCCGGCGTCCTCGCTGTAGAAGCGCTGGAAGACCTCGGTGCTGCCGAGCGCGGTGACCGCGAGGTTGTCGGCCCAGGGGTAGCGCTCCTGGAACCCGGCGAACAGCGGAGCCCAGTTCTCCTGGGAGGTGTTGGAGTAGATGGTCAGGCCGTTCTCGGCCCGGGACGTCTCGATGATCCGGTCGTAGTCGGCGGGGTAGTGGTCGGCGATGCGGCCCTGGAACCCCTCGGCCGCTCCCGTTCCCGGGGCGCACGCGGTGACGAGCGGCGCACCGGCGATCGCGGCCGATAGCGCGGCCGCGCCGCGGAGGAAGTCGCGGCGGCTTCCGGTGCGGTTTCCGGTGCCTGGGCTGTGCGGGCTCACGATTCTCCATCCGTCGGTCCTGCGGTGGCCGCGGCCCGGGGGTCGCGCCCGGTCGGCACCACTGCCGCCCGGGACGGCCGGCCGCATGACGCGGGCCGCACACCCCGGTGACGCAGGCCATATTGTCTCAATCGACACATGGATGCAATACATCGTCCGCAGGTTCTCTTGGTGTCCGAGGGTGCTCGCCGTTGCCGTCGGTGGACCCCGGGTGCGGGGCGACGGGTTCGATGTTCATCCACGTAGAAGCGTTTCCGGCGCACTGTGGACAGCGATGGGGGAGGTGCGGGGGCGGGGTCTGATCCGCCGCATCACAGTCGGACCCCGATGTTGTACTAATGTGCAACGGGAAACAAAAATCCGTGGTCCGGTCGCTCCGGCCGCACCACGCGCCGTAAGGGGAGCCGATGGCCCACCACCCCAGCCCCGCCGAAGCCCCGCTCCATGTCGCCGGGCGGACCTATCGCCATGTCGACTTGCGGTCACTGATGACCCGGGAGGAGCTGGACGCCACCCCCTATGTGCTCCGCGTGCTGATCGAGAACGTCGCGCGCCGCGCGCCGGAGGCGCTCGGGCGCGTGCTGGACCGCGCCCGCGGCAACGGGCCCGCCTGCGAGGTCCCGCTGCACCCGGGCCGGGTGATGCTGCACGACACCACGTGCCTGCCGACCCTCGCCGACTTCGCGGCGCTGCGCGACACCGTCCACGAACTCGGCGGCAGCGCCGGGGACATCAACCCCGTCATCCCCGCCGACCTGGTCGTGGACCACTCGGTGATCGTGGAGAGCCACGGGCGGCCCGATGCGCTCGAACGCAACCTCGACATCGACTTCCGCCGCAACGCGGAGCGCTACGCCTTCATCCGGTGGGCCGAGCGCGCCATCGCCGGTTTCCGGGTGGTGCCGCCGGGCAAGGGCATCATCCACCAGGTCAACATGGAGTCCCTGGCGCGCGTCGTGGAGGTCGACGACACCGGCGCCGAGCCCCGGCTGTACCCGGACACCCTCGTCGCGACCGACAGCCACACCCCCATGATCAACGCCATCGGCGTCCTGGGCTGGGGCGTCGGCGGCCTGGAGGCGCAGGCCGCCCTGCTCGGCGAGCCGGTCGCCATCGCCTTCCCCCGCACGGTCGGGGTGCGGCTGCTCGGCCGGCTGCGCGAGGGCGTGACAGGAACGGACCTCGTGCTCACCCTCACCCGGATCCTGCGCGGGATGGGGGTGGTCGACGAGTTCGTGGAGTTCACCGGCCCCGGAGCCGCCGCCCTGGGCTGGGCCGAGCGCGCCGCGGTCGCCAACATGGCCCCGGAGTACGGGGCGACCTGCGCGTTCTTCCCCTACGACGACGTGACGGCCGAGTACCTCCGGCTGACCGGCCGCCCGCCCGGCCACCGCGCCGTCGTCGACGCCTACCTCGCCGCCCAGGGGCTCAAGCGCGTGGCAGGCTCCCCCGAGCCGCACTACGACCGCACCGTCGAGGTCGACCTCGCGGCCGTCGAGGCGAGCGTGGCCGGCCCGCTCCGCCCCGACCAGCACCTGAGGCTCTCCGACGTCCCCCGTTCCTTCCGGGAGCACGCCCCGGCGCGATCCCCCGTTCCGGTCGGCCGGACGCCGGGCGACGCCGTTCCGGAGGCGGCGGTCGCGATCGCCGCGATCACGAGCTGCACCAACACCGCCAACCCGCGGCTGATGGTCCAGGCGGGGCTGCTGGCGCGCAACGCCGCGGCCGCCGGGCTCACCCCGAAACCGTGGGTGAAGACGTCCCTCTCGCCGGGGTCCCGTGTGGTCACCCGCTACCTGGAGGCCGCCGGCCTGCTGCCCGCTCTTGAGGAGATCGGCTTCCACACCGCGGGGTACGGCTGCATGACCTGCATCGGCAACTCCGGGCCGCTGCTCCCGCACATGGAGGACCTGGCCGGGCAGGGCCGCACCCTGGTCGCCGTGCTCTCCGGGAACCGGAACTTCCCCGGCCGCGTCAACCCCCGGACTCCGCTGGGCTACCTGGCCTCCCCGCCCCTGGTGGTGGCCTACGCGCTCGCCGGAACGGTGCTGCACGACTTCGCCGCCACCCCCCTGGGCACCGATGGCCGGGGCCGGCCGGTGTACCTCGCCGACCTGTGGCCCGATGACGCCGAGGTGGAACGGACGGTCGGCGCCGCCCTGGACCCCGGCGCCTTCGTGGCCAACACCGCGGCGATCCGCGAGGGCGACGCCCGCTGGACCTCGCTGCCGGCGCCCGAGGGCACGCGCTTCCCGTGGGCGGAGGCGTCCACCTACATCCGGCGCCCGCCCTACCTCCGCGACCTCTCCCGGATGCCCCCCGAAGAGCCGGACGTCCGCGGCGCCCGCCCGCTGCTGCGGCTCGGCGACTTCGTCACCACCGACCACATCTCGCCGGCCGGCGCCATCCCCCGGACCGGAGCCGCCGGCCGCTACCTCCGCGACCTCGGCACCGATCCGCGCGACCTCAACCAGTACGCCACGCGGCGCAGCAACCACGAGGTCATGCTGCGCGGCGCGTTCACCAACCCGGCGGTCGCCAACCTGCTCCTGCCCGAGCACGACCGCGGCCGCGGCGGCCACGCGATCTCCGCGGACGGCGCCGTCCGGCCGGTCTACGACGCCGCGCTGACCCATGCCCGTGCCGGAACCCCGCTGGTCGTCTTCGCCGGAAAGGGCTACGGGGCCGGCTCCAGCCGCGACTGGGCCGCCAAGGCGCAGGCGCTGCTGGGGGTCCGCGCGGTCGTCGCCGAGGGCTTCGAGCGCATCCACCGCAGCAACCTCATCGGCATGGGCGTGTACCCGTTGTGCTTCGCGGCCGGCGCCGACGCCGGGTCGCTGGAGCTGGACGGCACCGAGACCATCGACCTGGAGGGGCTGCGGGACCTGCGCGTAGGGACCAACCCGGTCGTCCTGCGGATCTCCCGCAACGGCGCGCCGCGGGAGTTCGCGGTGACCCTGCGGGTGGACTCGCGCAACGAGCTGGCCTACCTGCGCAACGGCGGGCTGCTGCCCTATGTGGTGCGGCGCGTGCTCGATCCCGCCGGGGCCGGCTGATCCGGGCGGCCGTGCGCGGCGGCCGGCCGGCCGGCGGTGTCACTCGCCGAGGGGCGAGGGAGACCAGTCGCCGGGGCGGACCCAGCCGTCCGGGACGATCTCGACCTCCATCTGCACGGTGCCCGAGTCGTCGATGCGGGCCTCGTGCACGACGTAGCGGGCCCCGCGGTCGATCAGGAACTCGGCCTCGCCGACGTGCGGGGTCAGGCTCTCGTCGCCGATGAAGGCCGCCGGGTAGCCCTCCGGCACCCGGACGCGCATGTGCACGGCGGCGGCCTGGTCCATCCGCTTGGCCGTTGTCGACATGTAGCCGCGCTCGTCCATGGTCGTGCCGACCAGCCCGCCGACGGAGGAGGGGTCGGTCTCGTCGATCCCCAGACTGCGCAGGAAGTCGGTGTTGAGGCTGCGGGAGAGGACCGCCGCGCGGGGAAGCCGGGTGCGGGCCATGACGCTGTCGATGTCGTCGATCGCGCGGGGGACGGCGGCCTCGTCCTCGGGGGTCATGTCCGCGTCCGGGAAGTGACCCCGCAGGCTGCCGTTGATGAACTCGTGCCCCCGCCCGTAGACGCCGGTGCCGTCGGGGCCGGTCCCCGTGTAATAGCGGATCGACGCCTCCTCGCCCGTGGAGACGTACCTGGGCAGGGGGAAGGCGTCGCGGGCCCACTCCTGGGCGTCGAACTCGTCCCGCGGCGGGACGTCGGCGTCGCCCATCCCCGTGCCGGGGACGTGGCCGTTGGGTTCCGGCCGGTGCGACCCGTCCCCTTCGCCGCCGCCGTCCTCGCCGTCGCCGCCGTCATCGGGCCGGCCGTCGCGGTCCGGCGTCCCGTCGCGGTCGGGCAGGGCCCGGAAGGGCCGCAGCAGGCCGCCGAAGACCCCGGCGATCGAGTAGCCGCCGTTCTGCCAGAACCCGCCCCGCTGCCCCGTCTCCTCGAACGGCTCGGTGAAGCCGTCCCACATCTCCCGTGCCGTGGTCAGCGGGTTCTGGGTGAACACGTGGGCGACACCGTCGAACGTGGCCGACCAGTTGTTCCGGAACCCGGAATGGCTGCACAGGTGCAGCAGGCAGGCCCCGTCGGCCACGCCCTCGAACGTCTCGAGCCCGCCGCGGGTCAGCCCCCCGCCGAGCTTGCACGCGAAGTCGACGATCCGCCCGCAGTCCCACGTGTAGCCGCCGCGGTCCTGGAAGCCGAACAGCGGCATGTCCTCCGACGGCGTGCCCCACGAGCCCTCGTCGTCCCACCAGGCCGGGTGGTCGCCGTTGCCCTCCCACGGGCCGCCGACGACCTCCGCGACGTCGCCGTGGGCCGGGCCGGTCCCGGTCCCGGCGGGGTCCTGATCGCCGGCCCCCGGATCGGCGGCACCACCGGAGGCGGCGGAGGGAACGGACGGGCCCCGCTCCGCATCGGCGGCGTCCGGTCCGGCCGCGGCGCCGACCGCGTCCACGGCACCGCCGAGGAGCGTGCCGGCCCTCGACGGGATCCCCGAGAAGACGACCCCGGCGGTGATCGCGGCGACCAGGAAGATCACGGCGGCGTATTCGGTGTACCCGGCACCGCGTTCGGGGTCGTGGATGGTGCGCAACACGGGGGGCGACCTTTCGGGGGCTGTGCGCGGACCGCGCGACGCCGATCGTAACCATGCTCTGACCAGGGCGGCCATAGGTCCACGGGCCCGGAAGGACGGTCCGGTGCAGGGCCCGGCGGCCCGTCGGCAGCCCCGGCGGTCAGCGCGTCCGGCTCCGTCGGGGGGTGCCGCGGTGTGGTGGGCGGAGCTCAGGGCGCCGGCCGGAAGTGCGCGCGGGTCCCCTTCAGGCAGAGGAGGACGAGCCCGACGACCGGGAAGAGGAGGCCGATGAGGGCCAGGGGATCGCCGCTCTGGAGCCGGCCGAGTTCGCCGAGGAGCATCGCGGTGTGCACCAGCACCACGGCGATGCGGACCCACCGCCGGCCGCCGCGGAGCGCGCGGGCGAGGACGGCGCAGAAGGCACCGGCCAACACAAGGGGCAGGCCGGCGCCGATGCCGAAGAATCCGCCGGCCGCGGCGACCGTCGTCACCGCGTTGAGCCACATCAGCACCGCGACGGCCCAGAGGAGGACGCGCTGGGCGCGCAGTGACGCGGGTAGCGGGGCGTGCGGGGAGCTCATATGGCCTCGATCGCGTGTCATCCCCCCATCGACACACGGGAGGGCACGGAACGTCATGAATGACGCAAATCGCGTCATGATAGTGATCAACGATGTCGGGCGGCAATAGGCCCCGGGGCCCATACCGTCGGCCCTCGCGGGGGTCCGGGCGCCCGTACCGGCGGAGATCTGGGAGCCGGAACCGCGGGATGCCGCCCGCGCGGCGGGGGTGCGGGCCGGGGCCGACATGTCGCCTCGGCGCTGTAGCGCGGGGTCGACATGTCACCGTGTCGCCGTATCGTCGTGTGCCGCGCGTCCCTGGTGGGGGCGGGCGGCGGAACGGAGGCGGCCCCGGGGAGCCGGCCCCGGGGAGCCGGCGGCGAGTGTCCGGCCGTCCCCAGGCCGGGTGCGCCCGCGGCGTTCGCGGGGGCCGGGCGGCGGGCCCGGCCCGGGCAGGCGGAAGGGTGGGGGCGATGACCGTCTATGTGGGGCTGCTGCGCGGGGTCAACGTGGGGGTCAGGCGGAAGATTGCAATGGCCGACCTTCGGGCCGTGCTCGCCGGGCTCGGCCATACCCGCGTCACGACCCTCCTCCAGAGCGGGAACGCGGTCTTCACCGCGCCCGACTCGGCCGGCGGCGAGGACGCGGTCGCCGCCGCCGTCGAGGAGCGGCTCCGCGCCGAGTTGGATCTCGACGCCGACGTCATCGTGCGCACGGCGGCCCACCTGCGCCGCGTCGTCGACGGTATCCCGTTCGACGTCCGCGACCCCGCCAAGTGCGCCGTCTGCTTCCTCAAGGAGCCGCCCGATCCCGATCGGCTCGCCGCGATCGACCCCGATGCCTTCGCCCCCGAGGAGATGGTGCCGGGCGAGCGCGAGCTGTACCTCTACTTCCCCGACGGGCTGGGGCGGGCGAAGCTGACCCCGCTCCTGGCACGCCGGCTCGGCACACCGGCGACCGTCCGCAACTGGAACACGACCACCCGCCTGCTCGCCCTGGCCGAGGGCTGAGAGCCGCCACCCCTCGTTCTTCTTCCGATCCGCCGGCCGCGCGCTCCGCTCCGCCGCGGCGGACGCCGTCGCCGGCATGAGCGGCCCGGCCCTTCCTGCGCGGCCAGGGGCGTCGCCGTGTCGACATAGTGTCCCGCGCCGTTGTCGACAAGCCGACCAAGCGCCTTGGGCCGCGGCGCGCATTCAGTCCGCCGCGGCCAAGGACCCTGACAGCGAGATTGCCCGATCAGGGTTCGATGAGCCGGCGCAGTCGGCAGCCGGCCGCCGAGAAGATGCCGACGACGAGGACGAGTGACCGACTCTCGCAGAGCAGGGGCCGTCTCGGGTATCAATGGAGCCGCTCGACTGTGTGACCAGCGATGACAAGGGGCGTACAGAAGCTTCCCAGCGTTGGTGAGCGCTACGATCCCGCCCGCACCCGCTATCCGGAGATGGCCTCCTGGCGGCTGTCCCCGGAACACGGAGCCGGGCTGATGGTGTCGGTGGCAGTCCCGGACCGATGACTGATCGACGCCGCACACGCCTCACCGGCCCGGTGCGCTTCGCGCTGATCACCCGGGCCGGCGTGCTCGTGCTCGCCGTGCGCTTCGGTGAGGCCGGCACCTGGATGGAGGGCGTGTGGCGGGACATGCGCCAGGACCCGGGCTACCCGGGGGCCGAGTAGGAACGGAACGGTGAGTCCCGGCGACTATCACATCAGTTGACGCTCTCTTGGTCACGTGTGCGCAGGACCGTCCTGCCGCGCGGCTGAACCGGCGGGCCGCCGGGGACGTCCTGACGTCGTCGGCTTACCAGGCGGGCGGCCCGTGGACCCCGTAGATGCTTTCCGTATACAGATCGCGTTGATGGATCTTCGAGAGGATTCGTCGGGACCGCCGACCGCGAGCTCGACGCCGGCGGGGTTTGCACATGACGTAGCGGCATGTGGTCCAGTGGACGGTGAGCACGACGCTGAGAGGCTTCCTTCATGCACCTGCCTGCGATTCCCCGCTGGGTCAAGATCGGCGACGCTGCCGCATTCACCGGGACCACCCCCCGAGCCATCCGCCACTACCACGCCATCGGGCTGCTCGCCGAACCGCAGCGGGGCGCCGACAACCGCCGCCGCTACGGCTACGACGACATGATCCGCCTGTTGTGGATCCGCAAAATGGCGGACGCCGGTATTCCCTTGGACGACATCCGTACCGCCGTCGCGGGTGACATCGACATCGAGCAGTCGCTCGCCCGGCTGGAGGAATCCCTCACCGCCAAGGCAGCCGCTATCGAACAGCAGCGGACCGCCGTGCGCCACCTGCGCGAGTCCGGCAACCCCCTTGGCCTGCTCTCCCCGTTGGTCACCGGTCGACTGCGCCACGTGCCGCCCGGGGCCCTGCGCCCTTCTGATCTCGAGACCCTCCTGGTCACCGAGCGCATCTTCGGCCCGCTCGGCGCCGCCGTTCAGGCCGACCGGTTCATCGTCCTGGCCACCCGGCCCGACCTGCGGGCCGAGGAGGACCGCCTGGCGGAGGCCGAGGCGGCCCTGGACGACAGTGTCTCTCCCGACGACCCCCGCGTGGACACCCTCGCCGGCCGGCGGTGCGCACACGAGACCGCGTTGCTCTCCGCCATCGAGGACGCCGAACGAGAAGAAGCGTACGACGACCCCTTTGAGCAGTACGACGAGACTGCGGACGAGAGCGAGACGACGATGAGCGTGTCGGATGCCATCGGCAAGATGCCGTACGACTTCTCCGCGGCCCGCATCCGCTACGAAGAACGCGCCTTCGAACTGCTGCACGGGGTGCCGTCAACGAACATGTCACCGGCCGCGAACGAGGCCGGTTCGGCCAATTGACCCCCGCGAACCGGGAGCGTTCGGCATGATGCGGTCATGGCGCGCCGATCCGTGGGGATGGACGAACCGGTCGATGCGCTCCCCCCGCCCTGTCGCCGCGTCGGTGACGGCCGCCGCCCACGCCTTGGGCACCACCCTCTCCACGGGCACGTCCTCGCCGCGGCCGTAGAACTTCTCCGACACGCTCCCGAACGGCTTCTCAGGGATTCCCCAGCGCCCGCACGGTCTTGAGCTCGTCGATCTCGGCCAGCAGGGTCTCCAGCCCCAGCGGCCCCGGGTCGGCCTTGACCACGGCCAGGGCGCCCTCGACGCCCAGCACCCGCTTCTGGAGCCGCGCGCCCCCGGCCCCGACCGCCGGCCCACCTCAGCGGTGAACGCCTGATCGAACCGGCGCAGCCCCGAGGTCACCACACGCTCGACCTGGCCCGGTGACGGCGGCTCGACGGCCTTGGTGCGGCACCGCCGCACCACCGCCTCGGCCGGCGCGTCGCGGCCGGCCTCCACCGGGCACCCCGTGGCCGCCAGCCATGCGGCGAGCTGTTCCTCGTCGTCCTCGGTGGGCGGACGGGTGCCGTAGTGGTCGCGGATCTGCCGGCGGTGGTACTTCACCGCCCGCGTGCCCCAGGGGTACTCGGCGAACAGTGCGGCGTCGACCCCGACCTCGGAGGCGACGTGATCGACGGCGGCCGCGGGGATCTCCTTGGCGTAGGCGGGGACGCGACCCTCGATCTGGAAGAACTTCAGCAGCAGCGCGAAGCCCAGCCGGGTCGCCCCGGACTTGTTCCCCAGCGGCTTGCGGTCGCCTTCTTCCAGGGCCCACGCGTCGACGGGTTCTTCGGGGGTCCACTCCTGCCGCATGCCCACTCCAGTGTGTCCGGTCCTGTTCGACACGCACACCCTGACCGGCGGTGTCCTCGTCACCGGCCAGTCCTCACGACTTGTGACCTCATGGGCACCGCTCGGGAGCCACCCGCGGGTTACTTCGCCCCTCGCCGTAGCTTCGGGAGAACCGGGCCTACACGGGGTCGGCGGCGGGCATCGCCCGGGCCGGCGATCGGAACACTTCCCGGGTGTGCCAGTCGACGTGCCCGGCGTCGACCGCGGAGAACCCCGGCTGCGGCCGGGCGGAGGGGCGCCCGCTGAGAGCGAGCACCACGTCGCGGGCGCTGCCGCCGCGGCCGACGAATCGCTGCGAGACCGTCACGGTGCGGTCGGCGGCCAGCCCCAGGACGCCCTTGTCGAACAGCTTGTGGTGCAGCGAGCACAGGCACAGCCCGTTGGCGGGATCGTCGGGGCCGCCATACGCCCGCCACCGCACGTGCGCCGCCTCCAACGCGACCGCGCTCCCGTCGAGCCAGCCGTCGAAGCCGCAGAAGGCGCACCGGTACTCGTAGGCCATCAGCAGCTGCTCGCGGAAGCGCGGGTCGCGCCTCCCGGCCGCCTCGTCCTCGCCGACGGCGTCCGCGGCGTCCAGGGCCAGCCCGGCCAGCACGCAGATGTCGGTGTGCAGGGACGGTGCGAAGTTCGCGTCCAGCAGAGACCGGGCGATCCGGCCGAGCAGCCGGGGATCGTCCGCGAGGGCGTCGGCCAGGTCCGGTGCCAGGCGCCCGCGGGCGTCGGTGGCGCGGAGCCGTCCGACGCGGGGGCCCGGAGACCCCGCTCCGTCCGCAGAGCGGACCGTCCACACCCCGTCCGCGGTGAGGTGGTGGAAGGGGTAGGCGGGCGTGGTGGGCCGCGGCGGTCCGAACTCCTTGAGCAGCCGGCCCAGCTGCTCTTCGGCGGCGCTGTAGACGATCGGCGCCGGGCCGTGGCGCTGGTAGTGCCCGAGCGCGTACAGGAGGAGGAGCGGTTTGTGCGGTGCCCGGTAGCCCGATCGGCTCCATTGCCGGATCCCGGCGATCCGCTCCACCCAGTCCACAACGGGAGTCTACGATCCGCCGCGATCGCCGTGCGGGCCGTGTGTTCCGGTTCCCGCGGGGAGGGCGGAGGGCGGACGCGAGGGGACCGCGCGGACGCGGTCCCCTCTCCCCTCCTCCGGGCACACCCGGGACGGCGGCGGCCTAGAGGCTGCCGTCGGTCTTCAGCGCGCGGGCGACGCGCACGACGCGCTTGGCCTGCACCCGGGCCGCGGCGCGGGTCGTCTCGTCGACCGGGAGGGAGCCTTGGGCGTCGACGTGCGAGGTGCCGTAGGGGTTGCCGTCGGCGAACTTGCTGCCGTCGGTGTAACCGGGCGGCACGATGATCCCGCCGAAGTGGTAGAAGGTGTTGCTCAGCGCGAGCAGGGTGGACTCCTGGCCGCCGTGCTGGGTGGCCGAGGAGGTGAAGCCGCTGTACACCTTGTCCGCGAGCAGCCCTTGCGCCCACTGCGGGCCGAGTGTGTCGATGAACTGCTTGAGCTGGGCGGCGACGTTGCCGTAGCGGGTCGGCGACCCGAAGACGACCCCGTCGGCCCACAGGATGTCGTCCGGGACCGCCTCGGCGATGTCCTTGGTGGCCTCGGCGTTGGCGACCCAGGCCGGGTTGCTCGCGATCGCGGCCGCGGGCGCCAGCTCGGCGACCTTGCGCAGGCGCACCTCCGCGCCCTCCTTCTCCGCGGTCTCGGCGATCTCGCGCGCGATCTCGTAGCCGGTGCCGGTGGCGGAGTAGTAGATGACGCTGAGCTTGACGCTTTCACTCATGGGGCGGTCCTCGTCCAGTCGGAAAATTTATCTTCCACGAAAGATAATACGAACGTATCTATTCCGCGATGGATCCCCGGTGTGAGGCCGACCACCCGGCCGGGCGGGCGTTCGCCGAGGTCGGCGACCCCGGGGCCCGGGCCGCGCTCCGCGGGCCGCCGCCGGCGACGCACCCGCACACATCGGCGCGGGCGCACCCGTGCCTGTTCGCCCCCTTGTCCCTCGGCGAAGGGCGCTCTACGTTCGTGGCGAACGAGCAGTGGTCCGCCGGGCAGCCCATAGCGACCTACGCCCCCGAGGTGCGCCATCGATCCCGTCCTCGCCACCATCGCCCTCCCCGCCGTCCTCGCCGTGATCATGCTCGGCCTCGGTATGTCGCTCACCGCGGCCGACTTCGCCCGGCTGCTCTCCCATCCGCGGGTCGTCCTGCTCTGCCTGGGCTGCCAGATCGTCGTCCTGCCCCTGGCCTGCCTCGGCCTGGTCCTGCTGTTCGACCCCGCTCCCCCGCTGGCCGTGGGCATGCTGCTGCTGGCCGCCTCACCCGGCGGGACCATGGCGAGCCTCTACAGCCACCTGTTCGGCGGAAACGTCGCCCTCAACGTCGCGCTCACCGCGGCGAACTCGCTGATCGCCGTCGTCACGCTGCCGATCATCACCAACCTGGCGCTGGCCCACTTCCTCGGCGACGACGGCACGCTCGGCCTTCAGGGCGACAAGGTCGTGCAGGTCTTCGCGGTGGTCCTCGTGCCGGTGGCCGTCGGCATGCTGATCCGCGCGCGCCGCGCGGGCTTCGCGGCCCGCATGGAGCGGCCGGTGAAGGCCGCCTCGGTCCTCGCGCTCGCCGCCCTCATCACGGGGGCCATCGCGCAGGAGTGGGCCCGCATCGGCGACTACATCGTCGCCGTGGGCGCCATGGTGCTGATCTTCAACGTCCTCAGCCTCGCCACCGGGTACTGGGTACCGCGCTGGGCGGGCGCCGGGCGGCCCGAGGCCATCGCGTCGAGCATGGAGATCGGGGTGCACAACAGCACGCTCGCGCTGGCCATCGCCCTCAGCCCGGCCCTGCTCGACAACACCGAGGTGGCCGTCCCGGTCGCGGTCTACGGCATCGTGATGCTGTTCACGGCGGCGGCCAACGGATTCATCCTCGACCGCCGGCACACGCGGCGCAGGGACCGACCAGGGAAGGAAGGCGCATCGTCTCACGATTCGGGAATGTGATCTCATGAAACGAAACGCATGAGTAGAGTGGCGCCATCGTGCCCTGCTGATTCGTGAGGAGCCCCGATGGCAGCCCCCGCACCTCCGTCCGCAGACCGGATCGCCGATGTCCGCAGCTCCCCGGTCCGCGAACTACTGGCCCTGGTGTCCCGGCCCGGGGTCATCTCCTTCGCCGGCGGGCTGCCCTCCCCCGACCTGTTCGACCACGAAGGGCTGCGCGCCGCATTCGACGAGGCCATCACCGCCGAGCCGCGACGCGTGCTCCAGTACTCCCCCACCGAGGGCGATCCCCGGCTGCGCCGGATCATCGCCGAGCGACGCGCGCGCCAAGGGCTCTCCGGCGACGAGTCGGGCATCATCGTCACCACCGGGTCCCAGCAGGGCCTGTCGCTGGTGGCCACCGTTCTGCTGGACCCGGGCGACACCGTCCTCGTCGAAGAGCCCGGGTACCTCGCAGCGCTGCAATGCTTCCGCCTCGCCGGCGCCCGGGTCGTCGCGGTGCCCACCGACGACGACGGGATCCTGCCGGATGCCCTCGCCGAAGCCGTTCGGCGAGAACGCCCGAAGCTGCTCTACCTGGTGCCGACCTTCCAGAACCCCACCGGACGCACGCTCACCGACAAGCGCCGCGACGCCGTCGCCGCGGTGGCGGCCGACGAGGGCCTGTGGATCGTCGAAGACGACCCCTATAGCGACCTCCGCTACAGCGGCGACCCGATCGTCCCCATCGCCGCCCGCGACGGGGTCCGGGACCGTGCCCTGCTGCTCGGGAGCTTCTCCAAGATCATGGCCCCCGGGCTGCGCCTCGGCTGGCTGCACGCCCCGGAGCCGGTGCGGCGGCAGTTCGCCATCGCCAAGCAGGCCGCGGACCTCCACACATCGACCATCGACCAGGCGGCGGCCGCCGCCTACCTCGCCTCCACCGACCTCGACGCCCACCTGAGCCGGCTGCGCGCCGCCTACCGCCCGCGCCGCGACGCCATGCTCGCCGGCCTGCCCGATGCCCTGCCCGAAGGCAGCACCTGGAACGAGCCCGATGGCGGCATGTTCGTGTGGGCCAGGCTCCCCGGGGGCACGGACACCGCACCCCTGCTGCGCACCGCCCTCGACCACGACGTCGCCTACGTGCCCGGGGCACCGTTCTTCGCGCAGACCCCGGACCCGGCGACCATGCGGCTCTCGTTCGCCACCCCCTCCCCGGAGGAGATCGGAGAGGGCCTGCGCCGACTGGGGCGGGCACTGCGCTCGTCCTGAAGGGGCGGGCGGGCCGGGCGGCGTGGGCCGGCCCGCGCCGGAGACGTCCCGCACGCGCGTGGACGGACTCAGGAGTACAGGGAAGAGGGAAGGTGGCAGGGGCGCAGGGGGCGGAGAGGACGCAGGGGACCGGGGGAACGCGGTGTCGGTCAGCTCACGTCCGGGCGAGTTGGTGCTTGCGTGGGTACCGGCTATAGTCGGTCGAGTCGCCTGGCGCGGGCTTGTGGGCCTGCGGGCCGGGCGGTGGTCTTCTCTCGGCCGATCCGCACACCGTCTGGTGGGCGGGGCCGCATCCGGTTGGTCGTTCTGGTCTTCGA
>NZ_JBHSFQ010000040.1:0-47263 GCF_042653925.1 Nocardiopsis mangrovi
CGCCGGGCGGGTTGTTCTCCAGCCACTCGATCTGCTTGCGGTACCACTCCTCCAGCGTCTCGTTGTACTCGTTCTCGATGTCGGAGGGACCGTTCTCACCGTCGCCACCACCACCGCCCCCACCGCCACCACCGCCGCCCACACCCGACCAGTCCAGCGTCAGCGCCTTGGGGGGCTCGATCTTGTTGTCATCGAACACGCGCTGGTTGGAGTCGTAGCCGCTCACGATGCTGCCCATGCGTTCGGCGGCACCGATCATGAACGCTTTGATGTTGTCGAGCCAGTTCTTCTTGATCTCGTCCTGGATCTTGTGCCAGGTGTCCGCAGAGTTGGCCGGCCCGTACTCATCGATGTAACTGGAGTCGTCGCCCTTGTTCAGGGTGATGGAGTCCTGGTTCTCGTCGAACCACTTCTTGATCTGATCACGCGGATGCCAGTGGTCTCCGCCCGTCCACTCTTCGTACAATTTGTGGAAGTCGTCCGCAGCAGTGGGGTGGACAGTCGCACGCGTGTCGCGCAATGCCTCGGGATAGGCGGAGACCTGTTCCTGCAGCGTTTGGAAACGTAAGAACATGAACCCGAGGTGTTGGACGAAGACGTCGGCGGTCGCCCCCTCGAGTTCGTCGCGGGTCTCCTGGTGCCATTTTTTCAGGTCGCCGGAGGCACTGGTCAGCCAGGTGTTCAGTTCCGTCAGCGCGTCGGCGAGGCTGTTGAACCGCGACGCGTTGTAGGAAGAGCTGGTTCCCGCCTCCGACCCCAGCGGCTCGTTGAGGATGCCCTGCATGTTGTCGATGAAGTTCTGCCAGGCGGGAAATCCGTAGAACCCGCCGTCGAAGGTGACCCCGGAGTAGTAGGTCGTCGTCGTGGTGCTGGTGGTATTGGGCTGATAACCGCCATCCATCGACCCGGTCCCTCTACGCCTGGATTCGCTCGAGGTGAGGTCCGTCTTCAGCCAGTAGTCCAGGCCGTCCGGGCTCGTCTGATCGGATCTGAAGCTGGAGAACCAGTCGGCCTCGATGACCCTCTCGGCGGAGATCATAGGCGGGACCGGGTCGTCCATCGCGGGGTCCGCGAAGATGTTCAGCACCGTGTGGAGTTCCGCGTTCTGCGGAGCTCCACCATGGGGAACTTTCGGCTCCTCGCTCCCGACGTCGTCGTTGTCCTCGTCCCAGATGTCCTCTTCGTACTCTTCGGGCATGCCACCTCCTCACACTCCCCCACGGTCGATGCGTCCGACACTCCGCCGGATGGCCCTCTGGTCGGCCGAATCCCCGGCTGACGCCCGCTCGGCTTCCTGTCGCCGTTCCGTCGCGGGCGCCGACCACATCGCCTTCAGGCTCGGCCGGATCCGGCCGAGCCCGGGTCGATGAGGACCTTCAGTTGCTCGGCGGTGATCACGGAGTCGGCCTCGGCGTCGGCGAACCGAATATGGGCCTCCTCCAACCGGTCGTCAAGGCCCTCGAACTGCTCGATGAGGTACTCGATTTCCTCGCGCATATGGATCACCGACGTGTTGATGGTCAGGGCGATCTCACCAGCGGCCTCGAACAGTTCCGGGTTCCCGGCGCGGATTCCGTTGATAGACAGTGTGTCGAACTTTGGGCTTTCGCCGGAATCGATGTACTTTTCCAGTTCGGCCTTCTGCTCCTTCAGTCCCTTGAGTATCTTCGTGACCTTCTCGTCGCGGAACTCTCGCAGGTACCCGAAGGTGATCTCGGTCTTCTCCGCCACTTTCGCTCTCCTCGCTCCTCGGTTCCGGACGGGCCCGGGTGCGGCCCTCGGAATTTGGCGCGCTACATGTCCTGCGAGGCCATTCCAGGAACGGCATGTTGTCGGAGCGGCGAAGGGCTTGCGGTTGACGCATCGATGTGCCGCACACGGCGGGGCTACCGCGTCACCGACGCCCTACGCTTTGGCCGACAAGCCGGCGAGCAACTGGAATTCCCCCACTGGTCAGGCTGGTGCGCATCGTCTTTCTCGGGTGTGGAGCGAACCGGCCCGCCTTCAGCATGTGCCTTGCCCCAAGGGCGAGGTCAACCCGTCCGCGGTCACGGTCGCGGTCACGGTCGCGGACGCCGCCTGCTCCGCCGCAGGTCGGTGCGCGGGGTGCGGCTCCTGCTCGGAGGGCCGCGCCCGCGACATGCCGGGGCGGCCGCCGAAAGTGACACTCCTCACTTACCGCCCGTCCGTGATGACTGCGCAACGTGTTCGTTACGTTGAGTAGAGTTCTGGCCGTGCGTGTAACGATGACGTCACCGCAGCGGCACGGCCTCAGGGTCGTGCTGCTCGCCATCGCGGTCGTCGTCCACGCGCTCTGCGCGGCCGGGCATCCTGCGGACGCCGCCGAGACGCCCACACTCGCGCGCACGGCGGCCGCCCCCGACCACACCGTCACCGACGGCACGGCGCACACCCACGCCTTCGGCGAGGGGCACCACTGCGCCGACGGCACCGACGACGGCACCGACCAGCGCACCCCGGCCTGGAACCTGCTCCAGCTGCTCCTGGGGGCCGGCCTCGCCGTCGTCGCCGCGCTCTACGCGGCGCCCGTCCTGCGCCGGCTCGCGTTCGCAGCGGGCACCCGGCGCTCGCGCAGGCGCAACGCCGCCCACCTCCTGCTCGCCCTGTGCGTGTGGCGGGTGTAGAGGAGCGTCGTCCCGTCCGGGTGTGATCGCACCTCCGGAACGGCGACCGCGCACTCCCCTCCGCGCGCGGGCCGGCCCCGCCGGCCGCGCGTGCCTCCACAGCGCCGAGGACCCCACGCCCGGCCTGGTCATCGACGTGTCCGCTCGCGGACGCACTGAGCCGAGAGAGCCATGAACACCACCATGCTGAGCCACGCCATGCCCGAAATCAGTCCCGGACGCCTGGTCGCCACACCCCCGACCCTTCCGCAGCACACGCCGGCGGGGGTCGTGGGCAACACCCCCGTTCTGTGGATCGGCGAGCCCTACTGCGGCCGCCGGCAGGGCTTCTGGGCCAAACTCGAAGGCCACAACCCCGGCGGGATCAAGGACCGGACCGCCCTCTACATGGTCGAACGGGCGCGCGAACGCGGACAGCTGGCCCCCGGAGCGACGATCATCGAGTCGACCAGCGGAACGCTGGGGCTCGGCCTCGCCCTCGCCGGGATCACCCACGGCCACCCCGTCGCCCTGGTGACCGACCCCGGAATGGAGCCGCTGATGGCGCGGCTGCTCGCGGCCTACGGGGCCACCGTGCACACGGTCACCGACCCCCATCCGACCGGCGGCTGGCAGCAGGCCCGGCGGGACCGCGTCGCCGAACTGCTCGCCGACGACCCCGGCGCCTACTGCCCCGACCAGTACAACAACCCCGACAACGTCGCGGCCTACGCGCCGCTCGCCCACGAACTCGTCGCCCAGATGGGACGCGTCGACACCCTGGTCGTCGCGGTGGGCACCGGGGGCCACTCCGCCGGCGTGTCCCGCGCCCTGCGCGCGTTCTTCCCGAACCTGCGGGTCGTCGGGGTCGACACCATCGGCTCGACCATCTTCGGCCAGCCGGCCCGCCCCCGCATCATGCGGGGGCTCGGCAGCAGCATCCACCCGCGCAACGTCGACTACCGCGCCTTCGACGAGGTGCACTGGGTCGACCCCGCCCAAGCCGTCCGCTCCTGCCGGACCCTGGCCGCGTCGCACTACGCCAGCGGGGGGTGGAGCGTCGGGGCGGTGGCGACGGTCGCCCGGTGGCTCTCGCGGACGAGACCGGCGGCCGAGCGCATCGTCGCCGTCTTCCCCGACGGCCCGCAGCGGTACTTCGACACCGTCTTCAACGACGAGTACTGCGCCCGGCACGGGCTCCTCGACGGTCCGGTCCCCGACGAGCCGCACGAGATCTCCGACCCCGGCGAGCGGGTCGTGACCGGCTGGACCCGGTGCACGCGCGTGGTCGACCCGCGCGGCACGGCCGCGGCCGGCGCCGGAGCGGACGGGGAGGCGCGGCGATGATCGCGGCCTGGCGGCGCTTCCGCGGCTTCGACACCAGCGTGCGGCTGTTGATGATCAACCAGTTGACCATCAACACCGCCTTCTACATGCTCATGCCCTACCTCGCGTTCCACCTCACCGACAGCGTGGGCATGGCGGTGTGGGCGGTCGGGCTCGTCCTGGGCGTCCGCAACCTGACGCAGCAGGGGATGTTCCTGGTCGGCGGCAGCATCGCCGACCGGCTCGGCTACAAGCCCGCGATCCTCGCGGGGTGCGCGCTGCGCACGGTCGGGTTCGCCGCGCTCGGCTTCGCCGATTCGCTCCCCGTGCTGCTGGCGGCGTCGGCCGCCACGGGGTTCGCCGGCGCCCTGTTCAACCCCGCCGTGCGGGCCTACCTGGCGGCCGACGCCGGTGAGCGCCGCATGGAGGCGTTCGCGCTGTTCAACGTGTTCTACCAGACCGGCATCCTCATCGGCCCGCTCATCGGCATGGCGCTCATCGCCGTGGACTTCACGCTGGTGGCGGGGGTGGCCGCCACGCTGTTCCTCGGGCTCACCGTGCTCCAGGCGCGCGCGCTGCCACCGCGCCGGGCGCCGGAGCCGGAGGAGGAGCGGCGCGCGGGCGTCGCGGGGGTGCTCGGCGACTGGCGCCGTGTCGCGTCCGACCGGGCCTTCGCCGCGTTCACCGTCGCCATGGCGGGGTCCTACGTGCTGAACTTCCAGATCTACCTGGCGGTCCCGCTCACGGTCCAGGACGCCGTCGCGACCGCCGGCCTGGGGTCGGACGCCGGCGACATCGCGGTCGCCGCGCTCTTCGCCGTCTCGGCGCTGGTGGCCATCGCCGGGCAGGTCCGGATCACCGACTGGGCCAAGGACCGCTGGGACGCCGCGCGGGCGATCCCGCGCGGGCTCGCGGTGATGACGGCGGCGTTCCTGCCCATCCTCGCCACCCCGCCCCTGGCCGCCGCGGTGCGCGGCACCGACACCGCGCCCCTGGCCGCGGCCGCGCTCGTGGCGGTCCCGGCGCTGCTCACCGCCGCCCTGCTCGGGCTCGGGGGCGCGCTCGTCTACCCCTTCGAGATGGACACCGTGGTGCGGCTGTCCGGAGACCGCCTCGTGGCGACGCACTACGGGCTCTACAACACGGTCTCCGGCATCGCCATCACTGTGGGCAACCTGGTGGTCGGGGCCGCGCTCGGCCTGGCGCCGCCGCTCGCCGCGACCGTGCCCTGGCTCGGGCTGGCGGCGCTCGGCGCCGTCGGGGCCCTGGCCATGGCGCTGATCGGCCGATCGGGGGGACTCGCGCCGCGGACCGGATCCGCTCGGCAGCCCGCCCTCGCCGCCGCCGCATCCGCGGAGGGCGAGAACTAGCCCGCCCGGACGGTCCCCGGTGGAGGCATCGGGGACCGTCCCGTCCGGGGGGCGGCGCGCCGGTCCGTCGCTCCGCCCCCCCGGGGGAACGGCTGTCGCTCCCGGGATCCCTTCCGCGCTTTACATACCCTAGGGGGGTATAGTATCCATGAAGGCATCGGGCAGGGGACCCTGCTGCGGCGGGCCGCCGCCGGAGAGGCCGGCCACGAGACGAGAGGGTGGACGATGAACGTTCCCGCGAAACTGGGGATCTACGGGATGGGCCTCGTAGTGGCCTTCGGCGGCGCGGCGGGCGCCGGAACCCTCGCCGGCCCCCTGCTCCCGGCCGTGGCGGCCGGGAACGGACACGGGGACGACCCGGCCGCCGCCCCGGACGGCGGACACGGCGGGCACGGCGGGGACGACTCGGGCCAGGCCGCCGCCGCGGCACCCACCCCGTCCGGCCTCCAGATCTCCCAGGACGGGTACACGCTCGACCCGGTGGACGCCCCCGGAAGCGCCGGCGAGGAGGAACGGCTGTCCTTCCGCGTCCTGGGCCCCGATGGCGACCCCGTCACCGGATTCACGACGGCGCACGACAAGCGGATGCACCTCATCGTCGTCGGCCGCGACCTCACCGGGTTCCAGCACGTCCACCCGGAGATGGCGGAGGACGGCACGTGGAGCATCTCGATGGAACTGGATACCCCCGGGCCCTATAGAATGTTCGCGGACTTCGTCCCGCGGGGCCGCGACGACGGGCTCACCCTCGGCGCCGACCTCGACGTCCCCGGCGACTACGAGCCCGAACCCCTGCCGGAGCCCGGCAGGACCGCGGAGGTCGACGGCTACACCGTCACCCTCGACGGCGACCTCGTCCCCGGGCGCACCGGCGAACTGGCACTCACCGTCAGCAAGGACGGCGAGGAGGTCACCGACCTGCAACCCTATCTCGGCGCCTACGGCCACCTCGTCGCGCTGCGCGACGGCGACCTCGCCTACCTCCACGTCCACCCCGAAGGCGCCCCCGGCGACGGCGCCACCGAACCCGGGCCGCGGATCGCCTTCCAGACCGAGGTGCCCTCCGCCGGCGACTACCGGCTCTTCCTCGACTTCCGGCACGACGGCGAGGTGCGCACCGCGGAGTTCACCGCGACCGCCGGCGCCGACGGCGACGGCGACGGCCCCGCCGACGACGCCGGCGAGAGCGCCGAGCACACCCACTGACCCCCGGACCACGACCCCGCCCGGTCCCCCGACGACGTATGGAGCAGCGATGAACGCGGAACCCGAAGAGCGCGCACCGGATCAGCACCGGATCGAACTGGCGATCGGCGGCATGACCTGCGCCTCCTGCGCGATGCGGGTCGAGAAGCGGCTGAACAGGATCGACGGCGTCACCGCCACCGTGAACTACGCGACCGAGAAGGCGCAGGTGGTGGTGGACGGCGCCCCGGTGGCCGCCGAGGACCTGATCGCCCAGGTGGAGAAGGCCGGGTACACCGCCTCCCTGCCCGCACCGCCCGCCCCCGAGGGCCCCGGCGCCGCCGGCGGCGGCGCGCGGGACGACGCCGGTACCGCCGACCCGACGGAGCCGCTGCGCACCCGCCTGCTCGTGAGCGCCGCCCTGTCGGTCCCGGTCATCGCCATGGCCATGGTTCCCGCGCTCCAGTTCACCTACTGGCAGTGGGCCTCACTTGCGCTCGCGGCACCCGTGCTGGTCTGGGGTGCGCTGCCGTTCCACATCGCCGCGTGGAAGAACCTCAAGCTCGGCGCCGCGACCATGGACACCCTGGTCTCGCTGGGCACGATCGCGGCGTTCGCCTGGTCGCTGTACGCGCTGTTCTGGGGCACCGCCGGCGAACCGGGCATGGTCCACCCCTTCGAACTCACCATCACCCCGACCGACGGCGCCGCCAACATCTACCTGGAGGTCGCCGCCGGCGTCACCACCTTCCTCCTGGCCGGCCGCTACTTCGAGGCCCGCTCCAAGCGCCGCGCCGGCGCCGCCCTGCACGCGCTGCTCGACCTCGGCGCCAAGGACGTCGCCGTGCTGCGCGACGGTCGCGAGGAACGCGCGCCGATCGACCGGCTCGCACCGGGCGACCTGTTCGTGGTGCGCCCCGGCGAGAAGATCGCCACCGACGGCACCGTGGAAGAGGGCACCTCCGCGGTCGACATGAGCATGCTGACCGGCGAGTCCGTCCCGGTCGAGGTCGGCCCGGGCTCGGCGGTGGCCGGGGCCACCGTCAACGCCGGCGGCCGGCTGGTCGTGCGCGCCACCCGCGTCGGCGCCGAGACCCGGCTCGCGCAGATGGCGCGGCTGGTCGAGGACGCGCAGAACGGCAAGGCCGAGGTACAGCGCCTCGCCGACCGGGTCTCCGGGGTCTTCGTGCCCATTGTCATCGTGCTCGCGATCGCCACGCTCGGCTTCTGGATCGGCACCGGCGCCCCGGTCGCGGCGGCGTTCACCGCCGCCGTGGCGGTGCTGATCATCGCCTGCCCGTGCGCGCTGGGCCTGGCCACCCCCACCGCCCTGCTCGTGGGTACCGGCCGCGGCGCCCAGCTCGGCATCCTCATCAAGGGTCCCGAGGTCCTGGAGACCACGCGCGGCATCGACACCATCGTCCTGGACAAGACCGGCACCGTCACCACCGGCCGCATGACGCTCACCGACGTGTACACCGCCGATGGCGAGGACGAGGCCGAGGTGCTGCGGCTCGCCGGAGCGCTGGAGGACGCCTCCGAGCACCCCATCGCCCGCGCCATCGCAACGGCCGCCGTGCAGCGGACCGGCGACCTGGGCCGGGTGGAGGACTTCGCCAATGTCGAAGGGCTGGGCGTCCAGGGCGTCGTCGACGGCCACGCGGTCGTGGTGGGCCGCACCTCGCTGCTGGCCGACTGGTCCCAGCACCTGCCCGCCGGCCTGGAGCGGGCCAAGGCCGGCGCCGAGGCCGGCGGCCGCACCGCGGTCGCGGTCGGCTGGGACGGGCGGGCCCGCGCCGTGCTGGTGGTCGCCGACGCCGTCAAGCCCACCAGCGCCCAGGCCGTCGAGCAGTTCCGCGGCCTCGGGCTCACCCCGATCCTGCTGACCGGCGACACCGCCGACGTCGCCCGTTCGGTGGCCGACCAGGTCGGTATCGACGAGGTGGTGGCGGAGGTGCTGCCCGAGGACAAGGTCGCCGTCGTCAAGCGGCTCCAGTCCGAGGGCCGCACGGTGGCGATGGTCGGCGACGGCGTCAACGACGCCGCCGCGCTCGCGCAGGCCGACCTGGGGCTGGCCATGGGCACCGGGACCGACGCCGCCATCGAGGCGAGCGATCTGACCCTGGTCCGCGGCGACCTGCGGGCGGCGGCCGACGCCATCCGGCTCTCCCGCAGGACCCTGTCCACCATCAAGGGCAACCTGTTCTGGGCGTTCGCCTACAACGTGGCGGCGCTGCCCCTGGCCGCCGCCGGCCTGCTCAACCCGATGATCGCCGGTGCGGCGATGGCCTTCTCCTCCGTCTTCGTCATCAGCAACAGCCTGCGGCTGCGCGGCTTCCGGCCGCTGGCCGGAAACGGCGGCCCCGCGCCGGCCGCGGCGCCCGCGGCCGCCGACCGGCGGCAGACCGCTCACGCGGCGTGACCCTCGGCGGCGGATGCCCCCGGACCCCCGGTCCGGGGGCATCCGCCGTCACGGCATCGGACCGCCACGGGCGTGCCGCGCTCCGGGCGCCGGCCGGCGGAGCGGGCGCGCCGCCGCCTCCGCGTCACATCCGGCAGGGCGGCGGGTAGGCGGAGAGGAAGAAGACGGCCCACACCAACGCCGCGACCAGCACCGAGCCGGCCGCCACCGCCCACACGCGGTCGAAGCGGCCCGGGACGGGGATCGGGGCCCCCGGGTCCTCCAGCCGCCGGACGCGCAGCTCCAGCAGCCCGGCGGAGCCCATGGCCGCCACGGCGGCCCCGGCGCTCCACGGGGGTCCTTCGGCGACCCGCAGCAGGGCACCGGCCACCGGCCCCCTGCCCACCCCCGCCTGCGCCACGCGGTCCGCGGCGAGCTCGCGCGCCGCGATGAAGCGCCACCTCCACGCGCCCAGAAAGGGGACGTAGAAGTTGCGCGCGTGGACCAGGGAGGCGAGCACGGCCTTCGCGGGGTCGCGGTTGCGGACGTGCTCGCCCTCGTGCAGCAGGACCGCGCGCAACTCCTCGTCGCGGAGGGCCAGCAGCCCGGTGGAGACCGCCACGCGGGGGTGGAGGAGCCCGTGGGTGAAGGCGAACATCCCGCCGGAGGACACCGCCGTGACGCGGCCCTCCAGGCCGCACTCCGCCGCCAGGCGGGCCAGCCTCTCCGGCGGCTCCACCCGGGCCCCCGCAAGGGAGGCGCGCAGCCGGCGCGCGGCCGCCAGCAGGCGCGCGGCGGCGACCAGCCGGTGGAGCCAGCCCGCGGACCACAGCAGCGCGATCGCCGCCGCGGGCCACATCGGCGGGTGCCCCTCCCACAGCGGGGGCCAGCCGGTGGCGGCCAGCCGGGCGGCGACCGCGGCGGCGAGGCAGCAGGCGACCGTCGCGAACGCGCCGTGCACCCCGCAGGCCAGGGCGATCATCGACCACAGCGGCGCGTCGGCGGACCGCGCCCGCGGACCCGGCCGGGCGCTCATTCCCGGGCCAGTCTGCGCAGCCGTTCCAACAGCTCCGGGTCGCCGGCCGCGCGGTCGAGGAAGTGGCTGACCGCGGAGTCGCCGTAGGTGCGCAGGACGTCGTCGACGGCCAGGGCGGCCTCGTCGGCCGCCGCGGCCGTGTAGAGGTGGCCCCGCCCCGCGGCGGTGCGCACCAGCGCTCCCTTGTCGGCCAGGCGGCTCATCACGGTGAGCACCGTGGTGTAGGCGACGGGCCGGGGTCCGCTCTCGTTGAGCCGTTCCAGGACGGAGCGGACGGTCATCGGTTCACGGCGGTCCCAGAGGACGCGCATCACGCGGGATTCGAGCTCCCCGAGCATCCACACCCCTCCTCCTGCGCCGACGACGGGGGCGGCGCCGTGCGTTCCGCGGGCCGTTCCGAGCCTAATCGGGCTTGCGGGCGCTGACGCGTTCGACCGCCCCACCCTTGGCCCGGTGCCGCTCCTCGATCTCGAAGCCCAGCTCGCGGGCGTTGACGAGCGGACGGCGCATCATCTGCTCGCCGTTGCCTGGCTCGATCCGGTTCATGCTCCACTGGATCGCGAGCAGCAGCCAGCGCAGCGGCGCCAGCGTCGGCCGCACGTGGTCGAGCAGCACCAGGCGCCCGCCGGCGCGCAGGACCCGCCGCATCTCGGCGAGGGCGAGGTCGACGTCGGGGACCGAGCACAGCGCCAGTGTGCAGACCACCGTGTCGAACGCGGCGTCGTCGAACGGCAGCCGCTCGGCGTCGGCGACCCGCAGGTCGGCGTCGATGCCCAGCTCCGCGCTGCGTGCGCGGGCGACTGCGAGCATGGCGGGGCTGAGGTCGATGGCGGTGAGGCGCACGCCGGCGGGGTACAGCGGCAGGTTGAGGCCGGTACCCGCGCCGACGTCCAGGGTCCGCCCCGTGGCCCGCGAACAGGCCCACGCCCGTCCGTCGCCGAACAGGAGGCGCTCGACGCGCGTCATGGCCGCGTCGTATCCGCCCGCCTGCCGATCCCAGTGCCGCCTGATCCGGTCGGTGACCTCGTCGGGCGTGCGGTGCTCCGGGTGTGTCATCTGCGGCCCCTCCCGATCTCCTACGCTCGCGTAGTTGATACTACGCGCGTGTAGTAGACACGGGCCAGCCGTTGTCCGGTTCCGGCCCCGCGCGGCGGCGTCCGCCCCACGGGGGACGCCGCCGCGCACTGCCAGGGGTGGCGGGAGGCCGCTGTGCGGCCCCCCGCCATCGCCCGCCCCGGTCAGGGACGGACGGCCCCGACGAACTGGGAATCCCAGTAGTCCGCGAGGTTCACCACGGAGACCGTCTTGCCGCTGCTGGGCGCGTGCACCATCTGCCCGTTCCCGGCGTACATCCCGTTGTGGCCGAGGTCGTCGAAGAAGAACATGATGTCGCCCGGCTGGAGGTCGGCGCGCGACACCTTGTTGGGCAGGTTGAACTGGTCATAGGTGGTCCGGGGCAGGCTCACCCCGGCCGACCCCCATGCGGCCTGCATCAGGCCGGAGCAGTCGTAGCCGTTGGGCCCGGTGCCGCCCCACAGGTACGGGGTGCCGATCTTGCTGTAGGCGAAGTCCAGCGCCGTGCGGGCGTTGCCGGACGCCGACCCGCTGTAGGAGGACCCGCCGGAGCCGTCGGCCTCCCCCGCCGTCGGGTTCTCGCCCTCGAAGTCGGCGAGGAGCTCCTCCTGCTCGGCGAGCGCGTCCTCGATCTCCTCCTGCTGCTCGGCCAGTTCGTCGGCCCGGTCCTGTGCCTCGTCCCTGCCGTCCTCGGCCTCGTCCTTGAGCCCGATGAGGCGTTCGGAGGAGCCGGTGAAGTCGTCCAGCTTGGCGCGCTGGTTCTCCGACAGGTAGGCGAGGTCCGCCGACTGGTCCAGCAGGTCCTCGGGGTCCTCCACCGTGAGCACGGTGGAGGTGGCGCCGACGTCGGTGGAGCGGTAGGCGGCCCCGGCGAACCCGGCCACCTCCGCGCGCAGCTCGTCGTAGCGCTCCTCCTCGTCGCCGATCTCGTCGTCGAGGTCGGCGACCTTCTCCTCAGCGGCCTCCAGGTCCTCCTCGGCCTGGTTGTACTCCTGCACCAGGGTGCTGGCCTCCTCGGTCAGCTCCTCGATGCGGTCCTCGACCTCCTCCTTGGTCGGCTCGGGCTCGGCGTTGGCGACGCCGGCGGGCAGCAGCAGGCTGCCGGCGGCGAGCACGCCGACGCCGGCGATGACGGCCCGGTCGGGGCGCCGGGCGCTGCGGCCGGCGGCCGGCTTCGCGGCGGGCGCGGGGTCGGTGGCGTGTCTGTCATCGGTCATGGGTGGATGGCTCCATCAGGCGGTTCGGTGGGGGTCCCCGGCACGGCGGCGCACCGGTGGCGGTGCGCGGCGGCCGTCCGCCGGGGAGGGGCACGCGCGGGCGTGCGTGGTCGCCGCGGGCGCCTCGGCGCCGGTACACGCGGGTACCGTGCGCGGGCGGGCCCGGGCGCGGATCGTCCGGCGACGCGGCCGCCGGACGGAGGGAGAAAGGGCGCGGGGTTCGGCCTACACCCGGCACACGCAGATGGAGATCAGCAGGCGCGAGCCTCCGGGATGGCGCCGCCACGGCCGCGGGTGCGCCCACGCGGGCGTACGCGGCGGGAAGGACCACAGCACCCAGGCGGCCAGCGTGGCCAGGCCGAGGAGCATCAGCAGCTGGAGGCCGCCGCCCGGCTGGCCCGCCGCCGCGATGCCGCTGTCGTCGCAGTGCCCGGGTTCGGCGTGCCCGTGGCCGGCGGCGGCATCGCGCCCTTCGCCGGCCTGCGCCTCCTGCGCCGGTTCCGCGGCCGTGTGCGCGGCCGGGTGCGCCGCGGCGGCCGCGGACAGTCCGGGGGCGTGGCAGATCAGGCAGAGCAGGTAGGCCCCTGCCATGAGCACGGCGAGCAGCCCCTTGGCGAGGGGGCGCCCGGTCGATCCCGCGATCTGCGCTGACACGCCAGGAAGGCTACACAACTCCCGCCCCGCTGTGAGCCCCGCCCTGGTCGCGGCCCATCGCCGGGGGCGGGCGGTCACTCGCCGCCGGGGAGGAGGTCGGCGTCGTGGACGAGGAGGGCGATCTGGACGCGGTTGTTGAGGCCGAGCTTGGTGAGGACGCGCGAGACGTGGGTCTTGACGGTGGGGACGCTGATGTAGAGGCGCGCGCCGATCTCGGCGTTGGACCCGCCCTCCCCCACCGCGACGGCGATCTCGCGCTCGCGGTCGTTGAGCAGCGCGAGGCGCTCCTGCGCACGGCCGCGCCGCCGGTCGCGGCCGGATTCGGCGACCCGGTCCATGAGCCGGCGGGTCACCGCCGGGGACAGCACCGGGTGGCCGCGGGCCACCCGCCGCACCGCGTCGACGATCTCGGCGGGCGGGGTGTCCTTGAGGACGAAGCCCGCGGCCCCGGCCCGCAGGGCGCGCAGGATGTGCTCGTCGGCGTCGAAGGTGGTCAGGACGATGACCTCCGGGGCGCCGCGGCGGGAGCGCAGCGCCTCGGTCGCGCTCAGGCCGTCGGTGCCGGGCATCCGGATGTCCATGAGGACCACATCGGGAGCGTGCCGCTCCACGAGCGCGGGAACCTCGCCGCCGTCGCCCGCTTCGGCGACGACCCGGATGTCCCCCGCTCCGCCCAGCATCATCGCCAGCCCCGCGCGCAGCAGCGGGTCGTCGTCGACGATGAGGACGCCGATGGCCGGCGGCGGTTCGGAGGCGATCATGGCGGCAAGGGTAGCCAGGCGTGCAGGCGGTAGCCACCCTCGGCGGTGTGTCCGTGCTCCAGGCGGCCCTGGGCCAGCGAGACGCGTTCGGCCAGCCCGATCAGGCCGCGGCCGGGCAGCGGCGGCGGGCCGGTCCCGGGCGGGACCGGAGGCGGGGTCTCGGGGGCGGTGTTGCGGACCTCGACGGTCAGCCCCTCGCCCGCCGCGCCGGCCACGGCGACCGCCACCCCGGCGCCGGGCGCGTGCTTGCGCGCGTTGGTCAGCCCCTCCTGGACGATCCGGTAGGCGGCGCGGCCGATGCCGCCGGGGACGCCGACGGGGATCCGCTCGCTCAGGTCCACGCGCATCCCGCCCGCGCGGGACTCCGCGACGAGCTCCGCGAGGTCGGCGAGGGTGGGCTGCGGCAGCTCGCCGACCGGGGCGCGCAGCACGCCGATGACCTCCCGCAGGTCCTGGAGTGCCTGGTGGGCGCTCTCGCGGATCACCCCGGCCGCGCGGGCGATCTCCTCGGCCGGGGCGTCGGGGCGGTACTCCAGGGCTCCGGCGTGCACGCTCAGCAGCGACAGGCGGTGGCCGAGGACGTCGTGCATCTCCCGGGCGATCTCCTCGCGGGCGTGGTGCTGGGCCTGTTCGGCGCGCAGCCGGGCCTCGGTCTCGGCCCGGGCGGCGCGCTCGCGCTGCGAGAGCGCGAGCTGGCGCCGGTGCCGGACGAACAGCCCCCACCCCACGACGGCGAGGCTGGTGATGGCGGTGAACGCCAGGATCCAGGAGAGCGGGACGTCGGGCGGCGGGCGGCGGAGCATGACGAACAGCGCGAGGAAGCCGGCCCGGAAGACGATGATCGCCGCGCAGATACCCGCCGCGTAGCGCACCGGCCGGTGGATCGCGACGGTGAACAGCGCGACGAGCTGAGCCCCGGCGGCGAGGTCGGCGAAGGTCGACACCGGCACCAGGGCCACGGCGAGCCCCACCGGCCACCGGCGCCGAAGCCAGAGGGCGGCGCAGGCCCCCGCGGTGAGGACCTGGCTCCAGGCCGGCGCCGGCGGCTGCGCGGGGTCGGCGAGGGATTCCAGCGACCAGGCGACGCCGTAGCCCACGGCGAGCAGGAACAGGCAGATGTCCACGGCCCAGTCGCGCAGGCCGCGTCGGGGCGGGTACCCGCCCGCCGAACCGTTCATGCTCCCCGAACCTACCGGCCGGGGCGGCGGCCCTCCGCGGTCCGGAGGGAATCGGCGACCCCCGTCGCAGAGCCCGATACTTCGGGATGACCCGGGGGTCGCGATCGGCGCCTCCGGTCGGTGCGGTCCGACGCCGTCGGCCGATGCGCCGCCGCGCCCCCGCTGCCTAGCGTCGGAGGCATGCGCAAAGCCATTCAGGCGGCGGGGCTGGTCATCGCCGCGATAGGGGTCAGCGGGACCGTCGACCGGCTGCTCGGCCACCAGCCGATCATGGGTTTCCTCAACGTCGTCAACCGGTTCGTCATCCCGCATGTGGACGCCCTTGCCGGCTACGAGCTGTTCGCCAACCTCGTCATCGCGGTCCTGGGCATCAGCGTGTTCGCCGCCGCGACCCGGATCCGGGCCTAGTGGCCCGGGCGCCGGCGCGGGAGGCGGCGGATCCGGGCGACCGGAAGCAGACCCCCGCGGATCGCACATATACCGGAAGCAGAGGAGACCTGGAGATGCCGCCCGTTGTGCCGCCGTCCCGTGCCGCGACCGTTCTCGGCCCGTCGGCCGGGCTGCGCGTCCTCACCTGGGCGGGCGCCCCATTGCTGGGCGCCGGAATCGGGTCCGGGGCCGCGTGGCTGCTGGCGCTCGCCGCCGGGTGGGCGCTGGCGCTGCCGTGGACCCCGTTCGAGGGGCCCCTCGAACTCATCACGTCGTTCCCCGAGGGGCGCGTCCCGATCGGGGGCGCCGTACTGGGGGTCCTCGGCGGGCTGGCGCTGGCACTGCTCGCCGAGGGCGACTACGTGACGGTCACCGTCGGCGACGACCAGGTCGCCATCGCCCGCGGCGACCGGCGCCACGACGTGCACGCCGCGTCGGTCGGCGCGGTGTTCCTGGACGGCAGGCGGCTCGTCCTCCTGGGCCCGGACACCGAGGAGCTCGCCGCCGAAAGCGGCGAGCTCCCGAACGCGAAGCGGCTGGCGGCCGCCTTCGCGGCCCACGGCTACCCGTGGGCGGAGGCCGACCCGCACCGCGGCGAGTTCCGGCGCTGGGTCGTGGGCCACCCGGGCCTCTCCGCCGAGGCCCACGCGTTCCTCAAGGCCCGCGCACGGGCACTGGAGAAGGACGAGGCCGCGGACGCCGAGCAGCTGCGGGAGGAGCTGGCCGCGCTGGGCGTCGTCGTGCGCGACGAGGGCGGCCGCCAGTTCTGGCGCCGCACCGGCCGACCGCCCGGCTCCCCGCTCGACGGCGGCGACGGCGACGGCGACGGCGACGACGACGACGACGGCGACGGCGACGGCGAGCGCTGACGCGGCCGGGCCGGACGGCCACGGGCGGCGCCCCGCCGCCCCCTTCGCACCGCCCCGGCCGGGCCGCGCCGGGTCACGGGTCCACGGGAGAGGCGGCCGCGTCCCCGGGCCCGACGGTGACGGTTCCGGCGGTGCCGTCGACCGTGACGACCTGCCCGGTGCGGATCCTGCGCGTGGCGTCGCGGACGCAGACGACCGTGGGGACGCCGTACTCGCGGGCCACGGTGGGACCGTGCGCCATCGCCGATCCGGTCTCCGTCACCAGTCCGGCCACGGTGAGGAACAGCGGCGTCCAGCCGGGGTCGGTGGCCGGGGCCACCAGGATCTCGCCGGGCTCGATGCGGGCACCGGCCGGGTCGTGGACGACGCGGGCGGGCCCGGTGGCCCGGCCCGCGGCCGCCGCCGTCCCGCTCAGGGCGCCGGCACCGGGGGGATCGGGGGGCGCGAGCGCCTCGGGGTCCGTGCCGTCGGACAGCAGGGCGACGGGGACGCTCCGGCGGCGCAGCTCGCGCCGGTGGAGGTCCTTCCGGGCGGCCACCAGCGCTGTCCGGCCGGCTCCCCCGTCGACCGCCGCCCGCGCTTCGGGGAGGGTGAGGAACATGATGTCCCCGGCGTCCTCCAGCAGCCCCCGGTCGGCCATCTCCTCCCCGGCCAGCAGCAGCTCGCGGCGCATCCGGCGGAGCCGGTACAGGCCGGCGAACTTCCCCGCCTCGCGCAGGCCGGCCAGGACCCGGGCCCGGCGCAGGAGGACACCGGCCAGCCGGCCGCGCACCGGCCGGGCGCGGCGTGCCCGTTCGAGTACCCGCTCGATCGTCGCCTCGGCCGCGGCCCCGGCACGTGCGAACCGCCGGTCGGCGGCCTGCTCGGGGTCGGTGACGCGCAGGTAGTTGGCGATCGCGGCGAAGAGCGGAGCAGGGTCCTCCTCCCAGCGGGGCACGCCGACGTCGACCTCGGCGGCGGCGCGGTGGCCGTAGGCGTCCAGGAACGCGGGCAGGCCGATATCGGGCAGCGTGCCAGCGGCGTACATGGCGGCGAGCCGGTGCGGCGGGGTGTCCGACAGCAGCGCGCGGTGCCCGGCGGCACCCTCGGCCAGGCGCCAGAGCGCCAGGTCCATCTCGGTGGTGACGTTGTGCGACAGCCCGCCCAGGACCGTGTTCATCTCGGCGCCGTCGGCGACGCCCCGGAGCAGGGCCCCGGGCAGCGCCGTCACCAGGAGGGCGGTCGCGACCGGCCAGACCAGCGCGTCGCCGGACGGGAAGGGCGCGTCGGCGGCGGCCACGGAATCCAACCGCTCGGACGCGGTCATCGGGCCGGGCGGGGCGTCCGCCTCCCTTCTGATCTCCCCGATCGCGCGCGCCACGCGGTCGCGGGCGGCTTCCGGGCGCGCCAGCGCCCGCCCGATGCCCGCCAGGGCGCGGGGGACCGTCCGCAGGGCCACCGTGAGCACGGTGCGCCCACGGACCGGCCGGCCCCGCCGCGCGGCGAAGCGCGGATCGGCCATCACCCGCTCGACGACGGCCTGCGCCCGCGGCCCGAAGTCCACGCCCATCGCCTCGGGCAGCCGCGCACGGGTCCACGGGCTGCGGACGAGATCGGTCAGGTCGCCGTAGAGGCGTCCGCCGATCCCGACGACCGCGGCCGGCCCTTCGACGGGGTCGGCCGGGACGCCGAAGGAGCGGGCGATGCCGGCGGCCACCACCTTCAGCACGGACATGCCCATGGGGGTGAAGGGCTGGAGCATCCCCTGCACATGGCCGAATTCCAGGTAGACGCGCGGCTGCGGGTGCCCGGAGTCCGACGGGAGGGGGAACAGCGTGGTGATCGGCCTGGACTGCAGCAGCCACAGCTCGCCGTCGTGGTCGATCGCCCACTCGACGTCCTGGGGGGCGCCGAAGAGGGCCTGGAGGCGCGCGCCGGCCCGCCGCAGGGCGTCGAGGTCACGCCGGCCCAGGCAGCCCCGCTCCCCGGTGGCCGCGTCCGCGGTGGCGGTGTCCAGCACGTAGTGGTCGGGGACGGCGGTGCCGTCGGCCACGGCCGTACCCGGGCCCGCGACGGCGTCGACGACCGTCTCGGTGCGGCGGCCGGTGAGGGGGTTGGCGGTGAACATCACCCCGGCGGCCGCCGCACCGACCATCCGCTGCACGACGACGGCCATGGCGGCGGTCGCGGGATCGATCTCCTGGGCCTCGCGGTAGGCGGTGGCCCGCTCGCTGTGCAGGGAGTCCCAGACCCGGCGTACGGCGCCGACGACGTCGTCGGCGCCGTTGACGTCGAGGAACGTGTCCTGCTGCCCGGCGAAGCTCGCGTGCGGCAGGTCCTCGGCCGTGGCGCTGGAGCGCACGGCGACCGGCCCGCCGCCGAGCCGTTCGTAGGCGGCGGCGACCTCCTCCTCGGGCACCGCCGCCGCCCGGTGGGCCGCGGTGGTCAGGCAGAAGCCGTCCGGCACCCTCTCGCCCGCGGCGATCATCGCCGCGAGCCCCGCCGCCTTGCCCCCGACCAGGTCCGCCATGCCGTCGGTGATCTCCGACAGCCGGATCACGTTCATCGCGGTCCCCCTCGACCTCCCCCGCCGTCCGGCGGCGCCTGCCCGCCGGACGGCCCTCGGGCTGTTTTTACAATACGAACGCAATGTAAAAGCTCCGCGAGGACGTGTCAATACGACTGCAATGTAAAATGCCCGGGTGCCCAAGAGAGTCGACCACCGCGCCCGGCGGACCCAGATCGCCGACGCCCTCATGCGCCTCGCCGCCTCCCAAGGGCTGGAGGCCGTCAGCCTGCGCCACGTCGCCGCGGAGGCCGGGGTGTCGACGGGTATGGTGCAGCACTACTTCCGCACCAAGGACGAGATGATGGCGTTCGCCCTCGACGTCGTCATGGACGGCATCCAGGAGCGCATGGCCGCCGCCGGTGGCGGCGGGACCGGCGGCGGGGCCCGGCGCGGCGCGCCGTCGGCCCGGGACGACGTCCGCGCGCTGCTGGTCCAGCTGCTCCCGCTGGACGAGCAGCGCTCACGCGAGGGCCATGTGGCCCTCGCGTTCCTCGCCTACGCCGCGACCAAGCCGGCGCTCGCCGAAGGGCTGCGCACGTCGGCGGCCCGCATGCGAGCCCACTTGGCCGACCGGATCCGCGCCGGCGGAGTCGGCGGAGCCGACCCCGCGCGCGCCGCGGCGGCCCTGCTCGCGCTCGTCGACGGGCTGGGCGTGCACGCCCTGAGCGGGCAGCTCCCCGCCGACGACGCGCTCGCGGCCCTCGACGCCCACCTGGACTCCCTGTTCGGGGCCGGCCCGGGCACGCGATAGGCGGTGGCGGCGCCGGTTCAGGCGGCGGCGCCCAACCGGTCGCGCCACCAGGCGACCGTGGCGGCCAGCGCCTCGTCCATGGGGGTCGGGGCCAGGCCGAAGGCCGTTTCGAACTCGCTGGAGTCGACGACGAACGGGCGGACGAACTGGTAGCGGACGGCTTCCAGCTCGCCCAGCATGGGCGAGACCGTGCCCAGCACGCGCATGACCCAGTGCGGCAGCGCGGTGACCCTCGGGGCGGGGGCACCGGCGATGGCGCTCATCCGTTCGGCGACCTCGCGGGCCGAGAGCGCCGGCCCGGTCGGGACGTGCCACGCCCTGCCCCATGCGCGGTCGCCGCTACCCGCGGCGGCCAGGGCGCGGGCGACGTCGGTGACGTAGGTCCAGCTGTGGGGCTGCGCGGGGTCGCCGGCGTAAGGGACGCGCTTGCCCGCCAGGATCCTGGGGACGAAGCGCTCGCCGAGGTGCGACTGGCCGAGGCAGCCCGGGCCGAAGTAGTCACTGGCCCGGACCTCGGTCGCCCGCACCCGCCCGGCGTCGTGGGCGGCCAGCGCGTCCTGCCACATCCGCACGCGGACCCCCGCCTTGGCGCTGGTGGGGGCGTAGGGGTCGGTCTCGCGCATCGGCCCGTCGGGCACGCCGTAGCCGTAGACGTTGCCGAGCATGACGTACCCGGCACCGGCGGCCTCCGCGGCGGCGAGCATGGATCCGGCCATGGGGGGCCAGTCCTGGAGCCAGCGGTGCAAGCGGGGGTTCGCGCAGTTGTAGAGGGTGTCCGCGCCTCGGGTGAGGGCAGTGAGGCGTTCGGTGTCCGCGGCATCGGCGGCCACCCGCTGGACCCCGTCGGGACCGGAGCCCGACCGGCTGACGACGACGACCTCGTGCCCCTGCTCCAGCAGGGTCCGGGCCAGGTGCGCACCGACCTGGCCTGCTCCGACGACGATGTGCTTGCCCATGGTCCGTGTCTCCTCGGATGCGTCCTGGGGGGCCGCCCGCCGCCGACCCATGTGCTCCACGGTGGCCGCGACAGGTGATCTCGATCCGGATCGACGATCCGGACCATGAGCAATGCTCTCTCTTGCGCCGGAAAAAAGCAAGAGCAGTGCTCTCGTTTCATTCCGGTGCTCTGATATCGTCGTCGCCATGAGCGCCGGCCGAACCGCACGCGAACGCGTCCGCGAGGAACTGACCCGCGAGATCACCGACACCGCACGACGCCACTTGGCCACAGCGGGGGCGGGGGGACTGTCGCTGCGCGCCGTCTCCCGGGAGATGGGCATGGCGTCATCGGCGATCTACCGGTACTTCCCCTCGCGCGACGACCTGCTGACCGCGCTGATCATCGACGGCTACAACGCCGTCGGCGCGGCGGTGGAAGAGGCGGACGCCGCCCGCGACCGCACCGCCTACACGGCGCGCTGGCTCGCGGCGTGCCACGCGGTCCGCGACTGGGCCCTGGCCCACCCGCACGAATACGCGCTGCTGCACGGCTCACCCGTGCCGGGCTACCGCGCCCCCCGGGACACCGTCCCCGCGGCCGTCCGCGACACCACCGTCTTCGGGGCCATCGTCGCCGACGCCCACCGCGCCGGGGCCCTCACCCCCCTTGCCCGCGCCCCCGCCCCGCCGCGCTCGTTCGGCGCCGACGCCGAGAACGTCCGCGAGTTCATCCCCGACGCCCCCGACGACGTGATCGCCCGCGCCATCACCGCCTGGACCGCTCTGTACGGGTGGATCGGCTTCGAGCTGTCCGGCCAGTTCGAGAACGTGATCGCCGACCGCACACCGGCCTTCGACCACCACGCCCGCTGCCTCGCCGGCGTCATCGGCCTCCCCGGCTGACGCCGGGACCGCCGCGCGCCGCCGCCCTGTGCGGACGCGGCACGGGGGCGGCCGGGTCAGCGGGCCGTCCGTGTCCGCGGCATGGGCGGAACCGCGGTCAGGCGCCCTGATCCGCGGCCGACCGGGCGCGGGGCACGGCCCTCGGCGACGCAGTCGAGGATCTCCTTCGCGGCCAGCCGGCCCGCGGCCCGGAACGCGTACTCATTGGAGTCGACCTCGTGCCATAGGGCATCGCGCAGCACCACGTGTACGGCGAACGGCGATCGGCCGCCGCCGCGCAGCGCCAGCGCGTCGCGGACACCGGTGCCGAACGCCGCGGTGAACTCGGGCGGCAGCGGTTCCCGGCCGTCCGCGGGGCGGGCGGGCAGGTCGTCGGTGAAGGCGATGTCCTCCGCCGCGTCACCGGGCAGCGGCTCGGCGTCGGCCCACACCATGGCGAAGTAGCCGGGGCAGCCCGTCTGCATGATGTGGCGGACGTACACCCCGGGCACCGCGCGCGGAAGAGCGGGTGGTCGGGGCAGGGCATTGCGGCCGACGGCCCGGGGCCCGTCCCCCTCGGTGAGCGCCCGGTGCGCCTCCCGTGCGGCGAGGGCGGCCGCCTGGTCGAGCACCCGGGTCAGGGCGTCGGCATCAGGATCGGGGTCGGCGGCGTCCCACTCCAAGCGGCGCAGCACGGCACGCGTGCGCACCGGACGCCCGCGCTTCGGGCCGGCCGCCCAGCACGCGGTCTCCCACTCGCGGTCCAGTTCCGAGCCCAGCCTGCGCGCGCGCCACTCGGGCGGCGCCGGGTCCGAGGCCGGGAGGCGCGCGGCGAACGCGAAGTCGTCGCGCACGTTCGCCGGCAGCGGTTCGAAGGCGATGTCGAACCGGACCCGGACGCGGTCGGCGCCGCTGCCCTCGCTGTGGTCGACGCGCACGTCGATCGGGCGGGGGAGCTCCGCGGGGCGTTCATCGGGGCGGGACACGGCGGCTCCGTCTCCAGGGGTCCGGACGCGGCCGGATCCGGGTCTTCGCGGCGGCGGGGGTGCCGCGCGCGCCGACCCTAACCCGCACGGCCCCGGCACACCACCGGATTACGCGCCGACCGGCGGACGGACGGGCGGGCCGCCCCATGCTCGCACGCCGCACGACCACTCGGCCGGGCGGCGCCGGGTCACTCCCCCGCGGCCCCGGGGGCGGGCGGCCCGGGCGGGGCCTGGCCGGCGGCGGTGCGGGCGGCGGCGCCGGCGCTGATGTGCTCGGCCATGATCCGCTCGGCGGCGGCCGCATCGCGCTCCGCGAGGGCGCGCAGCAGCCGGTCGTGCGCGTCGAGGAAGCGGCGCGCGTTGTCCGGGTCGTTCCACAGCGAGACCGACAGCGGCACCGGGTTGTTCTGCCGGATCGACGCCACGTGCGCGGCGAGGAACGCGGGGCCGCCGATCTCGGCGACGGTCTGGTGGAACAGGCGGCTGTCCTCGGCGAGATCGCGGCCGTCTGCGTGCGGATCGGCGGCGAGCATGCGCTCGTGCACCTCGCGCAGACCGCCGAGCTGCCGCTCGGTGATCCGGGAGGCGGCGAGCCGCGCGGTGAGCCCTTCGACGGCGGCGCGCAGCAGGTACAGCTCCTCGGCGGCGTCGGCGCGGAGTTCGGAGACGGTCGCGCCGTGGTGCGCCCGGTAGGAGATCAGGCCGTCGCTCTCCAGGCGGCGCAGCGCCTCGCGCACCGGGGTGATGGAGACGCCGAGCCGGGTGGCGATGTCCTCCTGGCCGATGGCGCTGCCGGGAGGCAGCGCCCCGTTCAGGATCTCCTGGCGCAGGGTCGCGTGGACGTAGTCCGCCTTGCTGGCCGGCGGGAGGTGGACGTTCCCCGATGCTCCCGGACTGCTGGTCCTGCGGGCAGCCAACGGCCGGTCTCCTAGCGGTTGTCTCGCGGTGTGCGCCGCCAGTCTAGAGGAGCGGGACCTGCGATCCGGGTCACACGGGGGGTTGACCAAGATTGCATACTTTATAAGATGCAGCCTATGAAACCGCTCGGAAACATTCGGGTCGTCGACGCGGCGACCCTGTTCGCCGGCCCCATGGCGGCCACCTACCTCGGCGACTTCGGCGCCGACGTGGTCAAGGTCGAGCATCCGCGCCGCGGCGACCCTGCGCGCGGCCACGGGCAGGCCAAGGACGGGATCGGCCTGTGGTGGAAGATGCTGGCGCGCAACAAGCGCGTCACCGCCGTCGACTTCTCGGCCCCCGAGGGCCAGGAGGTCGCGCTGCGGATGCTCGCCGACGCCGACGTGCTGATCGAGAACTTCCGCCCCGGGACCCTGGAGCGGTGGAACCTCTCCCCCGAGCGCCTGTGGGAGGCCAACCCCCGGCTGGTGATCGCCCGCGTCACGGGCTTCGGGCAGGAGGGGCCCATGTCCGGCCGCCCCGGTTTCGGCACCCTTGCCGAGGCGATGAGCGGCTTCGCCGCCATGACCGGCGAACCCGACGGCCCGCCGACCCTGCCCCCGCTCGCCCTCGCCGACGGGATCGCCGCCCTCGCCGTCGCCTACGCGGTGATGGTCGCCCTCCAGGCCCGCGAGCAGACCGGGCGCGGACAGGTGGTGGACCTCGCGATCATCGAGCCGATCCTCACCGTCCTCGGCCCGCAGATCACCGCGTTCCACGCCCTCGGCACCGTCCCCCAGCGGACCGGCAACCGGTCCTCCAGCAACGCACCGCGCAACATCTACCGCACCCGCGACGGCCGCTGGCTCGCCATCTCCACCAGCGCCCAGTCCGTCGCCGAGCGCGTGGTGCGCCTCGTGGGCCGGCCCGATCTCGTCGATGAGCCGTGGTTCGCGTCGGGGCGCAGCCGCGCCGAGCACGCCGACGAACTCGACGCCGCGGTGGGCGGCTGGATCGCCGAGCGCGACGCCGAAGAGGTGATCGACGCCTTCGAGCAGGCCCAGGCGGCCATCGCCCCCATCTACGACGTCCGCGACATCAGCACCGACCCGCAGTACGCCGCGCTCGGCTCCATCGTCCACATCCCCGATGAGGAGCTGGGCACCGTCGCCATGCAGAACGTGCCGTTCCGGCTGTCGGAGACCCCGGGCGAGATCCGCTGGGCCGGGCCGCCCATGGGCGCGCACAGCGAAGAGGTCCTCGGCGGCCTCGGCTACACGCCCGGCGACATCGCCCGGCTGCGCGCCGCGGGGGTGGTCGCATGAGTGCGGCCGCCGCACCGATCGTCACCTGGCTCTACGTCCCCGGCGACCGGCCGGACCGCTTCGAGAAGGCGATCGCCGCCGGCGCCGACGCCGTCATCCTCGACCTGGAGGACGCCGTTCTGGCCGGGGCCAAGGGCGCCGCGCGCGCCAACATCGCGCGGTTCCTCGCCGAGCGCGCGGACCGGGAGCCCGGCACCACCGGCCGGCCCGCCCCGCAGGTGCACGTCCGCATCAACGCGCCACGCGGCCGGCACGGGGGCCGCGACCTCGACGCCCTGGCCGGGGTCCCCGCTCCCGACGCGGTCCGGGTGCCCAAGGTCGACTCCCCCGACGACGTCGACGCCGTCGTCGCACACGTGGGCGCCGCCACCCCCGTGCACTGCCTGCTGGAGAGCGCGGCGGGGGTGGAGAACGCGGCGGCGATCGCCGCCCACCCCCGCGCCGAAGCGCTGGCGCTGGGTGAGGCCGACCTCGGCGCCGGCCTCGGGCTGCGCGGCGACGGGGCCTACGGCTGGCTGCGCTCGCGGATCGTGCTGGCCGCCGCGGCGGCGGGGCTGCCCGCCCCGGCGATGGCGGCCTACGTCGACGTCGCCGACACCGAGGGCCTGCTGGCGTCATGCCGGGCAGGCCGCGACCTGGGCATGTTCGGCCGGACCGCCATCCACCCGCGGCAGATCCCCGTGATCCGGCGCGCGTTCACCCCCACGAGCGGCGACGTCGCCCGCGCCCGCGAGGTCGTCGCCGCCACCGAGGGGCAGGCGGCCGACGGGGCCGGCGCCATCGCCCTCCCCGACGGCCGCTTCATCGACGCCCCCATTGTCGCGTCGGCGCTGCGCACGCTCGCGCTCGCCGACCAGCTCGGCCGGGACGCCCTCTAGCGCCTCCGGCTCCCCGCCCGGGCGCGCACCGCGCGCACCGGGCCCCTCCAGGGGCCCCGCCCCGACACCCTCCCCCGGCTGACGGGATTAGGAGAACCATGATCGGCCTCTGGGCGTTCGTCGCCTACATCAGCGTCATCATCGTGTGGAACGTCGTCGTCAAACGCGGCATCGGCGAGGCGATGCTCCTCGGATTCATCGTGGTCGCCCTCTTCGGCGGCACCGACGCCCCCGGCCTCATCTGGGCGGGGATCGCCTCCGCGGCGACCGAGGAGGTCGTCTTCGCCGCCTCCGCGTTCGTCTTCATGGGCTTCCTGCTCAGCCGGACGGGGCTGGTCGACCGGCTGGTCGACATGCTCAACTCGATGCTCGGCCGGATGCGCGGCGGACCCGCCTACGTCTCGACCCTCGCCTCCGCGCTCTTCGGCACGATCTCCGGGTCGGGCTCGGGCAACGCCGCCACGGTCGGCACCATCACCATCCCCTGGATGATGCGCGCCAACATCGAACCGCGCCTGGCCGCCACCATGGTGGCGGGCAACGCCGGGCTGGGGATCGCCATCCCGCCCAGCTCCTCGCTGTTCATCCTCACCGGGATGGGCGCGGTGAGCGCGCTGGTATCGGCCGAGGAGCTGTTCCTCTCCCTGTTCGTCGGCGGTGCGTGGCTGGTGCTCTACCGCCTCTTGCTGACCTGGGTGCTCGTGCGCCGATACGGAATCGGCTCGGTCGACGCCGAGCACGTCCTGCCGCTGCGGCGCACCTTCGCCGCGGGCTGGCACTCGCTGCTCATCTTCCTCGGCATCGCGGTCCCCGTCGTGCTGACGACCGGTGCCATCGCATCGGGGCTGGACTCCTACGCCGGGGCCGGGACGATGGAGGCGATCAGCATCATCACCTGGATCCCGGTGCTGATCATCCTGGTCACGCTGCTCGTCGGCCGCAAGAACCTGCCGCGCGGCGCGCGCGGCTGGTGGGGGCTGCTCGGTGCGGCCGGTCCCAAGTTCGGCGTGATCGGCGCCGTGCTGTTCTTCGCCTTCGCCGCCTCCACCGTGCTCGGCGAACTGGGCATGGGCGACCAGCTGAGCGCCCTGCTCGCCATGATCGAGGCGCCCGTCTTCGTGCTGGCCCTCATCGTCGGCGTGATCGTCCTGGCCGCCGCGGCGCCGCTGACCGCCACGGCGACCATGGTGGCGGTGGGCTCGGTGGCCTTCACCGCACTCGTCGCCGCGGGGGTCTCCCCGACGGTCGCCGCCGTCGTGGTGCTGCTGTTCGCCTCGACCGAGGGCGCCTCGCCCCCCGGTGCGGCCCCGATCTACATCGCCAGCGGCATCGCGGGGGTCGACCCCGCCCGCACCTTCGTCCCGCTGCTGCTGTGGTACGTGCTGCCGACCCTGCTGATCGGCGCGCTCGTCGCGGTCGGCTTCCTCCCGATCCCCGGCTGACCGCCGTCCCGTCCGCCCGCACGACGAACCCCAGGGGTTGACCATGACCAAAGCACTCGACATCGCGTTCCGGATCGGGCTCGGCCTGTTCCTCATCGGCGGATTCGCCCTCGTCCTGGCGCAGGCCGCGGCGCTGGCCGCCGGCGCGGGGCCGGCGGTGGTCTCCGCCGCGGAGACCATCGGCCCGGCCGTCTACACGGCGGCCGGCGTCACCGGCATCATCGCGTTCATCCGCTCCTACCTGGAGAAGTGGGAGAGCGGCGACTGACCGGGGGGTGTAGGACCCGGTGACGCCCGGCGGCGGTCGGCCGCCGGGCGTCCGGCGGAGTCGGTCCTGCACCGGGGGCCCGCCATGGATGCCGGCCACACACGGGCACCGCGAATTGTGGCGGCCGAACACGCGTGAAACGCGTCACGTTTTTCGTATGTTCCTCATGCCCACGCCGGACATCGCCTCCCCTCCGGGCCCGCGGCGCCCACCGGACCGCCGCTCCGGGGGAGGCGGCCGTCTCCGGCGAAGCCGCACGCCCCCACGTTCCGGAGGCCCCCCATGCCGTCCGTACCCCGCATCCGCTCTCCGCTGCCGACCCGCACCCGCACCCTGCTCGCCCTGCTCGTCGCGCTCCTGTGCGCCGCCACCGCGCTCGCGCCGCCGGCCAGGGCCGCCGCGCTCACCGAGGTGACGGGTTTCGGGACCAACCCCGGAGCGCTGCGGATGTTCTCCTACGTGCCCGACAGCGCCGGGAGCGGCGCGCCCCTCGTCGTCCTGCTCCACGGCTGCACCCAGACCGCGGCCGGCTACCACGCCAACTCCGGCTGGCAGAAGTACGCCGACGCCGCCGGGATCGTCCTCGTCTACGCCGAGCAGCGCACGGCGAACAACGCCTCCCGCTGCTTCAACTGGTTCCAGCCGCGCGACACCGCCCCGGGCGCGGGCGAAGCGCTGTCGGTCAAGCAGATGGTCGACCACGCGCAGGCCGCCTACGGCGCGGATCCGCGCCGGACCTACGTGTCCGGCCTGTCCGCGGGCGGCGCCATGACCTCGGAGCTGCTCTCGGCCTACCCCGCCGCCTTCGCGGGCGGCGCCGTCGTCGCCGGGCTGCCCGCCGGCTGTGCCGCTGATCTCCTGTCCGCGTTCACCTGCCAGAGCCCCGGACGCGACCGGACGCCCGCGCAATGGGGCGACGCGGTCCGCGGCAAGAACCCCGGCTACACCGGGCCGTGGCCGCGCGTCTCCGTCTGGCACGGCACCGCGGACACGACCGTGGTCCCCGCCAACGCCCGCGAGTCCCGCGACCAGTGGACGGATGTCTGGGGGCTGCCCCCGACCCCGACCTCGACCCGGAGCCTGCCCGGCGGCACCACGGTGGAGGAGTACGCCGACGCGTCCGGCACCCCGGCCGTCACGACGTACCTGATCGCCGGCCTGGGACACGGGACGCCGGTCGACCCGGGATCCGGTGCCGACCAGTGCGGCACCGCCGCCGCCTACTTCCTGGACAGCATCTGCTCCACCTATCACACCGCCCGGTCCTGGGGCCTCGTCGGATGAGGCGCCGCCCGGCCCCCGGCCGCCCGCGGGTCAGTCCCCCGGGCCGGCCGGGCCGGGCTCGGCGGCCGGGTCCGGCAGCGGTTCGCCGGTCTCCAGCAGGGTCTTGAGGCCGGACAGCAGGTGCGGCCAGCCCTGGCCGACCATCGTGCGCAGGGTGCCGCCGGGCTCGAAGTCGTCGTGCACGACGGTGAGCTTGACCTGCCCGTCGAGGGGCTCGATATCGAACGTCACCTTCGACCTGCGTTCGCCGGCCAGCTCCGCGAGCACGTCGGCGTTCACACCGACGGCCTCGGCCCACTCCGGCGTGAAGGTGTGCCAGGTGTAGGACAGCCGGCGCCCCGGCACCGATTCGAGGACCACCTGGGCGGGGTCGGCGACGGTCCCCCCGGCCTCCCGCCAGGTGACGGGCGATCCCACCGCCCAGTCCGTGTCGAAGGACACCCCCCAGTAGCGGGCGGTGAACGCCGGGTCGGTCAGGGCCTGCCAGAGGCGTTCGGGTGTCGTCCTGATGTAGGTCGTGTAGACGAACGCGTCGTCGCCGCTCATGTCGGTCTGCTCCAATGCCGTCTTCAGGTCGGCGAGCGCGGTCGCGCGCTCGCGGTCGTAGCGCCGGATCCACCGGTCGGCTATGGCGTTGATCGGCGCGGCGTCGAGGAAGTGCAGCTTCTCGCGCCCGCGCCGCGCCGTGGTCACCAGGCCGGCCGCCTCCAGAAGCGCCAGGTGCTTGCTGACGGACTGCCGCGCCATGTCCAGGCCGGCGCACAGTTCCCGCAGGCTCTGTCCGTTGCGGGTGTTCAGGCTGTCGAGCAGCCGCCTGCGGCTGGGATCGGCCAGCGCCTTGAACACCTCGTCCATCCCGCACCTCCACATACGCAGCCGTACGGCTGCATGTGCACAATAGGCAGCCGTGAGGCTGCATGTCAACGACCGGCCGGCGCCCGCGTGTCCGCGCCCGGAGGCCGGCCCGCCCACTCGCGCCCCCTCTCCTCGGGGCCGGGGGGCGACGGATACAGGGGGCCGCCGCGAGGTCTTGACGCGGGGCGCGTAGGTGGACTGTGATCAGGTGGAGGGCACCGGTCCCCCTCCGGCGCCCCCGCGGGGCGGCCCCGCCGCCCGGCGCCCCCGACCCGCCGAGGTGGCACCATGCCGTCCACGGAACACGCCCTGATCTGGGTGGCCGACAACGTGTTCGGCCAGGTCGCCATCCTCATCGGCCTGATCACCCTGCTCGGGCTCGTCCTCCAGCGCAAACCCCTCGAAGAGGTCGTCGGCGGCACGCTGCGCGCCGCGCTCGGCATCGTCATCCTGTTCGTCGGCGTCGACCTGTTCACCGGCGGGCTGTCGGCCTTCCAGCAGGTCGTCTCCAGCGCCGTGGGGGTCGCGCCGCCCGCAGCGGACGACTCCCTCGACGGCTTCCTCGCCTCCCACGGCGGCGCGGTGGCGCTGACCACCACCTTCGGCTTCCTCCTGCACGTCGTGCTGGTGCGCGCCTTCAGCGCGGCACGCTACGTCTACCTCACCGGGCACCTGATGTTCTGGGTGAGCGCCCTCATCACGGCGTGCCTGGTCGAGGCGTACGGGGACGACGTGCCGCAGGCGGCCCTCGTCCTCGCGGGCTCCGTTCTGGCCGCCTGCTACTGGACGCTGCAACCGCTGTGGATGCGCCCGCTCATGCGGCGGGTCACCGGCAAGGACGATTTCGGGTTCGGCCACACCACATCGACGCTGGCGCTGCTCACCGCCGCGGTCGCGCGCCCCTTCGGCGACCCGGACCGGCACGGAACCGAGCGGATCGCGCCGCCCCGCCGGCTCTCCTTCCTCACCGACGTCAACGTGAGCACCGCGCTGGTCATCGGCGCCATCCTGCTGACCGCCATGGCCTTCGCCGACCACCGCGTCCTCGCCGGCATCGTGGCCGAGTACAACGCCGCGGAGGGCGCGAGCGTGGGCGTGTGGTCCTGGGGCGTGCTGGCCGCGCTGCGCTTCGCGGCCGGCATCGCCGTCCTGCTCTTCGGCGTCCGGATGTTCCTCGCCGAGATCGTCCCCGCGTTCAAGGGCATCGGCGACAAGCTGGCGCCGGGCACCCGGCCGGCGCTGGACATCCCCACGGTGTTCCCCTTCGCGCCGACCGCCGTCATGATCGGCTTCGCGGCGAGTACGGCGACCTTCCTCCTGCTGCTGATCGCCTTCGCCGCAACGGGGTGGTTCACCCTGGTCCCGCCCATGATCATGCTGTTCTTCGGCGGCGGGGCGGGGGGCGTGTTCGGCAACGCGGTCGCCGGGTGGCGCGGCGCCGTCATCGGCGGGGTGCTCAACGGCGTGCTGCTCGCCGCCGGACAGGCGCTGACCTGGGGCATGCTCGGCTCCACCGCGCCCGAGCTGGCGACGCTGGCCGATCCCGACTGGTACGTCATCGCGTGGCTGCTGCTGGCGGTGGGCCACCTCGTGCCGAGCGTGTGGGCGGCGCCCGCCCTCGCCGCCGCCGTCACCATCGCCGTCCTGGCCTGGCCGGCCGTCCGCGCGCGCCGGGCGGACCGGCGCGCGTCCGCCCCCGGAGGCCCGGCCGACGAGACCCCGCCTGGTCCTCGCCCCCCGTCCCCGCACCCAGAGGAGCCCGCACCGTGACCCGAACCCTTCCCCTGCACGTCCTCGCCGTGTGCGGCGCGGGCATGGGGTCGAGCCTGATCCTGCGGATGACCGCCGAAGAGGCGCTGCGCGAGCTGGGGGTGAGCGCACGGGTCGAGAGCACCGACATCACCGCCGCCCGCGGCATGTCCCCCGATATCGTCATCGGGCAGGGGATGCACACCGCCGAACTGGGCCGGCTCGCCCCGCTGGTCCTGACCGTGCACGACTTCCTCGACCGGGACGCCCTGGTGCGCGCCCTGCGGGAGCGGCTGACCGAGCACGGCTGGCTGTGATCCGCGCCGACCGAGGGAAAGCGAGCACCATGTCGGAATTCGGCCAGGACATGCTCCGCCACCTGGCACACGTCGAGGAGCACAACGAGGACGCGCTGGGCGGCGTGGCCGACCTGCTGCTGGACCGCCTGGTCCGGCGCACGGGCCTGCTGCTGGCGGCCGGCGCGGGGCATTCGATGATCGGTGTCGGCGAGGCGTTCTACCGCGCCGGCGGGCTGGCGCCGGTGCGTCCGCTGTTCCGCCCCGCGCTGCTGCCGCTGAACGGCGCGCGGGCGAGCACCGCCGCCGAGCGCACGAGCGGGCTGGCCGCCCGGGTCCTCGCCGAGACCGCGCCCGGACCGGACGACGTCGTGGCCGTCTTCTCCACGTCCGGGGTGAACCCCTACCCGGTCGAACTGGCACGGGAGGCGCGCCGGCGCGGCCTGCCCGTGGTCGCGGTGACGTCGCGGGCGTGCAGCGCGGCAGCACCGCGGCGGGCGGGCGGCACGCTCGACGCCGAGGCCGACCACGTCCTCGACACCCTGGTCCGCCCCGGCGACGCGGCCTACCCGCCCGGGGAGCCGGTGACCGCCGCCATGTCCACGCTGGCCAACGGGTTCCTGTGGAACCTGCTGCTCGCCCGGCTCCACCGGCGGGCCGCCGACGCCGGCCTGGAACTGCCGCTGTGGCGCTCGTCCAACACCGCCGACGGCGACGCGGCGAACGCGGCGCTGCTGCACCGCTACGCCGGCCGCATCCCGGAACTGGGCTGACCCGGGGCGGCCCGATCGCCGCGCCCCGCCCCGCACCCGGTCCGCGCGAGCCCGCGCGCCCCGGCACACGGGCCTCTTGCGCGGACCCGGACCAAACAGTAAAGTCTCCTATCAATTCAAAGGGTGACGAATCGTGATCTTCCGTCATCACCGCGTGCCGGGCCGACCCCCCTAAGCCCACCCCCAAGCACGGCGAAGGGAGCGAGGCCGCGGCCCGCCTTACCGAAGGGCGACCGGCCGGCCCGTCACCCCGCTGCGACCGCGATCGCATGCGGACCGGCCGTCCCCCGGACCGGGAGAACGATGCACACGACGACACCACGCGCGGCGCGGACGCCGCGCCGGCTCTTGGCCGCTCTGCTGGCCACGGCCCTGGCGGCCACCGGGGTCGCGGCCTACAACATGCACGAGGCGCGCGCGGCCGAGACCCCGGCCGCCGCCCCCGTATCCGCGGACGCGCCCTCGCAGGCGGCCCTCGTCTGGTCCGACGAGTTCAACGGGCCCGCGGGCAGCGGCCCCGACCCGTCCAAGTGGCAGATCGAGGTCAACGGCAGCGGCGGCGGCAACAACGAACTGCAGTACTACACCAACAGGCGCGACAACATCGCCCTCGACGGCTCCGGCAGCCTGGTGATCACCGCCCGCCAGGGCAACCCGGCCAACTACCAGTGCCACTACGGCACCTGCCAGTACACCTCGGGCCGCCTCAACACGTCCGGCAAGTTCACGCAGGCCTACGGCCGGTTCGAGGCCCGGATCAAGATCCCCACCGGCCAGGGCGTCTGGCCGGCGTTCTGGATGCTCGGCGACGACATCGGCCAGGTCGGCTGGCCCAACAGCGGCGAGATCGACATCATGGAGAACGTCGGGCACGAGCCACACCGCGTCCACGGCAGCCTGCACGGCCCCGGCTACTCCGGCGGCAACCCGCTCACCGGCTACTACCAGCACCCGCAGGGCTGGGGCTTCACCGACACCTACCACACCTTCGCGGTCGAGTGGCGGCCGGATTCCGTCACCTGGTTCGTCGACGGCGTCGCCTACCAGACGTTCACCCGCGCCAGCGTCGGCGGCAACCGGTGGGTCTTCGACCACCCGTTCTTCATGATCCTCAACGTCGCCGTCGGCGGCAACTGGCCGGGTCCGCCGAACAGCACCACCCGCTTCCCGCAGGAGATGCGGGTCGACTACGTGCGGGTCTACGACCTCAGCTGATCCCGGCGCCCCTCCGGGATCACCGGCACCACGGCGCGCCCGCCCCCGCCGGGGGCGGGCGCGCCCGCGCGCGAACGGCCCGCGTCACGCGCTCGGGCCGAAGGACCTCCGGTAGTCCGCCGCGACCTCCCGCATGACCCGCAGCATCTCCTTCTCGCTGGGCGCGCTCACGCGGTCGCGCCGACGCGCCACGACCACCCGCCGCGACGGCGCGGTGCTGCCGACCGACACGACGCGCACCTCGGGGTTGCGGTTGGCGACCGCCGTCCGGGGCGCCAGCGCGATACCGAGGCCCACGCTGACCATCGCCTGCGCCTCCTGGTAGTCGTTGGCGTGGAACGCGATCCGCGGCTTGAACCCCGCCGCCCGGCAGCTGCGTTCGAGCACCTCCGCCACCGGGTGGTCGGATTCGCGGACGATCCACTCCTCGCCGGCGAGCTCGGCCATCGTGACGGTGCTCCGCGCGGCGACGCGGTGGTCGGCCGAGACCACCAGGACGGTCGGGTCCTCCAGCAGGTCGGTCAGCTCGAACTCGTCGCCGGGCAGCCGGTTCCACTCGTAGTCCCACAGCAGCGACAGGCCCACCTCGCCCCTGGAGAGCATGTCCATCAGCAGGTCCAGCCGCGCGCTCTGCACGCTGATCCGGATGCGCGGGTGCTCGGCCTTGAACTGGCGCACCACCAGCGGCAGCAGGGAGCTGCCCACGGTGGGGAAGGTGCCGATCGCCACGCTCCCGCGGCGCAGCCCGGCCACCTCCGCGAGGTCGGCCTCCGCGGCGGCCAGCTGCGCCTCGACCCGCCGGGCGTGCGCCGCCAGCACCTCGCCGGCCTCGGTCGGCACGACGCCGCGCGCCAGCCGCTGCAGCAGCGGCTGCCCGACCTCCGCCTCCAGCCGCCTCAGCTGCTGCGACACCGCCGACGGCGTGTAGTTCACCTCCCCCGCCGCCGCTGTCACCGAACCGGTCTCGATCACCTTCGCCAGCAACACGAGCCGCCGTACATCCAGCACGCCAAACACCGCCTCCTCCGAGCACCAGTTAAGCATCGCTACATGACCATGAAGACATTTGTGATGGTGCTACACATAGCTCCGCCCCCATGATCGTGGTGCACGCCACACGCCGGTCCACGCACCGGCCACGACCTGGGAGGAAGTCCATGCCGGAAATCGCGTCCACGTGGATGCGCGGCGGAACGAGCAAGTGCTGGGTCTTCGATCGCGCGGACCTCACCGCCGTGGGCCGCCCGCTCGACGACGTGCTGCCCCGCTTGTTCGGCAGCCCCGACCCGCGCCAGGTCGACGGCGTGGGCGGCGGGACCTCGACCACCAGCAAGGCGGTCATCCTCTCCCCGGCCGAGGAGGACGACGCGGACGTCGCCTACACGTTCGCGCAGGTCGGCACCGATCAGGCGGTGGTCGACTGGGGCAGCAACTGCGGCAACTGCTCGTCGGTGGCGGGCCTCTACGCGGTGCGCCGCGGCTGGGTGGCGCCGCGCGACGGCTCCACCACCGTGCGGGTGCGCAACACCAACACCGGCCAGCTGATCGTGCAGGAGGTGCCCACCCCCGGCGGGATCCCCGACGAGCGCGGCTCGGCGTGGATCCCCGGCGTCCCCTTCCCCGGCGTACCGGTCCGGATGTGGTTCGTGGACCCGGCCGGCCGGACCACCGGCAAGCTGTTCCCCACCGGCGCCCACATCGACGAACTGCCCGACGGCGACGGCACCCTCCCGGTGACGATCGTCGACGCCGGCGCGCCCCTGGTCGTCCTCGCCGCGCGGGCGGCCGGCCTGGCCGGCGACGAGTCGCCGGCCGAGATCGACGCGCGGCCCGGCCTGGCGGCGCGCCTCGACGCGCTGCGCCGCCACGCCGCCGTCGCGATCGGCCTGGCCGACTCGCCCGCCGCCGCGGAACGCGCCGTCCCCAAACTCGCCCTGGTGGCCGAGCCGCACGACGACGGCGCCGACCTGGCGGTGCGGATGCTGTCGATGGGCCGGGCGCACCCGGCGCTCGCCATCACCGGCAGTGTCGGCCTCACCCTCGCGGCGCGCACCCCGGGCACGGTGATCGACCGGCTGGTCGGCACCGCCACGGGCACCGACCTTCGGCTCGCCACCCCGGCGGGCACGGTGACGACGCGGACGGGCGACCACGAGGGGCGGCTCGCCGTCGCCGTCACCCGCACCACCAGGCGGCTCGCCGAGGCCACCCTGGTGCTCCCCGAAGCGGAGTCCGGCCCCGGACCCCTGGTCACAGCGGCCGGACCGGGGCACGATGATCACCACCTGCCAGAGGAGGTGGCCGTCCGATGAGCGACGTCCTCGAAAGGGACCCGGTCCAGACCCCCGCGGAGCCGGCCCCGCCGAAGCCGCGGACGGCCATGGCCGTCATGGGGGGCTTCTCCGCCCTCGCCCTCCTCGCCGCCCTGGCCGGCGGCGAGCTGTTCACCCGCCATGCCTCCACCGCCGACGGCGACTTCGCCGGGGCGACCGTCGAGGTCGTCATCCCGCTCGCCGAAGGCGGCGGCACCGACACCTGGGCGCGCTTCGTCGGCCAGGAGCTCATGCGCACGGTCCCCGGACAGCCCGGTTTCTCGCCGCTCAACGACGGCGGGGGCGAGGGCATCATCGCCACCAACGACTTCGCCCGGTCGGCCCCCGCCGACGGCACCGAGGTCCTGGTCAGCACGGCGACCACCGTCGTCCCCTGGGTCCTGGGCCGCTCCGAGGTCGGCTACGACTTCGACAGGCTGACCCCCATCGTCGTCAACGGCACCGGCGGCGCCGTCTACGGCCGCACCGGAGCGGGCATCGACGGGGTCGACGACCTCGCCGACCCCGACCGACCGCTGCGGTTCGGCGGCATCAGCCCCACCGGCCTCGACCTGACGACGATGGTCGCCTTCGACCTGCTCGGCGTCGAGACCACAGCGGTCTTCGGCTTCGAGGGCCGCGGCCCCGTCAACCTCGCCCTCCAGCGGGGGGAGATCGACCTGGACTACCAGACCACGTCCGCGTGGGCCCCCTCGGTGGAGCCGCTGCTGGAGGACGGCACGGCGGTGCCGCTGATGTCGCTCGGGCAGCTCGACGAGAACGGCGAGGTCGTCCGCGACCCCAACTTCCCCGACCTGGAGACCGTGCCCGAGGTCTACGAGCGCCTGCACGGATCCGAGCCCGACGGCGAGGCCTACGAGGCCTACCGCACCATGCTCGGCGTGACCTACACCTACCAGAAGGCCATGTGGGTGCCGCAGGACACCCCCGAGGAGGCCGTAGAGGCGCTGCGGTCGTCGGCCCACGAGCTGAGCCAGGACAGCGGGTTCGAGGAGGAGGCCGCCGAGGTCCTGGGCGGATACCCCCTGGAGGCCCGCCCCGACATCGCGGAGCGCACCCGCGACACCTACAGCGTGGACGGCTCCGTCCGCGACTACCTCGTAACGCTGCTGGAGACCGGCTACGGCGTCGAACTGGATGAGGAGGTCTGACCATGGGCGAAGCAGCCTTGGCCGCACTCACCTCGCTGGCCGACCCGTCCCTGCTGGTGATGCTCCTCGCCGGGGTCGTCGCCGGCCTCGTCATCGGGCTCATCCCCGGCCTCGGCGGCACCGGGGCCGTTGCCGTCCTCATGCCGGTCACCTTCGGCATGGAGGCGCCCCAGGCGCTCGCGCTGCTGATCGGGGCGCTGGCCGTGGTGCACACCTCCGACACCGTCGCCGCCGTCCTCCTCGGCGCCCCGGGATCGGCGTCGGCCAGCGTCACGATGCTCGACGGCTACGCCATGGCCCGCAAGGGGCAGGCCGCGCGGGCGCTGAGCCTGGCGTTCCTGTCCTCCATGGCCGGCGGCCTGCTCGGCGCCATCGGCCTGACCGTCGCCATCCCGCTGGCCGGGCCGCTGGTGACGTCCTTCGGCAGCCCCGAGCTGTTCATGCTCACCGTGCTCGGCGTCGCACTCGCCGCCGTGCTGTCCCGGGGCAACGTCGCCAAGGGGCTGGTGGCCGGCTTCCTCGGCCTGCTCCTGGGCATGGTGGGCACCTCGCCGACCACCGCCGAGTACCGCTACACGTTCGGCAGCCTGTTCCTCGGCGACGGCTTCTCCCTGGTCGCCGTGGCGCTGGGCGTCTTCGGCCTGGCCGAGATCGCCTCCCGGGTGGGCCAGCGCGGCACGACGGGCCACGAGGTCCGCCTGGGCGGCGGCTGGATCGCCGGGATCCGCGAATGGGCGGGCCACTGGGCCCACGTCCTGCGCGGGGCCCTCATCGGAATCTGGGCGGGGATCCTTCCCGGCATCGGCGCGACCGCCGGGACCTGGCTCGCCTACGGGCAGGCGGTCGCAACGGCCAAGGACAAGCGCCGGTTCGGCAAGGGCGACCCGCGCGGCATCGTGGGGCCGGAGAGCGCCAACAACTCCGTCGAGGCCGGCGACCTCATCCCCACCCTCCTGTTCGGCATCCCCGGCGGGGTGCCCGCGGCGATGCTCCTCGGGATGCTGCTGACCTACGGCGTCCAGCCCGGCCCGGCCATCGTCACCGACCACCTGGACCTGATGTACCTTATCGTGTGGTCCTTCGCCATCGCCAGCGTGCTCGGCGCCCTGTTGTGCTTCCTGGGCACGCGCTGGCTGGCGCGCCTGACCGAGGTGCCGTTCGCGGTGCTCGGCCCGGGGCTCGTCGTGATCATGCTGCTGGGGGCGTTCCAGGAGAGCGGCCAGATCGGCGACCTGTGGGTCATGCTGGCCCTCGGCGTCCTGGGGTGGCTGCTCAAGGCCACCGGCTTCCCGCGCGCCCCGTTCCTCATCGGCTTCGTCCTGGCGATCCCGCTGGAGCGGTACTACTTCCTCACCGACCAGGTCTACGACGGCCTCGACTGGCTGGCGCGCCCCTGGGTCCTGGTGTTCCTCGCGATCCTGGCCGCGCCCTGCGTCCTCGCCGCCATCCGCGCCCTGCGCACCCGGCGGGCCACGCGGGCCGCACAGGCGGGGCAGGCCGGGGCCCGGGAGACCGGCCCCGGCGCAGCGGAGTCCCGCGAGCCCCGCGACGAGGCCGTGCTCGCGGATTCGCGGTGGTCACTGCTCACCGCCGCGGGCGCGCTGGTGCTCTTCGCCGCCGCCTTCCTCGTAGCGGGCACGTACTCGGAGGAGGCCCGGCTGGTACCGCGCCTCATCTGCGCGGCGGGCACCATCGTGTCGGCCTGGCTGCTGTGGCGCGAATGGCAGGAGGCCGGCCGCCGCAGGAACCCGGATGACACGCCCGGCACCGACGACGGCCCCGGTTCCGGCTCCGGGGACACGTCCGCCATCGGCGGTGGGGTCGTCCCCGGGGGTGACACCGGTGCGACGCCCGCCGGCGCGACGTCGGAGGTCCTGGTCGCAGCGGCAGAGCGCGGGCCCGCGACCGCGGCGGCGCGGCCGGAGGCCACCGCCGCCGCGGGGCGACGGGAGGTCGCGGTCGCAGGGCGCACCTTCGCCTGGATGGCCGCGTTCCTCGTCCTCGTCGCCCTCGGCGGGTACGTCGCCGCGCTGCTGCTGTTCGTGCCGGCGTTCCTGCTCTACGTGGCGCGGGCACGGGTCCGGACCGTCGTGGCCTACACCCTGGTGGCGGCGGCGGTGGTGGGCATCCTCCCGGCCCTGCTCCCGGTCGACCTGCCGCTCGGGCTGCTGTTCCCGATGTGACCGCACGGGCCCGGCCGACCCTGTCCCCGTCGGCCGCGCCGCCCCGCCTCCCACCAAGGCCCTGCCCCCGCATCAGGTCACGCGCCTGCCCCCGTGGACGCGCCGCTCCGGCGGGGCCCGCCCGCCTCGCGGGCCGGACTCCCCGGCACGCCCCGCCCCTTGTCCCCACCCGGCGGGCCCGCTGCGCCGAGGCGTCGCCGGCGCCGACCGGGGAGGGGAAGGCGGACGCGCGGCAGCAGAGGGGCCGGGGACCGGTGCCGCCAGGCGGAGGCGGTGACACCGGAGCCGTAGGCGAGGTCGTCAACGAGCCGGAGCGCGGTATAGCGGATGAGGTCGACGGCGGGCCGGTCGGTCAGCCATTCGGCGGCGACGGGGGCGAGCATCGCGGCGGCCCCGGCACGGGCGGCGCCGTTGGCCCCGCTCGCGGCCAGGCAGAGGAGGCCGAGGGGCCACCATTCACGGCGCAGTGCGTGGCCGATCGCCGCGGCGTCGGCGACGGCGCCCTGCCCGACGATCGCAGCGCTCATCGTCCAGCGCCCCGGCGAACCGCGGAGGCCGCGGGCGAGCAGTCCCGTGGCCAGGGCGGCACATGCCGCGGCGGGGAGCGGGCGGCCGGAGGCCAGGCAGGCCAGTACGGCGAGATTCCACGCCGACGGCCGGGCGGGCGCGAGCCGCCCGGGATGGCGGTCGGCCAGCGCCGCCGCCGAAGTGCCGTACTCGTGACGGCGCCGCGCCCAGGCCACCGGTTCCAGGCGGGCGGTGTGCGCCACCCGTGCCTCGGGCGCGTAGCGCACGTGCCAACCGCGGTCCGTGAGCCGCCAGACGAAGTCGACGTCCTCCCCCAGCCGCAGCGCCTCGTCGAAGACGAGCCCCCGCACCGCCGCCACCCGGACGACGAGGGTCGCGGTCGGCACGAAGCCGAGCCTCGCCCCTGGGCGCACCAGAGCCGGCCGGGACCCCATGTCCAGCGCGGACCGCGCGGCCTCGTACCGCGCCAGCAGGCCGTCACCGGTGACCGCGGCAGCGGAGGGAACCAGGTTCGCGGCTACGTCGCGAGGATCCGCAGCCGCGGCGACGCGACCACCCAGGATGGCGGGCGTCACCACGGTCGGGTCGGGGCCGGCGGGCCGCGGCACGACGCGCGGACCCACGGCCGCGACCATCGGGTCGTCGAACCGGGGCATGAGGATGTCCAGCCACCCCGGCTCGGGGCGGCAGTCGGAGTCCACGAACGCCACGAAGGGCGTGTCCGCCAGTCGCGCACCGGTGTTGCGTGCGGCGGCCGGCCCGCGGTTGCGGCGGTGCCGCACCAGGCGCGCGCCGTGTGCCGCCGCCACACGGCGCAGCTCCCCGGGGTCGGGGGACCCGTCGTCCACGACGATCACCCGGGCGCCCTCGACGGCCGCCAAGCAGCGGTCGAGTTCCCCGGCCCGCCCGAACGCCGGAACGACGACGGTCACGTCGTGGGGCCCGGGCCGCGATTCGGGCACGGGATGGGCGAGCCCGCGGTCGAGCAGCCGACGTGCCAGCGCCCGCGCGGTGGCGGAGGTGACGGCCACGCCCCGGGGGCCCGCCCGGCGCAGAGCGGCCAACCCGGGTCCGGCCGCCGCACCGAACCGGACCACCGCCCAGGGCGCTCCACCGGTGGCCATCCGCCCGCCGGACCAGAAGGCCGTGCCCGGGTCGAGGGCGATACGGAACCCGGCCGGGAGCGCGGCGGCCCCCCGCCCGATCGGCGGGCCGCCGAGGGCGGAGGCGGCGTTCTCGGTGTGCGGGGACATCGCCGGCCTCACTCTCAGAATGGACGGACGGTCGACCGATGCCGTCCGGGACCGAACACACAAGGGGCCGGGCCCACGCCTTCATCGCATCGCCGATGAGCGACGGGCCCCGCCGGACGCGCGCGGCCGGCGGCCCTCCCCGCGCGATGAAGGGGGAACCCCGTGCAGGAGAGAGGGCCGAGACCCCGCCACCCACCGGGACCCGACCACGCCCACACGCGAAACGCGCTCCTCCGACGCCCTCGACACCCCGGCCGAGACCGGCCCCCAAAGCAACGGCGGTGACCATCGCCCGCCGCCGATCCCGCGGACGAGACGGCGCCGGTCCAGAGCGGACACGTGCGAATTCGCGTTCGCGCCGGCACGCGCCGCGGTCTCGTGGCCGGACCGGCGCAAGCCGCACTCGGCCAGGAGCCCGCCGCACGCGCGGCGGCGCGAGGCGGGTCGCCGTGACGGGGCGAGGACAGTGGGGCACGCGCCTGGGCCGTGGCGGGCCGGATCCGGGACCGCCGGCACCGGTGGATATCCGTCCGCCACCCGTCGCGGGTCATGCGGTCGGTCCGACAGCGTCGCCCGTCTCGCCGGTGCCGGCCGTGTCGTCGCGGACGAGGAGCCGGCCTCGGGCATCGGCGCGTCCGACGCCGATCCGGTCCGCGACCGACGCCACCATGGACGCCATGATGGCGCGGCCCTGTTCCGCTGAGGCTCCGGCCGGATCGCCGAGGACGCCCGATGGCGACACCGCCCGGACCCCCCGCGCGACCAGGTCGGGCATCAGCTCCGCCAGTGGCCGGGGATCACCGGCGACCGAAGCGAACGGCCGCACCAGGCGCGGGGCAACGTGCAGCATGGCGGAGGTCTCGGTGCGGCCGGCGTGCGCGTCGCCGTCCGGGACGCCGCAGCCCGTCCAGACGGCGTCGTGCCCTTCCGAGCGCAGCCGGCCCACCGCGGCGTCGAGGGTCGGCACGTTGCCCCCGTGCCCATTGACGAAGACGACACGGCCGGCCCACAGCGCCAGCGAGCGCGCGGTCTCCACGATCACCGCGTGCAACGCCGCACGGCCGATCGAGACGGTGCCGGGGAAGCCCGCGTGCTCGCCGCTCGCGCCGTAGGCGATCACCGGCGCCACCAGCGGCGGGCCGACCGGAGTGCCCGTCAGGGCTTCGGCCGCGCCTTCGGCGACGGCCCGGGCGATCACGCTGTCGGTGGACAGCGGCAGATGCGGCCCGTGCTGCTCGGTCGACCCCACGGGGACCAGCACGAGGGCGCCTTCAGGGACCGACGGCCATACGGCCGCCGCCAGATCGCCGTCGCCCACGAGGTCGTCGCCCCGCACCTCAGCTCTCCGGCGCGTCGGCGCCACCGCCGGGGGCCGAGCCGCGCCCCGGAGGGCCGGCACCGCCGCCGAGGGTCAGGCGGAACCCCGGCGGGATGACGAGGTCGTCGGGGCACAGGTCGTGGACGGAGGAGCGGCCCAGGCCGAGGACGGCGGAATCGAGGCCGCCCCGCAGGATGTCCAGGACGTTCTCCACCCCGGCCTGTCCGTTGGCGGCCAGGCCCCACAGGTAGGCGCGTCCGATGAGCACGGCCCGCGCGCCCAGGGCGAGCGCCTTGGCGACGTCCCCGCCGCGCCGCACCCCGCCGTCGAGCAGGACCTCGATCTGGCCGCCCACCGCCTCCGCGATGGACGGGAGCACGCGGATCGTCGCGGGCGTCGTGTCCAGGTTGTTGCCGCCGTGGTTGGAGACCGACAGGGCCGTCACCCCCGCGTCGACGGCGCGCTTGGCGTCGTCCACGCGGGTGACCCCCTTGAGCATGAAGGGGCCGCTGCCCCACTCGTCGCGCAGCCACGCCACGTCCTCCCAGGTGGGCGGCTGAGTCCGCATCCACTCGCCGTAGGCCCCGAAGAACGTGGGGGCCGCGCCGCCCGGGGGCCGGAGGTTGGGCACCGTGAGGTCGGGGACGCGGCCCGTCCGGGCGTACCGCCACAGCCAGCCGGGGCGCGGCAGGACTCCGGGGGCCAGCCGCAGCAGCGTGCGGAGGTCGACCTTCTCGGGGATGGCGGGGCTGCCCCAGTCGCGGCCGTTGGAGAACGACCAGTCCAGCGTCGCGATCAGCCCCTTGGCGCCGGCGTTCCTGGCCCGTTCCATACGCCGCGCCATCGTGTCGCGGTCGCCGCTCCAGTACATCTGGAAGAAGACGTCGGGGTTGGCGGCCACGACCTCCTCCACGGGCTTGCTCGCGAAGGAGCTCAGCCCCATGATGACCCCGCGGCCGGCGGCGGCGCGCGCCACTGCGACCTCGCCGTCGGGGTCCACGGCCTGGACCCCGGTGGGCGAGATGAGGACGGGCATCGACGTCTTCACCCCCATCACCGTGGTGGACAGGTCGCGCTCCGCGTGGTGCCCGGCGACGCGGGGGGCGAAGCCGAGGTCGGCGAAGCCCTTGAGGTTGTCGTCGATCGTCCGGCCGCGCTCGGAGCCGGCGACCAGCGCCCCGTAGACCATGCCCGGCAGCCGCTTCTCGGCCCGGCGCCGTGCCTCGGCGACGGTCTCGAACCAGGGGTTCCTTCGCATGGGGGGAGTCTCCTCGGCTGTAGCCGGGCCGGTCCGGGCCGGGCGGGTGCGGGTCGGGTGCTCGCCGCGGGCCCGCACCCGACCGGGAACGGGGAGCGGTGGCGGCCGGTCGACGGGGCGGGAACGACCCGGCGCAGGTCAGGGGGCGCGCAGCCCCGCCAGGGGGTCTTCGGCGCACGCGCTCACCGGCGGCCGGTCCGGAGGGCGGTGGCGGGTCAGCGTCACCGGGACGGGGCCGCGCCGGGCGGCGCGAGCGGTGCGGTGGGAATGGTCGGCCGACGGGGCGGGGATCCCCGCCCGGTCCGCGGGCCGCTCGGCCAGCAGCGCTTCGCCGTGGCCGCGGACGCACTCGGGGTCGGGGCCGTCCAGCGGCAGTCCGGTGAAGAACTTGGCGGCCATGCAGCCGCCCTTGCAGGTGTCGTAGAACGTGCACGACGCGCAGGCGCCACCGGTCTGCGGCGCGCGCAGGTCGCGGAACAGCTCGGACTCGCGCCAGACCCGGGCGAAGCCGCCGGGGCCGCGCACGCTGCCCGCGAGGAAGTCGTCGTGGATCGCGAAGGGGCAGGCGTACACGTCACCGACCGGATCGATGAGGCAGACCACCCGGCCTGCTCCGCACAGGTTGAGCCCCGGCAGCGCCCGGCCGTAGGCGGAGAGGTGGAAGAAGGAGTCCCCGGTCAGCACGTTCTCGCCGTGCGCGACCAGCCAGTCGTACAGCTCGCGCTGCTGGCCGGGGGCGGGGTGCAGGTCGTCCCAGACGTCGGCGCCCCGGCCGGAGGGGCGCAGCCGGGTCAGGCGCAGTTGGGCCCCGTAGGTGTCGGCGAGCGCCTTGAAGGCGTCCATCTGCGGGATGTTGTGCCGGGTGCACACGACCGACAGCTTGAAGTTCGCCATGCCGGCGTCGGCGAGGTTGCGCATGGCGCGCACGGCGGTGTCGTAGGAGCCGGGACCCCGGAGCGCGTCGTTGACCTCCGCGGTGGCGCCGTCGAGCGAGATCTGGACGTCGACGTAGTCGTCGGCGGCGAGCCGCCGCGCGGCCTGCGGGGTGATCCGGACGCCGTTGGTGGAGAACTTCACGCCGACGCGGTGGGCGGTGGCGTAGTCCAGGAGTTCCCAGAAGTCGGGACGGACGGTCGGCTCGCCGCCGCCGATGTTGACGTAGAAGACCTGCATGGCCTGGAGCTCGTCGATGACGGCCTTGGCCTCGGCCGTGCTCAGCTCGCGCGGGTCGCGTCGGCCCGAGCTGGACAGGCAGTGCGCGCAGGAGAGATTGCAGGCGTAGGTGAGTTCCCAGGTCAGGCAGATGGGGGCGGCGAGCCCGCGCTCGAACAGATCGGCCAGCCGCGCTCCTGGCGCGGGGGCGGAGCCCTCTGGCGTCGTGGTGGTCATGGCGTCTCCTCCGCGGGGGCAGTGCGGCGACCGGTCACGACCGTGAGACGTGGTTCACATCTCCGGAGTATGAGGGGATCGTAAATGCATCGAGTGCCAAAAGAAACCCCTCGGGGATCGCGGCCGCCATGGCGCGGCGGACCCTGCGCCGCGGCGGTTCCCGGCCGCCCTGCGACAGGGGCGCGCGAGGCGGGAGCCTCCTCGGGGCGGGACGCGGGGCGCGTTCCGATCCCCGAGGACGGATATCCGCCTCCGCACCGGCCCCGCGCCCACTCCTTCTCACGTGCACGGTGGTCGCGTTCCGGTGGCCGGTCATGGAGCGGTGGCGGAGCCCTCCAGGAGTGCGGCCAGCCCCGCGCCCGACCGCCGGATCGCCGTGTCGAGCAGGGCGGAGAGGTCGGCATCGGGGCCGCCCTCCAGCCACAGTTCGTGTGCGGTGAGGGAGGCCCCGAGGAGGACGTGGCCGGCCAGCCGGGGCACCATCGCGGACGGCGCGATGCCCGTTCGCTTCGCCACGAACCCGGCGACGACCGCCCGCCACGACGCGAACCGCAGGGTCGCGTCGGCCTGGAGCGTCGGCACGCCCAGGATCAGCTCCATACGCTGCCGATGCCAGGGCACCTCGCGGGGGTCGAACCGGTTGAACTCCACGACGGCCCGGCGCAGCGCGTCCGTCATCGGAGCCCGCGGATCGGACGCGTCCAGCAGCCTCCGCAGCTTCCCCAGGTGCTGCTCGAAATCGCCCCACACGAGATCGTTCTTCGAGGCGACGTAGCGGAAGAGCGTCCGCCGCCCGATTCCCGCCGCGGCTGCGATGTCGTCGACCGTGGTCGCGTCGAACCCCTGCCGTGCGAACAGGTCGAACGCCAGCCGCTCCAGCACGGCCCGCGACGTCACCCGCGGCCGCCCCATGACCGGCCGTCCACCGGTCGCCACCCCGCTCTCGGTTCCCACGGGCCCAGGCTGCCACGCCCCGGCACCACCTGCGAGTCCCCCGAGGCCGCCGTTCGGCGCGATCGCCGTGCGGGCGGCCGGGACGGGGCGCGTCCGCCGACCCGTGCCCCGCTCCGGGAGGACAAGCTTCCGCTGCCGCGCCGGCCGGGATCCCGTCCGACGGGTCTCCGGCCGGCGTGGCGGCTCACAACGCGGCGGCCTTCTCCAACAGGACGGCCCGCTGACGCTCGTTGCCGGTGAGGCCGGCGGCGCGGAGCAGCTCCTTGCGGGCCTCGTCGGGCCGGCCGAGCTGGGCGAGCAGTTCGCCGCGGACGCTCGGCAGCAGGTACCAGCCGCGGAGCTTGCCGGCGTCGACCTCCTTGTCGACGATGCGCAGCGCGGCCTGCGGACCCGCCGCCTTCGACACCGCGACGGCGCGGTTCAGCGTCACGACAGGGTTCCTCGTGAGCTGTTCCAGCGCCTCGTAGAGGGTGACGATCTCCCCCCAGTCGGTCGCGTCGACGCTCACCGCCCGCGCGTGGCAGGCCGCGATCGCCGCCTGCAACGCGTAGGGCCCCCGGCCGCGGCCCAGCGCGTCGGCGCGGGAGAGCGCCGCGCGTCCCCGCGTGATCTGGCCGCGGTCCCAGCGGCCCCGGTCCTGGTCGGCGAGGAGAATCGGGTCGCCGCCGGGACTCTCCCGGGCCGCGAAGCGGGACGCCTGGAGCTCCATGAGAGCGACCAGGCTGTGCGCCTCCGGCTCGCGCGGGGTCAGCGCCGCCACCATCCGGCCCAGCCGCAGCGCCTCGTCGGCGAGGTCCCGCCGGATCCACCGGTCTCCCGATGTCGCGGCGTAGCCCTCGGTGAAGACGAGGTAGACGACCGCGAGCACGCCGGCCAGGCGCCCGCCCCACTCGTGCGGCTCGGGCACCTCGAACGGCACCCGGGCCGCGGTGAGCGTCTTCTTCGCGCGCACGATGCGCTGCTGCATCGTCGACACCGGCACGAGGAACATCCGCGCGATCTCATCGCTGGTCAGACCGCTGACGATCCGCAGTGTCAGCGCCACCTGCGCCTCGCGGGAGAGGACCGGATGGCAGGCGGCGAAGACGAGCTTGAGCACGTCGTCGCCGATCGGCTCCCACTCGTCCTCCGCCGTGTCCTCCAGTTCGCGGGCGATGGTCCGGTACCGCTCGTCGAGGCGTTCGCGCCGGCGCCAGCCGTCGATCGCCCGGCGCTTGGCCACGGCCGTGAGCCAGGCGCCCGCGTTGCGCGGGACGCCGGACTCCGGCCACTGGGAGAGCGCGTCGGCGAGCGCGTCCTGGGCGAGGTCCTCGGCGAGGCCGACGTCGCCCACCATCCGGGCGACGGTGGCGACGACGCGGGCGCCCTCGATGCGCCAGATCGCCTCGACGCTGCGCCGTGTCTCGTCGCTCACTGCTGGTCGAGCTGTTCGCGCCAGCCCTGCTCCTTCTGGACGTACTCGTTGTCGGAGAAGTCCGCGAAGTCGCTCTCGTCGGTGACCCGGCGGACCTCCAGCTTCGAGCCGGCCCCGAGCGGAGCCCGCTTCGCCCACTGCATGGCCTCGTCCCTGCCGGCGGTCTGGATGATCCAGAAGCCGTTGAACAGCTCGTGGGTCTCGCCGTAGGGACCGTCGGTGACGATGGGGTCCTCAGCGGCGAAGTCGACGACGCACCCCTCCTCCGCG
>NZ_JBHSFQ010000041.1:0-45686 GCF_042653925.1 Nocardiopsis mangrovi
AACACCAACCGACCAGAAACATCCGCCACCCCCGACACCACACCCGGAACGGCACCACCCCCGGCCCACGCCCCCAGCACAGCCCCGGCCTCATCGGCATCCCCCGCGACCACCACCGCCCGATCCCGCAACGCCGCACGCGACACCACCAACGACAACGCGGCATCAGCCAGACCAGAAGCACCCGCCGAACCCGCCACCGAACCCGAACCCGAACCCAGCCACGCCCCCACCCGCGCCGCCTGCGCCCGCACACCCTCCACCCCCACACCCGACACCACCACCGGAACCACACCGGAAAGCGGAGCCGTGGCATCCGTCCGGGGGTGCTCGGGCTCGGGTCCGGGAGCGTGTTCGAGGATGAGGTGGGCATTGGTGCCGCTCACCCCGAACGACGACACCGCGGCGCGGCGCGGCCGACCGGTCCGGGGCCACTCCCGCGACTCCGCCAGCAGCTCCACCGCCCCCGCCGACCAATCCACCTCCGAAGACGGCGCGTCGACGTGCAGCGTCCGCGGCAAAAGCCCATGGCCCATCGCCATAACGGCCTTGATGACCCCGCCCACACCAGCAGCCGCCTGCGCATGACCGATATTCGACTTCAACGACCCCAACCACAGGGGACGGTCGGCGGGACGCCCGCGCCCATACGTCGCCAACAGCGCCTGCGCCTCGATCGGATCACCCAACCGGGTACCGGTGCCGTGCGCCTCCACCGCGTCGACGTCCGCAGGGCCCAATCCGGCATCGGCCAGCGCGGCGCGGATGACGCGCTCCTGCGACGGCCCGTTCGGCGCCGTCAGCCCGTTGGAGGCACCGTCCTGGTTCACCGCCGACCCCCGCACCACCGCCAGCACCGGATGCCCATTCCGCCGCGCATCCGACACCCGCTCCAACAACACCAATCCCACCCCCTCGGCCCAGCCCGTGCCATCGGCCGACGCCGAGAACGCCTTGCACCGGCCATCGGGTGCCAGCGCACGCTGCCGCGAGAACTCCACGAACGAGTCCGGGGAGGACATGACGGTGGCGCCTCCGGCGAGGGCCATGGAGCACTCGCCCCGCCGCAGCGCCTGAGCCGCCAGGTGGATCGCCACCAGCGACGACGAACACGCCGTGTCGACGGTGATGGCCTGGCCCTCCAAGCCGAGGGTGTAGGCCACCCGGCCCGAGGCGACGCTGCCGGCCGTGCCCGTGCTGAGGTGGCCTTCGCTGCCGTGGGAACCGGTGGCACCGGACGCGTAGTCGTGCGACATGATTCCGGCGAAGACGCCGATGTCGCGGCCCTTCAGCGACGACGGATCGATCCCCGCCCGCTCCACGGTCTCCCACGACACCTCCAGCAACAGCCGCTGCTGGGGGTCCATCGCCAGCGCCTCACGCGGCGAGATCCCGAAGAACCCGGCATCGAACCCCGCCGCGTCAGCCAGGAACCCTCCTTCACGCACATACGAGGTGCCCGCATGATCGGGATCAGGGTCGAACAGCGCCCCCAGATCCCACCCCCGGTCCGCCGGGAACGCCCCTACCGCGTCGACGCCGTCGGCGACCAGCCGCCACAGGTCCTCCGGCGAGGAGACACCGCCCGGGAACCGGCACCCCATGGCCACGATCGCGATCGGCTCGTCTGCGGAGGACGTCCGGGGACGATCAGGGGCGGGGCGGTCGGCGGGGTCGTCCGTGGACGCCCCCGCGAGTCGCGCGCCGATCATGCGGGCCACCCCCTCGGGGGTGGGGTGGTCGAAGACGAGGGTCGCGGGAAGCCGCAGCCCGGTGGCGGCGCTCAGCCGGTTGCGGAGGGCCACCCCCGTGGCCGAGGTGAAGCCGAGATCGGCGAAGGAGACGTCGCCGGGCACGGGCGGGGCACCGGGCACGCCCCGCACCAGTGCGGTCTCGGTGCGGACGAAGTCCACGAGCGCGTAACGGCGCTCGCGTTCGGACAGCGACCGGAGCCGCCGTTCCAGGCCGTCGCGTACGGCGTGGTCGGGGCGGGCGGGCTGGTGGGTGTCGACGAGGTGCGCGAAGAGCGGCGGGAGCGGCGGCGCACCGGAGGCGGGGAGGGTGTCGGCGTCGAGCCGCATGGCAAGGAGGTGGGCCCGGCCCGCCCGGTGGGCGGCGTCGAACACCGCCAGGCCCTCGTGGAGGGTCAGCCGGCCGGCCCCGGCGGGGTCGGGGTCGTCGTCCTCGTTGCCGGGCTCGTCCGGGTCCCAGGCCAGGGCCACGGCGGAGGCGCCGAAGGCGCGGCGCTCCTCCATGAGGGCTTCGAGGGCGGCCTCGGCGGCCGCGGTGTCCTCGTGGCCGGCCGCTCCCAGGAGTCCCGCGCTGCCGGTGAGCACGGTGAAGGACGCGGGGTCCGAGCCGCGGGTGAGGTCGTGCAGGTTCCAGGCCGCTGTGACGACGCGCCGGATGAGGTCGGCGCGTGTGCCGGGTGCGACGGGGTCGGGCGCGTACACCACCGCGGTGACGGGCCGTTCGAGGCGTTCCAGGCGCGCGGCGACGGCGGTCCGGTCGGCGGCGTCGCAGGCCGCGAGATCGGCCCGGGCTCCGGCGCGCACGAGGTCGGCCCGCAGGTCGGCCGCGATGGGGTCGCGCGCGCCGCGAGGGCTGAGGAGGAGGAAGCGGCGGGCCCCGTGCACCGCGGCGAGGTAGCGGGCCGCCGCCGCGCCCTTGGCGGAGCCGGCGCCGGCGACGACGACCGTGCCCCTGGGGGCGAGCGGCGGAGCGGGCGCGTGCGACTCGGCGACGGGCACGCGTGTGAGCCGCGGCGCCATGGCCACCCCCGCCCGCACGGCGATCTGGGGTTCGCCGGATGCCACCGCCGATGCCAGGGCCGCGATGCCCGACGTGTCGGCGGCGCCGGCGGCCTGATCGGCGGTGGGGAACCCGGAGTCGAGGTCGAGGAGGACGAGGAGGCCGGCACGGTCGGGGTGGGCCGCCTGGACCGAGCGCAGCGCCCCCCACACCCCGGCGTGGACGGGGTCGGGCGGGCCGTCCTGGGGACCGGCTGCCACGGCGCGCCGGGTCACGACGACCAGACGGGTGGACGCGGTCCGCGGGTGGTCGGCCCATTCCCGGACCCGGTCGAGAACCCGGCCCACGGTGTCGGCGGTCCGGGCTGCGAGGTCGGCGGAGCCCGGCGGTGCGGAGGCAACGGGCAGGACGGCGGTGCCGGGCGGCTCGGGCGGGCCATCAAGCCCGGTACCCGGCCCGGCCGCCGCCCGACGCGATGACGCATCAGCCGACCGAAGGCCAGGGTCGACGGGATCCGACCAAGCGGAAGAACCCGGCGGGACATGGGCCCCGGACGGCTCACGAAGACCATCAGGCCCCGCACCAGACCCGGCACCAGGCCCGGCCCCCATCCCGCGCGAGGACACATCAGCCGGCCGGGGAGCGGACTCGACAGGACCCGACCACGCCGAAGAACCCGGCAGGACAACGGTGCCGGGCGCCTCGGGCGGCCCGGTGCCCACCGCGAGACCGGGAATCCCGTCGGGCCCCGTACCGGCCCCGGCCGCCGCCCAGCACGGGTGCTCACCGGCGGTCGGCGCGCCGGTGGTGAGGGGGACCCAGTCGACCGCGAACAGGGAGTCGTGGCGTCCACCGCTGGAGGCGCGCAGCCGCGCGGGGGTGGCGCGGAGGAGGTGGCGCCGGGTCTTTCCCGAGGCGGTGCGCGGTATCTGCGCGATCTCGTACAGCTCGTCGGGAACCTTGTGGGCCGACAGGCGCTCCCGGCAGGCGGCGAAGACGGCGCCGGGGTCGGGGGCGTCGCCGTCGGGGACCACGAACGCCACGGGGACCTCGCCCAGGACGTCGTGCGGTCTGCCCACGACCGCGGAGTCGGCGACGCCGGGGACCGTCCGCAGGACGTTCTCGATCTCGGTGGGGTGGATGTTCTCGCCGGCCCGGATGATCAGGTCGTCGATGCGCCCGGTGATGGTGAGATAGCCGTCCTGGTCGCGGCGCGCGAGGTCGCCGGTGCGGTACCAGCCGTCGCGCAGGACGTCGGCGGTGGCCTCGGGCCGGCCGTGGTAGCCCAGCATGACGTTGGGGCCGCGCACCCACACCTCGCCTTCGTCACCGGCCGCGGCGTCGGCGCCGGTATCGCGTTCGACCAGGCGCACGCCCAGGCCGGGGACCGGCAGCCCGCACGAGCCCTCGACCCGGGCTCCGTCGGGCCAGTTCACCGCGATGGAACCGCAGGTCTCGGTGCTGCCGTAGGCATCGATGAGCGGGACTCCGAAGGTGTCCTCGAACGACGCGCGCAGGGACGCGGTGGTGACGGCGCCGCCCACTAGGCACATGCGCAGCGCGGAGGCGTGGAAGCCCTGATCGCGGGCCGCGCGGATCAGGCGGTGGTACAGCGTGGGCACGCCGGCCAGGAAGGTGGAGTCGTCCTCGCGCAGGGCGTCCAGGACGTCGTCGGCGGACTGGGCGTCGACGATGCGCGCGGTGGCGCCGACGGCGGTGACCGCCAGGACGCAGAAGATGTGCGCCAGGCTGTGGAAGAGGGGCAGCGGCCACAGCACGCGGTCGTGCTCGGAGAGGTCGGGCACCGGGACGTAGCAGGCCGCGACCGACCACAGGCAGTTGCGCTGCGTGGACAGCACGCCCTTGGGACGGCCGGTGGTACCCGATGTGTAGAGCATCCAGGCCGGGGCGTCGAGCCCGAGGTCGTCGGCCGCGGGGATGCCGGAGTCGGTGCCGATCAGGTCGGAGTAGCGGACCAGTGCGGCGGGGCCGCCGGGCTCACCAGGCTCAGAGCCGCTGCCGATCAGGTCGGAGTAGCGGGCCGGCGCCGCGGGTCCGCCGGGCTCGGGGTCGGTGACGATGAGGTCCACGCGGGGGCGGAGCCGGCGGATCCGGTCGGCGTGAGCGGGGTCGGTGATCACCAGGCGGGCGCCGCTGTCGTCGAGGATGTGCGCGAGTTCGGAGTCGGTGCCGCGGGGGTCGACGGGCACCCCGATGCCCCCGGCCCGCAGGATCCCGAAGTAACTCTCGACCATCTCGACCCGGTTGCCCAGGCACATGGCCGCGCGGTCGCCCGGCCGCAGCCGGAGCCGGGTGAGGTGCCCGGCGAGCCACCGGGTGGTGCGCTCCAGTTCGGCGTGGCCGACGGTGCGCCGGGAATCGCTGTAGGCCGGCTTCGCGCCGAATCGATCGGCGTTGGCCCGCAGCAGGTCGGGCAGCGGCCGGATCAGATCGCTACGGAGCATGCTGGGGTCGCCTTCCGGTTCGATCCGGGTGTCCCTGGTCGTGTGTCCCGCCCGAATTCCCGCGGAACACATGCCGGTCGCAGTCTCTCGCGCCTTTCGGTGAATTGACCCCCCTATTCACCGCCCGCGGATTGCCTGATCGCACCGACTGCGGTTCGCTGATCCACCCCCCACCTGGCCGTCCGTACTCCTCTCGGACGCGGTTCCGGGGAATGCGCGTTTCCCGGTTACCCGGCGGTGGGTGCATATTGGAATGGCGAACCGTCGGATGGTCGCCTTCGCACCTACACTCGGAACCGGCCGGGAATAATGGACCGGCCTATGGCGGCCATTTCCAGGGGAATGGCCGATGCCGTTCCCCCTTCGGCCGCACCGCCGCCGCGCGGGGGCGTCCGCAAAGGCGGTGGGCGGCCCGGCGGAGGGAATGCCGCACGTGGATGTCACCTCAGCGCCCGGTTCCGCGCGGACCGGCGGCCGTCCGGTCGGCCCCGACCTCTTCCGGGTCGACGTGGCACTGGGCGACCGCTCCTACCCGGTGCTGATCGGAGCGGGGGTCCGCGACCGCCTGCCCGGCGTGATCGCCGGGCTCGGCGCACGGCGGGTGGCCGTGGTGTCGGCGCGCCCGTCCGCATGGGCGCCCGATCCCGGGGTGCCGTACCGGCTGATCGCCGTCCGCGACGGCGAGGCCGACAAGACCCTGGCGACCGTCGAGCGGTTGTGCCGCGAGTTCGTCGATGCCGGTCTGACCAGGTACGACGCCGTCGTCTCCTGCGGCGGGGGGACCGTGACCGACACCGTGGGCCTGGCCGCCGCGCTGTACCACCGGGGTGTCGCGGTGGTCCACCTGCCCACGTCGCTCCTCGCCCAGGTCGACGCCGGCGTGGGCGGCAAGACGGCGGTGAACCTCCCCGAGGGCAAGAACCTGGTCGGGGCCTTCTGGCAGCCCCGTGCGGTGCTGTGCGACACCGACTACCTCGGCACCCTGCCGCGGCGCGAGCTGCTGAACGGCTACGGCGAGATCGCGCGCTGCCATTTCATCGGCGCCGGCGACCTTCGCGGCCGCCCCGTGGCGGAGCAGATCGCGGCGAGCGTGGCCCGCAAGGCCGAGATCGTCGCGGCCGACGAGCGCGATTCGGGCCTGCGCCACCTGCTCAACTACGGGCACACGCTGGGCCACGCCCTGGAGACCGCCACCGGTTTCGCCATGCGGCACGGCGAGGGCGTGGCGGTAGGGACCGTGTTCGCCGGGCTGCTGGCCCGCCGCCTGGGCCGGATCGGCGCCGAGCGGGAACGCGAGCACCTCGACGTGGTGGCCGGCTACGGGCTGCCGACCGCGCTGCCCGCCGAGGTATCGGACGACCGGCTGCTGGCATTGATGCGGCGGGACAAGAAGGCGGCGACCGGCCTGGCGTTCGTCCTCGACGGCCCGCGGGGCGCGGAGCTGGTGCGCGACGTCCCCGCGGCGGCGGTCGCCGGGGCGCTCCGGGCCATGCCCCGAGCCCGCCCCGGCGCCGGTTGATCCCGCCCCTCCTCGTGGCCGCTATCCGCCCGACACCGGCGCCGGGCACCAGGCCAGCAGCTCGGCCGGGGAGCGCAGCGCGTGGTCGGGGCGTTCGCGCAGCAGCGCGGCGGGGTCGGTCTCCCCCCACAGCGCGGCCACGGCCGTGACACCGGCGGCGCGGGCGCTGGCGAGGTCGGCCACGGAGTCGCCGACCATCATGGCGTCGGCCGACCGCTCTCCGAGCAGGGCGAGCGCGTGCTCCACGATGTCGGGCGCCGGTTTGGGGCGCGGGATCTCGTCGGAGCCGATCACGTGGTCGAACAGGTCCAGCACGCCGAGCCCGCCGAGCAGGGAGCGTGCGCGCGGCCCGCTCTTGCCGGTGGCGACCGCGAGGCCGAGCCCGCGGTCGCGCAGCGCCGTGACGGTCTCCACCACACCGTCGTAGAGCGTGACCCGGTGGGCGAGCCGGTGGCTCTCGCGGACGAACGGGCCCTCCATCTCCAGCGGCAGGCCCATGGTCCGCATGATGTCGGGGAAGTAGCGGCCCAGGTGGCGGTTGTACTCGGCGAAGGGCGCGGGGCCGGGCCCCACGACCTCGGCGTAGGCCGCGGTGAACGCCGCGCGCATCACGTCGAAGCTGTCGACGATCACGCCGTCGAGGTCGAAGACGACCGCACGCACCCGGCGCCGCCGGTCGGGGTCAGTGCTCATGCCCATCCCTCCTCAGGGATCGCGTGCACGCTCGCCCGCGGGTGCCGGGAGCGGGCCGATACGTAGAGGCCCTCGATTCCCGCGATGATCCGGCGGGCGTCGCGCACCGCCCGTCCGGGTGCGCCGGGGTCGGCGAGCAGGTCGGGCAGCAGGTCGATCTGCCGGTCGTACTCGGTGCCCACGGGCTCGTCGGGCAGCGCGACGTCGATGGTGTGGCCGTCGCGGACGAGGGTGAGCGAGGAGTGGTCGGGGCGGTTGGGGCTGAATCCGAACGTGCAGCCGAGGGTGGCGCTGCCGTCGCTGCCGTCGACCGTGACCGTCGTGGTGTCCCGCGGCTGGTGCGACGCCCAGCTCGCCCGCAGTGCGATGGACACGCCTTGGCGGGTGGTGAGGAAGCCGCGGGCGGTGTCCTCGACGTCGCCGTCGGGCGGCGCGGCGGTGGCGCCGCCCCGCCAGGCGGCCCTCCGCGAGTGGGCGTTGACGAAATCGGCGGAGGTGGCACCCACGATCCCGTCGAACTCCACCGGCCCCACGAGCGACAACGCGGTGTCGAGGAGGTGCCAGCCCAGGTCGAGCAGCGCCCCGCCGCCGGCGAGGCGCCGGTGGGTGAACCACCCTCCGGCGTCGGGAACCCCCCGCGCGCGCACCCAGGCGAGCTCCACGTGGCGGATCCGCCCCAGCGACGGCAGGGTGTCGTGCAGGACCCGGATGTCGCCGCGGAGCCGGGCGGCGCTGCCCGCGAGCAGCGCCGCGCCGGACGCGCGTTCGGCCTCCTCCAGCCGGTCGGCCTCGGCGGAGTCGAGGCACACCGGTTTCTCCAGGAAGACCGGCACGCCGCGGCCCAGCAGGCGGACGGCCACGGCGCAGTGCGCGTGGTTGGGGACGGCGACCACGGCGAGGTCGGCGGCTCTCGGCGGGAGGTCGTCGGTGTCGGGGAACAGCGGGGTCCCCGCCGCGGCCCGCTCGAAGGCCGTGCGCGCCTCCGGGTCGGGGTCGACCGCGGCGGTCACGGCGAAGCCGGGGTGGCGCCGCAGCCGGGGCAGCCAGATCGATGTGGCCGCCCACCCGAGCCCGACCAGGGCGACCCGGATCGGCGCGGCGGTCCCGGCCGCGGAGCGCCGGGGGCTCACGTCCCGTCCAGTACATCGGCGATGGCGGAGGCGGCGGTGTGGATCTGTTCGGGCGATCCCAGCAGGACCCGGTGGTGCAGCCACACGCAGTCGCGGCTGATGGACTCGGCGTTGGGGCAGCGGCGCGCGATGTCCTCGACCGATTCATCGGGCGCGCCGACCTCCCAGAAGGCGTCGGTGCGGTGGATCGCCCGGAACGCGACGAACGCCGGGATACCGCGTTCGACCAGGGCGTCGACGACGGCGTTGCGGGCGTCCTCGCCGATCCCGGGCAGGCGGAACATCGCCATGTAGTGGGGGTTGCGGTCACAGCGGGGGTCGCGGGCCTGGGGCTGGACGCCGGGGATGTCCGCGAGCAACCGGTCGAGCAGGGGCGATCGCTGCTCGCGGACGTCGATCTGGTCTTCCAGCCGGGCCAGCTGCGCGCGCAGCACGGCCGCGGAGAACTCGTTGAGCCGGAAGTTGGAGCCCGAGGTCCGGTGGAAGTAGGCGCGGTCGGTGCGGGGCCGCCCGCAGCTGTGCCGGAGGAAGCCGGCGGCGTGGGAGCCGGCGTCGGGGAAGAGGACGGCGCCGCCCTCGCCGGCGGTCATGAGCTTGCCGTTCTGGAAGCTGAACGCGGCGATCGAGCCGAGTTCGCCGACGCGCCTGCCCTGCCAGCGCGCGCCGTGGGCGTGGGCGGCGTCCTGGATGAGGGGGACCCCGGAGTCCAGGGAGAGCTTCGCGAGGGCGTCCATGTCGCAGAAGTGGCCGGCCATGTGCACCGGCATGATGGCGCGGGTCCGGGGGCCGATCGCGGACTCGACCGCCGCGGGGTCGATGCAGTAGGTGTCGGGGTCGACGTCGACGGGCACCGCGACCGCGCCCAGCCGCTGCACCGCCTGGGAGGAGGAGATGAACGTGAAGGCCGGCACGATGACCTCGGCGCCGGCGCCGACGCCGAGGACCTCCAGCGCCAGTTCCAGGGCGTGTGTGCCGTTGGTGACCGCCAGCGCGTGCGGGGCGCCGTGGTGGTCGCCGAACTCCTGCTCGAACGCGTCGACCTCGGACCCGCCCATGCGCCACCACTGGCCCTGCTCCAGCGCGCGGATCAGCCCTTCGCGTTCCTCGTGGCCGTATTGGGGCCACGCCGGAAATGCGGACCGTCGATCCGATCCAGGGTTCATATCAGCCCACTCCAGCTTCATTCCGACAATCGGACGGTCGAATCACGTGGAAATTCCGGCCCGGATCCGCGCGGGAAGAAAGGACGACCCCACCCCGCGTGAGCATGCACGACACCGACCGGACGCCGGATTCAGGATCCTAATGACGGAGCACGCCGGCTCCAACCCCCTATATTCACGGGCACCCCCCTCATTTCCCGTCCTCCGTCGCGGAATTCCCCCGGAAGGGCCTACATTCAAAGGGATCGCGCCGGGCGGCCGCCTTTTTTCGATGGGAGACGCGGTGAACGAGGTACTGCTGCTGAACGGCCCCAACCTGGGCATGCTCGGGCGCCGCGAGGTCGGCGTCTACGGGACCGACACCCTCGACGACATCGAGAAGGCGGTCGCCGAGGAGGTCTCCGACCGCGGCTGGCGGCCGGTGGCCCGCCAGCACGACGGCGAGGGCGAGCTGATCCGCACCCTCCAGGAGCACTACGGCGCGGTCGGGGCCATCATCAACCCCGGGGCCCTGATGATCGCCGGGTGGAGCCTGCGCGACGCGCTCGCCGCCTATCCGCGCCCGTGGATCGAGGTGCACATCTCCAACATCTGGGCGCGCGAGTCCTTCCGGCACGCGTCCGTGCTCGCCCCTGTGGCCGACGGCGTGATCGCGGGTCTGGGCACCCAGGGCTACCGGCTCGCGGCACGCGCGCTGCGCGCGGCCGTACCCGGCTGATCAATCGGCCGCGGGGTCGGCCGCGGCGGCCTGCACCGCACCGTGCAGGGACGACCACCCGCCGAGCGCGGCCGCCCGGACCTCGGGCACCGCGTGCCCCGGACGGGCCAGGGCCGCGGTGCGCTCATCCACCAGCGCGACCAGCTCCGGCATCGCGGCGGCGAACCCGCCGCCGATCACCGCCACGGAGGGCCGCAGCAGCTCACCCACGCCCACCACCGCCGCGGCCAGGGCGTCGCACCCCGGGGCCACTGCGGACACCGCCCAGGGCCGGTCGGCCGCCAGGGAGTCGCGCAGCTCCGCGAAGCCGGTGTCGCGCCCCCGCAGCCGCGCCGCGCGCCGCAGGAAGGCGGGGCCCGATGCGGCCGCCTGGAGGCAGCCGACCCGGCCGCAGTCGCACCGCGGCCCCGACCGGTCGACCGGCAGGTGGCCGATCTCGAACGACCCGCGGCGCGCCCCGGGGCAGGGCCGGCCCCCGAGCACGATGCCCCCGCCCACACCGGTGCCCACTCCCACGTACAGGAGGTCGGCGGCTCCGGCCGCGCGGGCCTCGGCCACAGCGGCGAGATCGCCGTCGTCGGCACAGCGCAAAGGGGCACCGGGGACGAGGGCGAGCAGCGCCGATCGCAGGTCGGCGCCGACCCAGCCGGACCGCCCGGGCCAGGCCGCCACCCGGCCGGAGGCGTCGAGCGTGGCCGGCGACGCGACGCCGACGCCCTCGATCCCGCCGCCCCACGCGTCGCGCAGCCGGCCCACCGCCGCGGCGAGGGCGGCGAGGTCGGGCCGGGGGTCGCCGGGCGCGGCACTCGGCCAGCGAAACGAGGTGGAAAAAGGCTCCCGGCCCTCGCCCTCGACGCGCAGCGCCACCTTGGTCCCGCCGATGTCGATGCCCAGGCGGCTCATCGGGGTCCTCTCGTGTGGGCGGCCCTCACAGGGGCCGCAGCTCGAAGAACCTCCGCTGCCACAGCTCGAACAGCTCGGCCATGACGGCCGGGCCGGGGTCGCCGCCCGGGCCGGCGATGGGCCGGGCGGGGTCGGCGTGCTCCAGCAGGTCGAACACCTCGGGCGACACCCGGGCGCGCGGCCCGGTGGAGTAGTCGAGGTGGATCTCGTGGGTGACCGCCCGCGCGCCGGAGGCCAGGGCCCGCACGCGCCTGGCCAGCCGGGTGACCGGCCGGAACCGCAGCGCGAAGCCGCCGAACCCGAGGGGGGCCTCGGGGGTGCGCCGGACCAGGAGGTCGTCGACGACGAGGTAGTCGAGTTCCGTGGTCAGGAACCCGGTCACGGCGTCGTGGACGCTCTGCACGATGGGTTCGGCGTTGTTGTTGAACGAGGTGTTGAGCAGCACGGGCGTGCCGGTGAGCTCGCCGAACCGGGCGATGAGGCGGTGGAACCGCTCGTTGGCCCGCGGGTCGACCACCTGCACGCGCGCGGTGCCGTCGACGTGGGTGACCGCGCCCAGGGTGGCACGGTGCTCCTCGCGCACCGGCACGACGAAGGACATGAAGTCGTGGTCGGCTCCGGTGGCGGAGAGGTCGAAGTAGCGGGCCGCCGCCTCGGCGGTGACCGCCGGCGCGAAGGGCCGGAAGCCCTCGCGCTTCTTGACCATGGCGTTGATCCGGGTCCGGTTCTCCTGGGGCCGCGGATCGGCGAGGATGCTGCGGTTGCCCAGCGCCCGGGGTCCGAACTCCGAGCCCCCGTGGGCCCAGCCGACGACCGCGCCGCCGGCCAGCAGCCGCGCGGTGGTGTCGACGATGTCGCCGGGGCGCTCGGCCGCGACCAGCGGGCTCCAGGAGGCGATCTGGGCCTCGATCTCGGCGGCGGATCCGAGGCCGGGGCCCACGGCCGCGCCGCGCAGGCGCGCGACGGGGCGGAGGGGGCCGCCGAGCGCGCGCTGGGCGGCGAGCGCGGCGCCGTCGCCGGCGCCGGAGTCGTGCGACGCCGGGTGGACGAATACGTGCTCGAAGATCCCCGAGCGCAGGACGGCACCGTTGAGGCTGCTGTTGTGGGCGACCCCGCCGCCGAAGCACAGCCGGGTGAGGCCGGTGGCCGCGGCCCAGTGGCGCAGCACGTGCAGCGCGATCTCCTCGACGCACGCCTGGAGTCCGGCCGCGAGGTCCTTGTGGTCCCGGGTGAACGGGGCGTCCCTGCGCCGCGGGGCCACCCCGGCCGCGGCGAACGCCGGCCCGATCAGGTTGGGGACGGCGGCGCTGTGGTGGATCTCGTAGCCGCCCTTGTCCCCCAGGGTGTACAGCTCGGCGAAGACGTCGCGGAAGCGGTCGGGGTCGCCGTAGGGCGCGAGCCCCATGACCTTGTATTCGTCGCCGAACCTGTAGCCGAGGAAGGTGGTGGCGTTGAGGTAGAGGCCGCCCAGCGAGAGCGCCCTGGGGTAGACGGCCAGGCTCTCCAGGTGGCCGCCCGCGGCGCGGAACACGGTGCCCGATTCGGTTTCGCCGCTGCCGTCCATGACCACGACCAGGGCGTCGGCCATGCCGGATCGCACGAACGAGGACGTGGCGTGCGCGACGTGGTGGGGGGTGTAGATGAGCCGGTCGTCGGGCAGGTCCCAGTCGAATTCCGCCTTGAGCCGGTCCTTGATGAGCCTCCGCGAGTGCCGCACCGGGATCTCCGGGGCCTCGGTGTAGAGCTGGTCGAGCACGGCGTCCATGTGGTCTTCGCGGAAGTAGTAGCCCACGGCGTCGATGTCGGCCGGGGCGACCCCGGCCGTGGCCATGCAGGCGCGGATGGCGTTGACCGGGAACTTGGTGGTCTTCTTGATCCGGTTGAGCCGTTCCTCCTCGACCGCGGCGATCAGCTCTCCGTCCCTCACCAGGCACGCCGAGGCGTCGTGGAAGAAGAATTCCAGCATGTCGGGCACCAGATCGGTGTCCTCGGCCGAGAAATTCCCGTTCAGGCCGAGTGTCAGCATAATCGTTCACCGGACCCGTCGATTTCGGAGAATTCGGGGGAAGGGGATCGGGAGGAAGCGGCCCGGGAGAGCGAACCCGGATGGGGGATCGCCGACCGGAAGCGGACGGCCCGCGCCTGCGCACCGGAGATCCCGTCGGCCGATCCCGCACCCCGGCGTCTTCAGATTATCGATCCACCGCAATCGAAAACAGTTCCGCGTTTCCACCGGGCGCCCATCGCCGGGAAACCCCCACACGCACCCGAAACAGCAGCGGAATACGAACGGGAATTCATTGACAATCGTCTCCGCGTTCCGTTCGAATATCCGGTGGACCTTCCGCGCCTTTTCCGTACCGGGCCGGCCCGCGTCCGAATCGAAAGGACCCGATGTGCGCTATCTGATCCTCATTCCGACCAATGCCGGGCGCTGGGCCACCCTGCCCCAGTCCGAACGCGACCGGCGCCTGGACGAGCACATAGCGTTCACCCGGTCGATCATCGCGAGCGGCGAGCACATCGACGGCGCCGTGCTCTCGGTCCCTTCGGCGGCGCGCACCGTACGGCTGCGCGACGGCGCGGTCGAGGTGACCGACGGCCCCCTGACCGAGTCCGAGGAGTACCTCGGCGGCTACTACCTCGTCGAATGCGCGAGCGACGACCGCGCCGCCGAGATCGCCGCGCGGGTGCCCGACGCCCGGCTCGGGCCGGTCGAGGTCCGGTCGCTGAAGACCATCACCGGGCTCATGGTCCGATGACCGGCCGCGCGCGAACGGAGCGCTGACCGTGTCCGTCCCCTCGCTCGCCGACGCGGCGCACACCGCGGCGGCGCTCGCCGCCGTCCTGCTGCTGGCGTGGGCGGGCCGCGCCGCCTTCCGCGCCATCCGCCAGCCCCCGGTGATCGGGGAGATCGCGGTCGGGCTGGTCCTGGGCCCGGTCGTCGTCGCGCTGGCCGGGCACGGCGTCCTCGACACCCTGCTCCCCGCCCACGTGCTGGCGGCGCTGCGGCACGTGGGCCACGCCGGGCTCATGCTGTTCCTCCTGGGCATCGCCCACGAGTTGCGCGCCCGCGGGAGCGCGACCGGGAACCGCGCGGTGGTGTGGGTGGCCTCGACCTCCTTCCTGCCCGCACTGGCGGCGGGGGCCGCGGCCGCGTTGTGGATCGACCGCTCCGGCGGGGCCGCACTGCGCGGCGACGCCCCGCTGTCGTCCTTCGTCCTGCTGCTGGCGGTGGCCTTCGCGGTCACGGCGGTCCCGGTCCTGGCCCGCATCCTCGCCGACCGCGGCATGACGGCGACCACCGCGGGCCGGCTGTCGCTCCAGGCGGCGGTGGTCATGGACGTCCCGGCCTGGCTGCTGCTCGCGGTCGCGGTGGGCGGATCGGGCGGCGACCTCGCCGTGCCGTCCGCGGTCCTGGCGGGATGCGTCGCCGCGGTCCTGCTCGTCCGGCCACTCCTGGCCGGCGGCCCGGCCGGAGCGTTCTGCGCCCGGTCGCCGGCGGCCACCGCCGTGCTCCTGGCGGCGGCCACCCTCATGGTCGCCTCGGCCACCGAGCACCTCGGTCTCACCTCGCTGTTCGGCGCCTTCGCCGTGGGCTTCATGGTCCCCGCCGACTCCGACCGCGCGCCGTGGTCCGCGGCCGTGGGCCGGGTGGCGCGTATCGGCGACCGGCTGATGCCCGTGTTCTTCCTGGTCACAGGGGTCACCATCGTCTCCGGTCCGCTCGGCGGCATGCCGTGGTCGGTCATGGGGGCGGTGACCCTGCTGGCCATCGCGGTCAAGACCGCCACCGGCTACCTCGGCGGGCGCCTGGGCGGGGAGTCGCACGCCACCGGCCTGCGGCTGGCCGCGCTGATGAACACCCGCGGCCTGACCGAGATCGTGGTCCTCCAGGCGGGGTTCAGCGCGGGTATCCTCAGCCCCCCGCTGTTCGCCGCCCTGCTGGGGATGACGCTGATCACCACGTGCCTGACCGCGCCGCTGCTGTCGCTCATCGACCGCGCCGCCGGGCCCGAGGAGGGCGCGGCCGCCCGGCCGGCCGCGGCTCAGACCCGGGGCGCACGGTCGGACACCGGCCGCGAGTAGCGGCGGACCAGCGGGTTCTCGACATAGCGGAACATGGCGACCGCGAGCAGCTGGCAGACGACGAACATGCCCGCGATGATCAGCGACCCCTCGAGGAGCCCGACATCGCGCCCCGGGCCGACCAGGTGCCGGGTGACCGCCATGACCGGATAGTGCAGGAGGTACATGGCGTAGGACGCGTCGCCCAAGGCGACCACGGCCGGGTGCCGCAGCCACCCCGGCGTGCCCCGCGCATCGCGCACGGCCAGGAGCGGGATCAGCAGGCACAGCGCGATGATGAGCACCCCGCTGCGGCCGTAGATGGGCGGCAGGGCCAGGGTCGCCAGGTAGACCAGGCCCGTCGCGGCGGCGACCGTCCAGGGTCCGATACCGGGCCAGCGCCCGGCCCGGACGATGAGGGCGAGCACCACGCCGAGCAGGAACTCGGGCAGCCGGACCACCGGCATGAAGTACACGAGCCAGGTCTCGGTGAAGGTCAGGGGCGGCCACAGCGGCCAGGCCGGGCCGTCGATCGCGGTGTCGATGAGCGCCGGCGCGGCGGCGACGGCCGCGGCGACACCCCCGAACCACCACCACAGGTGGCGGGCCGGGATGCGCCGCAGCGGGCCGATCAGCAGCGGGAAGACCAGGTAGAAGAAGAGCTCGGCCGACACCGACCAGGAGATCCCGTTGACGCTGAGCAGGTAGGACGGCACCGGGATCCAGGTCTGGACCAGGGCGAGGTTCGCCAGCGCCGGGCCGGGGTCGGGCAGCGGGCCCAGCATCGGCAGCGGGCCGAAGACCGCGCCGATCAGCACCAGGGTCAGCGTCCAGGAGATGACGTGGTTCGGGAAGATCTTCACCACGCGGCGGCGCCAGAAGCGGGCGGCGGTGTCGTTCTTCGGCGCCGACCAGGTCAGGGCGAACCCGCTGAGGACGAAGAAGCACGACAGCGAGGCGATCCCGTAGGGCGCGATCACCCCGAGGTCGTTCAGGGCGTCGTCGGCGAAGAACCTGGCGGTCTCCAGGGCATGGGTCAAGAAGACCAGGACGGCGAGGACGAAGCGGAGGCCGGTGAGCGAGTCCAGCCGGTCTGGCGGCGGAGGCGGAGCGGTCATACGGGACTCCTAGCGCGGAAACCCCTGATGGCTCGGTCACGGTCGGTCCGCGGGTGCCGCGCCGACCGGGCCGCGGCGCTCGGCGCCGTGCGACCGGGATCACCCTAACCGCGCCGGTCCCGCCGGGTGGGCGGCGCCGGCCGACGGAATGCCACTCGCCGCCCATCGCGCGCCCACCCTCGGACTCCCCTCGGCCCTACCCGATGATCGCGGCGACGCGGTCGCGCACCTCGTCGAAGTTCTCGGCGAAGGTGTTGCCGGGGCACTCGGTGTCCAGCCAGTCGCGGTGCCGGGAGATCCCCTGCACCGTGATGGTCTGGTCGTTGACGGGGTTCACGTAGTCCACGTCGTCGGTCGGGTGCACCCCGGTGTACGCGCACAGCACCGACAGCACCTCCACCAGGCTGTCCTGCGCCGCCTGTGCGGGCAGCGCCTCGGTGAAGTCGCCGAGCAGGCAGATCCCGATGTTGCCGGAGTTGAACCCGGCGACGTGGCCGGCCGTCACCGGGCGGGCACCGGTCCCGTCCGGCGGGCCGTCGAACACCGGGATGTCGTCCTCGCCCGAGTGGCGGCCCTCGTACACATTGCCGTCGGGGTCGATGAGCAGGTGGTAGCCGATGTCGCCCCACGCCTGCTCGACCGCGTGCAGCTGGTACACGGCGCGGACGGCCGCGGCGGGGTCGTCGCCGACGGCCATGGCGGTGTGGTGCACGGTGATCGTCTGCACCGGGTAGAACTCGGCCGGCCACAGGTCGTTGCCGTCCTCGTCGAACCGCAGCGACTCGTCCGCACCCCAGCCGGCGCGGGTCAGGAACCGGATGCCGGAGCCCTCCGCTCGGGTGGACTCCGGTGCCCGCAGCGTCCCGGTCTCGGGGCCCGAGGCCGGCACGCCCTCGCCGTCGCGGGTGTTGATGGCGGTGGCGGCGGCGTCGGCGCCGTCGGTCCGCACCTCGTAGCCGACGGTGCCCTCCGGGACGGCCACCACCGCGGCCGGGGCCGCGGCGACGTCGTCGCGCGCGTGCTCACCGAAGTGGACGGGCTGCCACGAGGTGTCCCCCGACTCGTCCGTGAACCCGATCCGGGCGCCGGGCTCGGCCCCTTCGGTGAGCCGGACCGCGACGTGGTCGAACCGGATGTCGGGGCGGACCGGCCCGGAGCCGGGCGACGCGGACTCCGCGAGGGTGCGCGGGAACTCCCCGGCGGTTCCGGAGGCCGACGCGGGAGTGGCCGCCGTGGGACCGCGGTCGAGCGCGGCCTTGCCGGCGAGAGCGAGGCCGGCGACTCCGACCGTCGCCGCGCCGGCCGCCATGAATCGGCGTCGTTTCAGCATGGGTGTGCTCCAAGGGGATCGGGTACAAGGGGTCCCCCGCCGACCTGGATGCGGATCCGGTCCGCCGTCGGCCGCGGCCGGGAGGGCCGGCGGGCCGATCGCCGCGGCGGCGACGATCATGGCGACCCTAGCGGAACCCGCCGCGGCAACGGGCGCCCGGCCCACGCGCGTGAACCGCCCGGGCGGTCCGGCGCGTTAACGGAGAGGCGGGTACGCGCGGCGGCCCCGCACCCGAGGCCCGGCGGCACCGCCGGCCTGGGCCGTCCCGCCCGGGCGGCCGAACCGGCGCACCGCGGCCGGCGGCCGCGGGACCGCCGCGCGTGTCCGGTTCCGGCCCCGCCGTCAGCGGCTCCCGGCCGCCTCCCGCGGCATCACGGCGCAGGGGTTCAATATCCCCGCGGGGTCCAGGGCCGCCTTCACCGACGCGTGCAGGTCCATGCCCACGGGCCCCTGCTCGACGGCGAGCCACCCGCTCTTCAGCCGGCCGACACCGTGCTCCCCGGTGATGGTGCCGCCCAGGTGCAGCGCCCGCTCGGTGATCTCGTCGAACGCGCCGCGCGCCGCGGCCCGGGCGGCGGGGTCGGCGTCGTCGAAGACGATCGTGGGGTGCAGGTTGCCGTCGCCCGCGTGCCCGAACACCCCGATGGTCAGGCCCGAGCGCGCGGCGACCTCCTCGACGAACGCGATCAGCTCCGCGATCCGGGAGCGCGGCACCGACACATCGTCCAGCAGCCAGTCACCCAAACGCTCCAGCGCGGGGAGGGCGAGCCGGCGGGCCTCCAGCAGCATCGCCCCCTCGGCCCGGTCCGCGCTGATGGCGACGTCGACGGCCCCGTGCCGTTCGCACAGGTGCTCCACACGGGCCAGGACCTCGGCGGCGTCGGGATCGTCGCTCTGGATCAGCAACAGCGCGTGCACCTCGTCGCCGAGCCCCATCCCCGACATCGCGTCGACCGCGCGCACCGTCGTGCGGTCGAGGATCTCCATCATCGAGGGGGTGAGGCCGTCCTCGACGACGGCGGTGACGGCGCGGCCCGCGTCGGGCAGCGCCGCGAAGGACGCCACGAGCGTGTGGGCGGGCCGGGGCGCCGGGACCAGGCGCACGGTCACCTCCGTGATCACCCCGAGCGTGCCCTCCGAACCGACGAAGAGGCGGGTGAGGTCGTACCCGGCGACCCCCTTGACCGTGCGCCGGCCGGTCCGGACGACGCGGCCGTCGGCGAGGACCACTTCCAGGCCGAGGACGAAGTCGCCGGTCACGCCGTATTTGACGCAGCACATGCCGCCCGCGTTGGTCGCGACGTTGCCGCCGATCGTGGCGAACTCGACGCTGCCGGGATCGGGCGGGTAGGCGAGTCCGGCGCCGCTCGCGCGCTCCCGGAGCGCGGCGGTGACGACCCCGGGCTGGACGACCGCCAGCCGGTTCGCGGGGTCGACCTCCAGGATGGCGTCCATCCGGTGGAGGCTGAGGACGACGGAATCAGCGGTGGCGTTGGCCGCCCCGCTCAGGCCGCTGCCCGCGCCGCGCGGCACCACGGGGACGCCGTGCCGGTGCAGGGCGGTCATGGCGGTCGCGACCTCGGCCGTCGTGCGGGGTGCGAGCATCGCCGCGGGCGTCTCGGACGGGGTGAACTGCGACTGGTCGCGGGCGTAGCCGGCGAGGATGTCGGGGTCGGTGGTGGCGATCTCCGCGGGCAGTTCCGCGAGGGCCGCCCGCGCCCGGGCGGTGGCAGAGGGATTCATCCCCCTACCTTCGCACGCGCATCCGCGCGGAGTCCGATGACCGCCCCCAGGAGCCGCGGCCGCGCGGGCCCGGAGTCACGGTCCCCGGCGCGTTGTGGCCGGGCGAGGGAGCGGCGGCCGGTGGCCGGTCGACGCGTCCCGCTCGGCGACCGGGGATCCCTGCTCGGCGAACCGTGAACCTCGCCATCGCCGATGGGGTGCGTCGTCCTCATCGAACTCCCTACGGCATCCGCTATCCGCGGATCCGCCGCGAAAACCCCTCCGGCGGCCGTCGAACATCCGTGGAGAAAACGGGCAACGGAAGGGCTTCCGACCCTTCCGCGCCCAGCTCACCCGGGCACACACCCCGGAGGCAGAGGGCAACGGAAGGGCTTCCGGCCCCTCCGCGCCCAGCTCAGCAGGGAGGATACGACCCCGCCACGACCGCGGGGCCAGAGGGCAACGGAGGGGCTTCCGGCCCCTCCGCGCCCAGCTCACCCGGGCACACACCCCGGAGGCAGAGGGCAACGGAAGGGCTTCCGGCCCCTCCGCGCCCAGCTCAGCAGGGAGGATACGACCCCGCCACGACCGCGGGGCCAGAGGGCAACGGAAGGGCTTCCGGCCCCTCCGCGCCCCGTCTTCAGGCGCCGGGAGGCGGCGGCGGTGGAGGGGGCGGGCCGGGCTCGTCGTCGCGCCGTTCGCGGGAGCCCTCCATGCCCGGCTCCATGTCGCGGTCGACGTCGATGCGCTCCTTGCGGATGTCGCCCTCGACGCTCTCCTCCTCGGTGACCGTCTCCTTGGTGATGCGCACCTTCTCGACCGGCACCGTCTCCCTGGAGATCATCGGCTTCTCGGCGTGCAGGACGAACTCGTCGTCCTCCTCCTCGATCCGGCCGCTGGCGTCCGCCGCGCGGTCGGCGTCGCTGATGGGGACGTGCTCGATGCGCAGTTCCTCGTGGGAGACGGGGACGTCCTGCTGGAAGTGCTCGGACTCCACGGTCTTGCGCACGTGGGCGCGTCCGCTCTCGGTGCTCTCCACGCCGATGTGGGCGCGCTCCTCCGAGCGGATGACCGTGACGTCCTCGGCGTTGTCCATTCCGGACTCGGCGTCGGCCGCACCGATGTCCATGTCGGTGTCCAGGCGCTCGCGATCGGCGATGTCCGCGCTGGTCGGCGCGGTGTCGGCCGCACCGCCGGGATCCGTGGCGAAGTCGCCCTCCGCGGCGGCCCGGGGACCCGGCACCTTCACACCGTAGTGCTCGTAGAGCCGGTTCTCCTCGTCCATCGACAGGTGCTGCTCGGCATCGAACTGGGGGGCGTCCTTGATCGTCTCGCGGTCGAAGGGGACGGTCAGGTCGTCCTCAGTGATGCGCGCCCCTTGGAGGGGGACGAAGCTGTGCCGGTGGCCGAGCATCCCGATCTGCACGGACACCCACTTGGGCGAGTCCGTCTCGTCGTCGAAGTAGACCTGCTCGATCTTGCCGACGTTGTGGCCCTCCTCGTCCAGCAGCCTATGGCCGATGAACTCCTGCGCTGAGCGCTGTGGCGCCATCAGGCATCAACTCCCCGAATCGTTCTCCCACCCGAAGGCGGATTCCGACCGGACCGGCATGCCGTCTCCGTGTGAGCCCGGTATGCCGAACGGGCTACCCGGCGTCCACCCCGGATCACGGGTTTGACCGGACCCGCGCCGAGATATCACCCGCGCTTGACCTGCCGGGGGCCACCCCGGCGCATCGGCGCCGGGCGCCCTGGAGGAGACTGGACCCCGATGATCTCCCGCGACCGCGCCCCCGATACCCGCACCCGCCGCTCCGGCCCGCCCGCCGCCATGCCGCTGTGATCCTGGGCCCGTGGGAGCTGGCGCTCCTCGTCGTGGCGGGGGTCGGCGCCGGCCTGACCGGCAGCATCGCCGGGCTGGCGTCGCTGGTCTCCTATCCGGCGCTGCTGGCCGTGGGGCTGCCGCCGGTCGCCGCCAACGTGACCAACACCGTGTCCCTGACCGGATCGACGCTCGGCGCCGTGATGGGGTCGCGCCCCGAACTGACGGGCCAGTGGGGGCGGCTGCGCCGCCTCTGCCTGATCACCGCGACGGGCGGCGCCGCGGGCGGGGCCCTGATGCTGTCCACTCCCCCGGAGCTCTTCCAGAGCATCGTGCCCTGGCTCATCGGCGGGGCGTCGATCATGCTCCTCTTCGGCCAGCGGCTGCGTGCGGCCCTGTCCCACCGCGGAGGCGACGGGATCGGGCCCGTCACAGGGGTCGCCGCCTTCGCGGTGGCCGTCTACGGCGGGTACTTCGGCGCCGCGGCCGGGGTGCTGATGCTCGCGCTGCTGTCCACGGTGTGGTCGCAGTCCCTGGCGCGGACGAACGCGGCCAAGAACATCGCCACCGGGTCGGCGAACCTCATCGCGGCCGCGGTGTTCGCCGCCATCGGCCCGGTCCACTGGCCGGCCGCCACCGCCCTGTGCGCGGGGTCGCTGGTGGGCGCGTGGATCGGGCCGTGGCTGGTGCGGCGGCTGCCGGCCGCGCCGCTGCGCTACGCGATCTGCGCGGCCGGCCTGGCCCTGGCCGTGCACCTGTCCGTCCAGGGCTGACGCCTCCGGGACCGGACGGGGGCCGCCTCGGGCGGACGGCCCCCGGACGCGGGCCTCAGCCGACGTTGACGTCGATGCAGGCGTAGAAGGCGTTGGCGGTGTCGTAGACGTTCCACACCGCGAGGATCTTCTGCTGGCCGCTGAGTCCGCTGAGGCTGACGTTGTGGGTCACCGTGGAGGGCGGCTGGGCACCGCCGTCGTCGAAGCTGGCGAGGCGCCGGCCACCGGCGAAGTACTCCCAGGTGCTGGTGCGGTGGTTGGCGGTGATGGTCCAGGTGAAGTTCATCGATCCGCTGACGGGGTGGACCCGCCAGCCCTTGGAGTCGTCGTCCAGCTCGGAGAACCGGCCGTTGCCGCCGCTGCAGCTCGTCAGGCCCTTGGGGCCCTCGACGCTCTGCGGCTCCCACTGGATGTCGCCGCAGGGCACCGTCCGCGCCGCGCACTGGGCCTGGCGGCTGGCGGGCGAGGAGACGTAGCCGTGGGCGTTGGCGGTCCCGGCGGGCAGGAGGGCGAAGACGAAGGGGGCGAGGGCCACGCCGGCCGCGGCGGAGAGGAGTTTCCGTCTGATGGTCATGTCCAGGTCCTTCGGATAGCACCGCGCCGGCCGTCGGGGGGATCGCACGGCGGAGGAGCGCGGCGAGGGGGAGCGGGGAGCGCGGGGACGGCCCGGAATCCGTGTCCGCCAGTGCGGTCTAGACCGTAATTCGGGCCTCACGGCCGGTCAAGGGTGCGCTTTCCTCCGCCCCCGCCCCGACCAGCGCAAAAACACGTCGGTGCCGCGCGGCCGCCGGTCCGCCCCGGAGCCCCCGGTACTGCCCGGGGCCCGCGGCCGGGGATCCGCTGAACTGGCTCTCGCCGCCGCGCCCGACCGGGCGGTCTGCTCCGCCGCCGCCCCGGCCGGATGCGCGGCGCGTTGTGCAGTGCACAATCCGTAAGCATCCCCTGGCCATCAGGCCACACTTTTTCCGGTCTCCCCCGCGCGGCACGCGCGGTCCGGCAGGCGATCCTGTCGCCGGCGGCAGTGTCGCCGACGGCCGGCAGGCGTAGAATGCAGGGACCCGGAACGACGACATCCCGATCCCGAGGTGTGCCCGCCACGCCGGACCACGGCCACGGGGGTGCCATGACGACTCCGCACCTCCCCCGCACACCTTCGCCCGCAGGCGCGGCCCCCGCGGTCCGCCCCCGTCCGTTCCGGGACCCCGCACGCCGCCGTGCCGCCTTCGGCACGCCCCGTGCCCTTTCCTGTCCGCGGACGATCGGAGCCCTGGATGACCACCGTGTTCGGCCCCTCCCGGCGTGTGGGCGCCCCTGAGGTCGGTGTCGCCACCGTACGGCGGCCCGCGCACACCCTCCTCCACCTCGAAGGCGAGATCGACATCGCCACCGCGCCGGCCCTGCGCGAGCGCCTGCTCGGCGCGCTGCGCCCCGGGACCCCTCTGGCGGTCATCGACATGGGCGGGGTGTCCTTCTGCGGGGCCGCCGGGGTCGCCGTCCTGGTCGACGTCCGCCACCGGGCGATCGTCCTCGGCATCCCGCTGCGGCTGATCGGCCTGCGCGCGCAGGTGGCGCGCATCCTGCACCTCACCGGCCTCGATCAGGGCTTCGAGATCCACCCGACCCTGCGGGCGGCACTGGCCGGCGGCACCGAGGCCCGCAGGCGCAAGGCGCGCCGCGTGCGCGGGGGCCGCGACACGGTGACCGCCTGAGCCGCACCGGGCTCCCGGGTCACCCGGCGGGTTCGAGGCCGCGCAGGCGGGCGTCCGCCGCCGCGAGATCCGCCTCGGTGAAGACCGCCACCCCCGCGTCGAGCAGCAGCCGGGCCGTCACGCCCGGCCCCTCCACCGTGGCGCCGGCGAACCCGCCGTCGTAGACCCGGTGCAGGCCGCACGACGGGCTCGACTCCTTCAGCACCGCCACCCGGACCCCGTGGGCGCGGGCGGTCGCCACCGCGGCGCGGGCACCGGCGACGAAGAACGCCGTGACGTCGTCACCGGCGGGTGTGCGGATGGCCGCGCGCCCGTCCAGGACCGCACGGGCGCCCGCCGCGCCCTCGATCTCGGCCGGGGGGCGCGGCACCGGCAGCCCGCCCGCGACCTCGGGGCAGAACACCACGAGGCGGCGCTCGGCGCGCCACCGGGCGAGGATCTCGTCGTCCACGGTCTTGGCGCGGCCGTCGTAACGCACCCGCCGCCCCATCAGGCAGGCGCTGACCAGGACTCTGTGCATCAGGCCGCTTCCGCCCGGGGCTCCCCGGAGCGGGTCCGCAGGTAGGCCGCAAGGGCGCAGGCCCCGGTGATCCAGCCGGTGAGCAGCCCGCCCGCCGCGGATTCCGGGAAGGAGGAGGACCCCTCCGCAACGGCGGTGGCCTGGAACGCCGGCAGGGACGGGTCGCCCTCGCCTCACGAGAAGTCCGCCCTCGGCTCGCCGGGCAGGGGCGCGTAGGCGAAGAACCCCTCGGAATCGGACCAGCCCGCCCCCGTCCACCCCATCTGCCCGGCCGCCAGGCCCGTGACCGCCTCGCCGGCCGCAGCGGCGAGCACGAATCCGCCCCAGCACAGGACCAGCACCACGCCGCCCGCCCGGCGCGGGTCGAGCCCCGGCAGCAGCAGGTGGACCGCCACCCCGAACAGGACCACCGTGGCCGCGGCGCCGATGACGTCGGCGAGCAGCAGGAACCCGCCGCCGAAGACCACTCCGGCGGCGGCGATGAGCCCCGCGGGGACCAGGGCGGCCAGCGAAACGATCATGCGGCGGCGGGGATTCATGGCGGGGACTCTACCGACTTCCGCCGACGCCGCGCGACCTCACCGGTTCCAGTCGGGGCGCACACTGCCCTTGGACGCCCGGGTCCCGCCCTTCTTCTCCCGGATGCGCATGCTGATCTTCACCGGGCTGCCCTCGAACCCGAAGTCCTCGCGCAGCCGCCGCTCCACGAAGCGCCGGTAGTTGTCCTCAAGGAACCCGGTGGTGAACAGGATGAAGTGCGGCGGGCGGGCGGATGCCTGCGTCGCGAACAGGATCTTGGGCTGCCGGCCGCCGCGCACGGGCGGCGGCGTGGCCGCCACCAGCTCCTTGAGCCAGTTGTTCAGCCGCCCCGTGGAGATGCGGGTGTCCCAGCTCGCCAGGCCGGTCTCGATCGCCGGGACCAGCTTGTCCATGTGCCGGCCGGTCTTGGCGGAGATGTTGACCCGCGGCGCCCACGACACCCGCGCCAGCTGCCGGTCGATCTCCTTCTCCAGGTAGTAGCGGCGCTCCTCATCGAGGGTGTCCCACTTGTTGAACGCCAGCACCAGCGCCCGTCCGGACTCCACGACCTGTTCCACGACGCGGATGTCCTGCTCGGCCAGCGGCGCGCTGACGTCCATCAGCACCACCGCGACCTCGGCCCGGTCCAGCGCCGCCGACGTCCGCACGGTCGCGTAGTAGTCGGCCCCCTGGAGATTGCGGAACTTGCGCCGGATGCCGGCGGTGTCGATGAACTTCCAGGTCTGACCGCCCAGGTCGATCAGCTCGTCCACGGCGTCGCGGGTGGTCCCGGCGACGGAGTCGACGACCACCCGGTCCTCGCCGGCGACCCGGTTGAGCAGGCTCGACTTGCCGACGTTGGGTCGACCCACCAGCGCCACCCGGCGCGGCCCGTCGTCGTCGGAATCGGACTCCCCGGCCGCTGCCGAGGCCGGCAGCGCCGCGCGGACCGCGTCGAGCAGGTCGCCCGTACCGCGCCCGTGCAGGGCGCTGATGGGGTACGGCTCGCCCACCCCGAGGTTCCACAGCACCAGGGCATCGGTCTCCTGGAGCTGGCCGTCGACCTTGTTGGCCGCCAGCACCACGGGCCGGCGGGTCGCGCGCAGCACCCGCGTGACGGCCTCGTCGGCGTCGGTGATGCCGACCGTCGCGTCGACGACGAACAGGATGACGTCGGCGGTCTGCGCGGCGTACTCCGCCTGGCGGGCCACCATCGCGGCGAGCCCGCTGACGCTGGTCTCCCACCCCCCGGTGTCGACGAGGGTGAACTCCCGGTCCTGCCAGGAGGCGTCGTAGGCGACCCGGTCGCGGGTCACGCCCGGGACGTCCTCCACGACCGCCTCACGGCGCCCGATGATGCGGTTGACCAGCGATGACTTACCGACGTTGGGCCGCCCCACGACGGCGACGACCGGCTTGACCGCGATGTCGGTGTCGGCCGCGCCGCCCTCTGCGGGCACGCCGATACCGGTGGTGGTGTTGTCTTCCATGACCTCTAATCCCGGATACGGAGTCCCCACGCGCCCAGGATGCGTGCCGCGGGGACCGATTCGTCCCGCGCCCTGCGGGGCACGGGCGCGCTCGGCTCGAGCGCTACAGCGCGGCGGACCCCTCGCGGGCCGCCGCCTCGTCGACCAGCTTGACCACGATCGCCACGACCTCGTCGAGCGTCAGGCCGGAGGTCTCCAGTTCCAGGGAGTCCTCGGTCCGGGTCAGCGGCGAAGCGGCTCTGCTGGAGTCGAGCAGGTCGCGGCGCGCCAGGTCGGCCTGGGTCGCCGCGATGTCGGTGGTCCGCACCTCGCGGCTGCGCCGCTGGGCGCGGGCCTCGGCGCTGGCGGTGAGGTAGAGCTTGACCGGCGCGTCAGGGGCGACGACGGTCGTGATGTCGCGCCCCTCGACGACGATGCCCGGCGCCCCGCGCCGCGCCTCGGCGATGACCGCGCGCTGGAGCGCGACCAGCCGCTCCCTGACCCGCGGAACGGCACTGACCGCGCTGACACTGGCCGTGACCTCGCGGCTCCTGATCTCCCGGGCCACGTCCACGCCGTCCACCCGGACGGTGGGGGCGGTCGGATCGGTGCCCATCGTGACGACCGGGCGCGATGCCGCCGCCGCGACGGCTGCCGCGTCGTCCACATCGACCTCGTGGTGGAGCATCCACCACGTCACGGCCCGGTACATCGCCCCTGTGTCGAGATACCGCAGGCCGCGCTCAGTGGCGACGCCCCTGGCCGTGCTGGACTTGCCCGACCCGGAGGGACCGTCGATGGCGATGACGATGCCCTCAGCGTTGCCCTGCGCGCTCACGTGGTTCTCTCCCCCAGGGGTGGAATTCCATCTCATCTCAACGATCCAGCCTACCGCCGCGCGAAAGCCGCCCGGCCCGCCTCAGGCATGGACCGAGAACCCCCGGTCGGCCAGCGCCCGCGAGAGCGCGCGCAGCGCCCCGGGGAGCACGGAGAGCTGGGCCACACCCACCGGAAGCCCCGGCGAGTGGTCGATGCGGACGTCCTCGATGTTGACCCCCGCCTCGCCGGCCGCGGCGAACAGCCGCCCCAGGGCGTTGGGCTCATCGGGGATCACCACCGGCAGCACCGCGTAATCGGGCACGCTCGCCGCCCCGTGCTTGCCGGGAATCCGGTCGCGGCCGCGCCGGCCCCGGTCCAGCAGGCCGTGCACCGCGGGCTCCCCGGGCGCCCCGCCGCGCAGGGCGGCCGCGGCATCGGCGAGGTCGGCGGAGATCTCCTCCAGCACCCCGGCCACCGGCGCGGGGTTGTGGCGCAGGATCTCCAGCCACAGGCCGGGGTCGCCGCCCGCGATCCGGGTGACATCGCGCACACCCTGGCCCGCGAGGGCCAGCGTCGCATCGTCCCCGCCCAGCAGCCGCGCCGCGACCGCCGACGCCGCCACATGGGGGGCGTGGGAGACCAGGGCCACCGCATGGTCGTGCGCGGCCGCGTCCAGGGTCACCGGCTCGGCGCCGCACATCCGCGCCAGCCGGGCCACCGCGGCGACCGCCAAGGGGTCGGCCTTGCCGGTCGGGCACAGCGCCCACGAGCGCCCCAGGAACAGATCCGACCGCGCCGCGCTGGGCCCCTGCTTCTCCCGGCCGCCCATGGGGTGGCCGGGGACGAACGTCGCGAGGTCGCAGCCCAGCCGCTCCGCCTCCGCGACCACGCTGGACTTGACGCTCGCGGCATCGGTGTAGACGTGCGCCGCGCCCCTGTCCTGGAGCTCGCGCAGCACACCGGGGATCGCGGCCGGCGGCGCGGCGATCACCGCGACGTCGGCCGGCGCCCCGGGCGCCGCCGGATCGATCGGATCGCCCGCCCCCAGGTCGGCGGCGAGCCGCAGGCTCGCGGCATCGGGGTCGGTGAGCCGCACGCGCACGCCGTGCTCGCGCAACGCCATGGCGATCGAGGTACCGATCAGCCCGGCACCCGCCACGATGACGTCATCGACACCGCCGCGGAGGTCCCCCGCCTCCCCTGCGCTGGACGTGGCCATGTCTCTCCTGTCGGTCCCGGTCTCGGAAATGGGCGGTGCGCGGGGGGAGACGCACCGGCGGGGTGGGGCGTCGCAGCGCCCCACCCCGCCTGACCGCGGTCGTCACTGCGCGATGTCCAGGCGCAACGCCTGAGCCCCGCGCAGATAGACGTGCTGAAGCTCGGCGCGCGGCCGATCGGTCTCGATGTGCGCCATGAGCCGCACCACGCGCGGCAGCGCGTGCGGCACGGAAATCTCGGAGGCGCAGATCAGCGGCACGTCGGTGAAGCCCAGCTTGCGCGCCGCCAGCGCCGGGAACTCCGACGTGAGGTCCGGCGTGGCGGTGAACAGCACGCTGATCACGTCGTCGGTCGTCAGCTCGTTGCGCCGCACGACCTCGGAGACCAGCTCCGCGGTGGCCTCCAGGACGAGATCGCGCTCGTCCGCGTCGACCTGCACCGCACCCCGGATCGCTCGTACTGCCACTGTGAGACCGTCCCTTCGGCTACATCAGGCGCCGGCCGGGCCGCCCCGGCCGGACTTCACATCCCCGCGGCAGTGTAGAGCTCGCTGACCTCGCGCGAGGTCAACGCGCGCATCGTGCCCGGCTTGAGCGCGTTCAGGTCGATCGGGCCGACCTGGGTGCGCGCGAGGTCGGACACGGGGTGGCCGACGGCGTCGAGCAGCCGCCGCACGATGTGCTTGCGCCCCTCGTGCAGCCGCACCTCGACCAGCGCCTTGGGGTCGACGTTGTCGACCACGCGGAAGGAGTCGACCTCGACGGGGCCGTCCTCCAGCTCGACCCCGGCCCGCACCGTACGGATGACCTCGCGCGACACCGGACCCGGCACCTTCGCGATGTAGGTCTTGACGACCTTGTAGCGCGGGTGGGTGAGCCGGTTGGCGAGCTCGCCGTCATTGGTGAGCAGGATCAGGCCCTCGGACTCGGTGTCGAGGCGGCCGACGTGGAACAGGCGCTCCTCGGTCTGGCCCGCGTAATCGGCCAGGGTCGGGCGCCCCTCGGGGTCGGACATGGTGCTGACGACCCCGCGCGGCTTGTTCAGGGCGAAGTACAGCAGATCGGGCGAGGTGGCGACGCGCATGTCGTCGACCCGGATCTCCGACTTCTCGGGGTCGACCCGGGCGCCGAACCGGCGCACGACCTGCCCGTCGACCGAAACCCGGCCCTCGGCGATGAGCTCCTCGCTGGCCCGCCGGCTGGCGACGCCGGCCTGCGCCAGCGCCTTCTGCAACCGGATCCCGCCGGGGACGTCGGTGTAGGAGTCGCGCTGCTCGTCCTTGCGGTCCTCGTCACGCGGGTCGAACTCGGAGCGCAGCGTGTTCAGCCGCGCCCGCGCCGTGGGCGAGAGGTCGCGCTCGGCACGGCCGCCGCCCCGGGGAACCCGGCTGTCGCGGTGGTCGCGCGCCTTGCCCGCGCCGCCACCGGTACGGGGACGCCGGTCCCCCCGGTCGTCACGCCGGGGCCCGCCCCGGTCATCACGGCCGCCCGAGCGGTACGAGGGCCGGTCATCACGACCACCGGAACGCTGCGCGCCCCGCTCCCCCCGGTCGTCCCGCCGGGGCCCGCCCCGGTCATCACGGCCGCCCGAGCGGTACGAGGGCCGGTCGTCCCGCCCACCGGAACGCTGCGCGCCCCGGTCCCCCCGGTCGTCACGCCGGGGCCCGCCCCGGTCATCACGGCCGCCGGAACGGTACGAGGGCCGGTCGTCCCGCCCACCGGAACGCTGCGCGCCCCGGTCCCCCCGGTCGTCACGGCGGAACCCGCCGCGGTCATCACGGCCACCGGACCGGTACGCCGGCCGGTCACGGTCATCACGCCGGAACGAGCCCTGGTCATCGCGGTCACCACGGTCGTCACGCCGGGGCCCACCGCGGTCGTCACGGCCGCCCTGACGGTAGGAACCGCGGTCGTCCCGCCCACCGGAACGGTAGGCGGGCCGATCGTCACGGCCGCCCGAGCGGTACGAGGGCCGGTCGTCACGGGGACCGGACCGGTACGCCGGCCGGTCACGGTCATCACGCCGGGGCCCGCCGCGGTCGTCACGGGGACCGGAGCGGTGGGAACCGCGGTCGCCGCGGTCATCACCGCGGAATCCGCCACGGTCGTCCCGGCGCTGGAAGCCGCGCTCGTCACGGCCGCCGGACCGGTACGCCGGCCGCTCGCGGTCGTCACGCCGGAAGGAACCTCCGTGACCGCGATCACCGCGGTCATCACGGCGGAACCCGCCACGGTCGTCACGGGGGCCGGAGCGCTGACCGGAACGGTCGTCACGCCGGAAGGAGCCACCGCTGCCGCCTTCACCGCGGTCGTCACGGCGGAACCCGCCGCGGTCATCGCGCGGGCCCGAACGGTGGGAACCGCGATCGCCGCGGTCGCCGCGCTCACCACGGTCGTCACCGCGGAAGGAACGGGGGGGACCCTCGCGCCGCGGTGGGCGTCCGGAGCGGTGGGAGTCGCCGCGCTCACCGCGCGGGGCGGAGCGACCGCGCTCACCGCGCTGGTCGTAGGAGTCCCGCTCACCGCGGGACTTGGGGTCATTTGGTGTGTTCACCGGTGTCGTCTAAACCTTCGATGTCGTCAGGCAGGAATGGTGCCAGATCAGGGAGTTCGTCGAGACTGCGCAGTCCGAGGCGCTCCAGGAAGTAACTCGTGGTGCGGTAGAGCAGCGCGCCCGATTCCGGGTCGTGCCCGGCTTCCTCGACCAGCCCTCTCAGTACGAGGGTACGCATAACCCCGTCACAGTTCACACCTCGGACGGCCGAAACGCGCCCGCGCGAGACGGGCTGGCGGTAGGCGACCACGGCCATGGTCTCCAGCGCCGCCTGGGTGAGCCGGACCTCCGTGCCCTCCTTGAGGAAGTGCTCGACGGCGTCGGCGCACTCCGGACGCGTGTAGATGCGCCACCCCTCCGCGACCTGACGCAGATCGAAACCCCGCCCCTGCGCGGTGTATTCCCCCGACAGCTCCGCCAGGGTCGCCGCGACGGCGTGCACCGGCAGCCCGAACGCGTGCGCGAGGTCGTATTCGGCCACCGGCTGGTCGACGACCATGAGGACGGCCTCCAGATTGCGCCGCACCTCGGCGGGCACGCCGCCCCCGCCGGCCGCGGCGGCGGTGTCCTCCCCCACGCCTTCCCCCACGCTCTCCCCCACACTCACGCCTGCCCCTCCCGTTCGTCCTCCCCGCCGGCACCGGGCACGGCGGCGGATCCGTCGTACTCGGAGTCGACCTCGACCTCTCCCGCGGCGCTCCCGGTCCAGGTCACGGTCAGCTCGCCCAGCGGCTCGGGCTGGTCGAACCCGACGTTGGCGTCACGGTACAGCTCCAGCAGCGCCAGGAAGCGCGCCACGACCTCGAACGAGCCGGTGCAGTCGGCCGTCAGCTGCGCGAAGGTGAGCGTGCCGCCGGCGCGCAGGGCCGCGACCACCAGCGCCCCCTGCTCGCGCACGGACGTCTTGGTCTGGTGGATGTGGGTGACCGGGACGCTCGGCGGCTCCTTGGGCGTGAGCGCCCGCACCGCCAGGGCCGCGAACTCCTGCGGCCCCAGTTTGATGAACACGTCCGGCCGGGAGGCGGCGAACCGCGGCTCCAGCGTGACGGCGCGCGGGAAGCGGCGCCCCTGCGCGGCGATCCGCCCGGAGAAGACCGCCGCGACCTCCTTGTAGGCGCGGTACTGGAGCAGCCGTGCGAACAGCAGGTCGCGCGCCTCCAGCAGCGCGAGGTCGGCCTCGTCCTCGATCTCCCCGCGCGGCAGCAGCCGCGCCGCCTTGAGGTCCAGCAGCGTGGCCGCCACCAGCAGGAAGTGACTGGCCTGGTCGAGGTCCCAGGAGTCGCCGTGCGCCTTGATGTAGGCGATGAACTCGTCGGTGACCTTCGACAGGGACACCTCGGTGATGTCCAGCTTGTGCTTGGAGATCAGCCCGAGGAGCAGGTCGAATGGGCCCTCGAAGTTGTCCAGGTGCACCAGGAAGGCGCCGTCGGCGGGCTCGTCTCCGGTGCTCATGCGGCGAAGGCCGGGATGGATGCGGTCATGTTCCCAGGGTGGCACCGGTTCCCCGGCGCCACGGTGCTCTCACGGATCGCGCCGGCCGGTGCCGGGCCGATCCTTCGGTTTCAGTCGTGGATGAGCCGCTGCACCAGCATGCTGGACTCCCCGTGCTCCTCGAAGTCGGCGAGCAGGACCGCCACGGCCTCGCGGACGATCCGGCCGCGGTCCGCGGTGAGCCCGTGTTCGGCGCGCAGCGTGAGCCGGGTCTGCTCCAGTGCGAGCAGTTCGGCGGCGGAGATGTACACCGTGATCTTCTCGTCGTGGCGCTGGCGGCCGCTGGGCTGCGGAGCGCGCTGCCGCTTCGCCCGCGCGCGGCGCGGTGCGGGCGGCGTGACGGGAGCGGTGTGCACCGCCGACGCATCGTGGAGGTGTGCGGGCGGGGAAGGCGCGGGCTCGGGCGGCAGGGGTGCGGACGGGCGGAAGAACAGCTCGTCGGCCCCCGGCAGGGTCACACGTCGGGACCGCTGATCGGCCACCTGGCCAGCACCTCCTTCGCGAGATCCCGGTAGGCGCCGGCGCCCGCCGACGACGAGTCGAACCGGGTGATGGGCTCCCCCGCGACGGTGGCGTCGGGGAAGCGGACGGTCCGGTTGATGACGGTGCCGTAGACCTTGTCGCCGAAGCCGTCGATGATGGTCGCCAGCACCTCGCGCGCGTGCAACGTGCGCGGGTCGTACATGGTGCCGAGGAACCCGTCGATGACGAGGTTCTCGTTCAGCCGCTCCTGCACCTTCTGGATGGTGTCCATGAGCAGCGCCACCCCGCGCAGCGCGAAGAACTCGCATTCGAGCGGCACGATGACCCCGTGCGCCGCTGTGAGCGCGTTCACGGTGAGCAGGCCGAGCGAGGGCTGGCAGTCGATGAGGACGACGTCGTAGTCGTCGATCACCGGGCGCAGGGCGCGCCCCAGCATGTGCTCGCGGGCGACCTCGCCCACCAGCTGCACCTCGGCGGCCGACAGATCGATGTTGCTCGGGATCAGGTCCAGGCCGTCGATGTCGGTCTTGAGCAGCACGTCCTCGACACCGACGTCGCGCTGCATCAGCAGGTTGTAGACGGTGAGGTCCAGTTCCCGCGGGTCGAGCCGCCCCAGCCCCACCGAGAGCGCGCCCTGCGGGTCGAAGTCCACGAGCAGCACGCGCCGCCCGTACTCCGCCATGGCCGCGCCGAGGTTGATCGTCGTGGTGGTCTTACCGACTCCACCTTTCTGATTACACAGTGCTACGATGCGTGCCGGGCCGTGGCCGTCGAGCGGCTCGGGCTCCGGGAAGATCGGTTTCGGTCTCTTCGCTTGCAGTGCCGCCCCCGTGCTGCGCGTTTCCCCCCATGGGTTGCTCGCCGTGCGCTCCGGCGTGTCCGGGTCGATGGGACCGGCGTCCGCCGTGTCCGCATCGTCGTATTCCGACCAGCTCACAACCCTTGACCTCCCTACGGACCGGCCATCGCCGGGCGATTCAGGCCCCCCGGTTGACCGGCCGTCGGAAAAACTCAATATGTCGACAGCGACAAACCGTCGTGCCGCGACTCTAGAACGTCGACACGGGGTGATTCAACGCGACACTCTACGGGGTGGCCGACCACCCTACCGGGGTCCGGGCGGCGCGCGGGTGGCTGGCCGCGTAAACCTCCCGCAGGCGGTCGACGGTCACCAGGGTGTAGACCTGGGTGGTGGTCACCGACGCGTGTCCCAGCAGCTCCTGGACCACCCGCACGTCGGCGCCGCCGTCGAGCAGGTGGGTGGCGAAGGAGTGGCGCAGGGTGTGCGGCGAGACATCGGTGAGGCCGGCGCGCTCGGCCGCCGCCCGCAGCACCGCCCACGCCCCCTGGCGGGTCAGGCGGCCCCCGCGCGCGTTCAGGAACAGAGCGGGGGTTCCGCGCCCCGACGCGGCCAGCACGGGCCGCGCGCGCACCAGGTAGGCGTCCAGGGCGCCGCGGGCGAACCGCCCGACCGGCACCAGCCGCTCCTTGCCGCCCTTCCCGCGGAAGCGGACCACGTTGACGTCCGGGCGCGCCTCGTCGCCGCCGGAGGCGGAACCGGCCAGCCGGGTGACGTCGTCGACGTCCAGCCCGACCGCTTCGGAGATCCGCGCCCCGGTTCCGTACAGCAACTCCAGGAGGGCGCGGTCCCGCAGCGCCCGCGGGTCGCCGCCGCCGGCGGCGTCCAGCAGCGACTCGATGTCCCGCAGTGACACCGCTTTGGGCAGGCGGCGCGGCGGCGAGGGCGGGCGCACCTCGCGCGCCGGGTCGTGAGCGGTGATGCCCTCGCGCTGCGCGAAGCGGTGCAGGCCGCGCACCGCGACGACGGCGCGCCCGGCGGAGTTGCCGCCCAGCGGCGGATGGGCGGTATCGCCTTCGCGCAGCCTGCGCAGGAACTCGGTGACATCGTCCGCACCGACGCGGTCCAGCGCGGGCAGCCCGCGCTCACCCAGGAATTCCAGGTAGCGGCGGAGGTCGCGGCGGTAGGAGGTCAGGGTGTTGTCGGCGAGCCCGCGCTCGACGGTGAGGTGGTCGAGGTAGCCGCGCACCGCGGACAGCAGCTCGGCACCGGGCTTCGTGCCGTGCGGGTCGTCCTGCTCGGCTGCCGTCACGCTCACCTGACTCCCCCACTGGGCGGGCATCCCCCTATTTCCGGGGAGATGATGCCATAGGGGAGGTACTGTCCGCCCTTGCGACACCGGGATTCCGCGACAACGGTTCCGCCGACAGCAGCGGCCGCCTGTACAGCGTAGGATACGGGTGTTCGACGCGGGGCCGGAACCGCGGCGCGAACGGCGAGATCACGCCCGCGCGCCGCCGCCCGGGCACGGCCCGGGCGGCGGCGCGCGGGCGGGGTGTCAGTCCTCGGCGGGTGCCAGCGAGGCGAACCCGGTGCGGGCCGCCGTGGCGGCCGCCAGGATCCCGATGACGGTCGCGCCGTTGTGCAGCCGGCCGCCGAGAACGGCGTCCACCGCGTCGTCCAGCGGCAGCCACGCCGCCTCCATGTCGGCCTCCTCGTGCACGCGGACGAAGCCGATCTCGGATTCGGGTACCGCGGACAGGCCGCGCGCGAGGTACACCGAGATCCGCTCGCTGGAGAACCCCGCCGACGGGAAGAAGTCGACGAGCCGGTGCCAGCGCTCGGCGCGGTACCCGGCCTCCTCCACCAGCTCGCGCTGGACGGTGCGCAGCGGCGGCTCGCCGGCTTCGTCGCGCATCCCCGCGGGCAGCTCCCACAGCCGGTGCCCGACCGCGTGCCGGTACTGCGAGAGCAGCAGCACCCGGCCGTCGTCGTCGAGTGCCACGGCCGCGACCGCTCCCGGGTGCTCCATGCGCTCCCGCGCCACCACCTCGGTGCCCTCCGAGCCGGGCATGGCCAGCCAGTCGACCCGGGTGGCGGTCTTGGCTCCCACGAACGGCTCGGCGCTCCTCACGACCTCCCAGGACTCCGGGTGGTCGGCGACGCGCTGGTCGCCCATCAGGCGCGCCCCTCCGCGGCGGCGCGCTCCCGGGCGGCCGAGATCAGCCCGGCGAACAGCGGGTGCGCCCGGGTGGGGCGCGAACGCAGCTCCGGGTGCGCCTGGGTGGCGATGAAGAACGGGTGCTGCTCGCGGGGCAGCTCGACGTACTCCACGAGCCGGCCGTCGGGCGAGAGGCCGGAGAACACCAGCCCGCTGTCCTCCAGCTGCCCGCGGTAGGCGTTGTTCACCTCGAAGCGGTGCCGGTGGCGCTCGGAGACCTCGGGCTCGCCGTACACCTCGCGCGCCAGGGAGCCGTCGGCCAGGTCGGCGGGGTACAGCCCCAGCCGCATGGTCCCGCCCATGTCGCGCTCGCCGGCGATGACCTCGGTCTGATCGGCCATGGTCGCGATGACCTGGTCCTTGGCCTTGTCGTCGAACTCGGCGCTGTTGGCCCCCTGGAGGCCGGCCACGTTGCGGGCGTACTCGATGACCATGCACTGGAGGCCCAGGCAGATGCCCAGCAGCGGGATGCGGTTCTCGCGGGCGTAGCGGATGGCGCCGAGCTTGCCCTCGATACCGCGCACCCCGAACCCGCCCGGGATCAGCACGCCGTCGACCCCGCCCAGCTCGCGCTGTGCGCCTTCGGCGGTGCCGCAGCCGTCGCTGGCCACCCAGCGGATGTTGACCCGGGTGCTGCCGGCGAAGCCGCCCGCGCGCAGCGCCTCGGTGACCGAGAGGTAGGCGTCGGGCAGGTCGATGTACTTGCCGACCAGGGCGATGGTGACCTCGTGGTCGGGCTGGTGGACCCGGCGCAGCAGGTCGTCCCACTCGGTCCAGTCGACGTCGCGGAACGCGAGCCCGAGCCGGCGCACGACGTAGGCGTCGAGGCCCTCCCGGTGCAGCACCTTGGGGATGTCGTAGATCGAGGGGGCGTCGGGGGTGGAGACCACGCCGCCCTCGTCGACGTCGCACATCAGGCTGATCTTGCTCTTCAGGCTCTGCGGGATGGGCCGGTCCGAGCGGCACACGATCGCGTCGGGCTGGATGCCGATGCTGCGCAGCGCCGCGACGGAGTGCTGGGTGGGCTTGGTCTTCAGCTCCCCGGAGGGGCCGAGGAAGGGCAGCAGCGACACGTGCAGGAAGAAGCAGTTGTCGCGGCCGATCTCGTGCCGGATCTGGCGGACCGCCTCCAGGAACGGCTGGGACTCGATGTCGCCGACGGTCCCGCCGATCTCGGTGATGACGATGTCGACGTCGGCGGCCTCCATGGCGAAGATCCGCGACTTGATCTCGTTGGTGATGTGCGGGATGACCTGCACGGTGTCGCCGAGGTAGGCGCCCTGGCGCTCCTTGGCGATGACGCTGGAGTACACCTGGCCCGTGGTGACGTTGGCCGACGCCGACAGCTCGGTGTCGAGGAAGCGCTCGTAGTGGCCGATGTCGAGGTCGGTCTCGGCGCCGTCGTCCGTGACGAACACCTCACCGTGCTGGAAGGGGTTCATCGTGCCGGGGTCGACGTTCAGGTAGGGGTCGAGCTTCTGCATGGTGACCCGAAGCCCCCGCGACTTCAGCAGCCGTCCGAGGCTGGAGGCGGTCAGGCCCTTCCCGAGACTGGAGGCGACTCCGCCGGTGACGAAAAGGTGTTTGGTGCTCGCGGCGGCTGCCAAAGTGGTGCTCCCGTGGTCGAATGGCGACGGTTCGCCCTTTGCGAGGACGGCCGTGCGGTGTCCGGATCGGGGCTGGGGCCTGGCCCTGCAAAACCCTCGGACTCCACGGGCCACCAGGATAACAGGGCCGGACACCCACGCTGGTCTCCGCCCCGGCACGTCCAGCATCCCACGGCGCGCTCAGCCGGACGTCGCCGCGCCACCCCACGCGAACCCGGCGCGGCCCAGCAGCGCGGGCGGCTCCTTGCCCAGCAGGGTGCCCAGCCACTGCCCCGTGCGCGCCATCGCCGGGCCGTCCACGCCCGTGGCCGCGCCGCTGCGGTCCAGCAGGTACACGAGGTCCTCGGTGGCGATGTTGCCGGTGGCCCCGGGCGCGAACGGGCACCCGCCGAACCCGCCGAGGCTGGCGTCGAGCACCGTGACCCCGTGCTCGTAGGCGGCCAGGGCGTTGGCGTAGCCGGTATTGCGGGTGTTGTGGAAGTGGCAGCGCAGCACGGCCCCGCCCGCGACCTCGCGCACCCGCCGCACCAGGTCGGCCACCTGGCGGGGCACGCCCACGCCGATGGTGTCGGCGATGGCGATCTCCACCGCGCCCGCCTCCGCCGCCCGCTGCGCGATGGCGGCCACGCGCCCGGGCGGCGTCTCGCCGTCGAACGGGCAGCCGAACGCGGTGGAGACCGTGGCGCTCACCGGCATCCCCGCGGCGGCCGCCGCCCGCGCGATGTCCTCGAAGGCCGCCAGCATCTCCTCGACCGTGCAGCCCTGGTTGCGGCGGCAGAACCCGTCGGTGGCCGGGATGGCGACGTTGACCTCGTCGACCCCCGCCGCGAGGGCCCGGTCCAGCCCCCGCCGGTTGAGCACGAGTCCGATGTAGGAGACGCCGCCGCGCGGGACCCCGGCCATGACCTCCTCGGCGCCGGCCATCTGCGGCACCCGGCGCGGATCGACGAAGCTCACGGCCTCGATCCGCCGCGCGCCGGCGGCCACCGCGCGCGCGATCAGCTCCAGCTTCTGCTCGACCGTCAGCGGCGTGTCCTCGTTCTGCAGGCCGTCGCGGGGCCCGACCTCGACGATCTCCACGTGTCCGTCCATCCCGCCAGCCTAGCGAGAGGGGCGCAGCACGGCCGCGTGCCCGCCGCCGCGCCGGTCGGCCTCGGCGACCGCCTGGATCCGCCCGCGGTCCAGCACCTCCAGGCCCACCGCGGCGCCGATCTCGGGGACCTCGGCGAACGCGTGCCCCATGCCCGTCAGCTCCGCCTCGGCCGGGGTGCCCAGGAACGCGGGCTCGGCGTCGGTCCGGGCCCCGTTGCGCTGGGAGAGCCGGGGCTCGGCCATGGCCTCGGGCAGGGTCAGCCCGCGGTCGACCCGGTCGACCAGCAATTGCAGGACCGTGGTGATGATGGTCGCCCCGCCCGGCGAGCCCATGGCCAGGTAGGGCTCACCGTCTCGCAGGACGATGGTCGGCGCCATGCTGGACCGGGGGCGCTTGCCCGGCGCGGGGAGGTTCGCGGCTCCGGCGCCGGACTCCGCGACCTCGAACTCGAAGTCGGTCAGCTCGTTGTTGAGCAGGAACCCGCGGCCGGGGACGGTGATGCCGCTGCCGCCCGTCTGCTCGATGGACATCGTGTAGGACACCACGCCGCCCCACCGGTCGGCGGTCACCAGGTGGGTGGTCGAGGGTCCTTCGCGCCCGGCTCCGGCCGGCGGCCCGCCGGCGGCGCAGCCGTCGCCGCCCGCCACGTCCCCGGGCGCGACCGGCGCCGCACCGGCCTCCTCCAGGTCGATGTGGCACGCGCGCTGGGCCGCGTAGTCGTCGGAGAGCAGGGTGTCCAGGGGGACGTCGGCGTAGGCGGGGTCGCCGACGTAGGCGTTGCGGTCGGCGAAGGCGAGCTTGGCGGCCTCCAGCATGACGTGCCGGCCGCCGGTGTCGCCGAGCTCCTCGGGGTCGTAGCGCTCGATGATGTTCAGCGCCTCGCCGACCGTCGACCCGCCCGACGACGACGGCGCCATGCCGTACACGTCCAGGCCCCGGAAGACCGAGTGCGCGGGGTCGCGCTCCACCACCGCGTAGTCCGCTACGTCGTCGGCCGTCAGCAGCCCGGGCCGGACCACGCGGTCGGTGCCGGGTGCCACCGGCGGCGCGGCGGCTGTGGCGGCGATGTCGGCGCCGATCTCGCCGTCGAGGACGTCCGCGCCCTCCCTCGCAAAGGCGCGGTAGGTGTCGGCGAGATCGGGGTTGCGCAGGCGCGTACCCGGCTCGGGCGGCGCACCGCCGGGCAGGAACAGCTCGGCGGTTGCGGGGAAGTCCGCGAACCGCTCGGCGTTCTGCTCGGTCTGGCGGCGGAACGTCTCGTCGACGGTGAACCCGTGCTCGGCCAGCTCGATCGCCGGGCGCATCACCCGGCTGAGCGGGGTCCTCCCCCACTCCTGCACCGCGTGCTCCCACGTCGCCGGCGCCCCGGGCGCCCCCACCGACAGCCCGGAGGTGACGGCCTCGGCGAACGGGATGGGCTCGCCGTCCTCCAGGAAGGAGTCCTCCGCCATCGCCGCCGGCGCCGTCTCGCGGCCGTCCAGGGTGTACACGCGGTCGTCCCGGGGGCTGTAGTAGACGAAGTAGCCGCCGCCCCCGAACCCGCCGGAGTAGGGCTCGGTGACGCCCAGGGCCGCCGCCGCGGCCACGGCGGCGTCCACCGCGTTGCCGCCCCGTCCCAGGACCTCCAGCCCCGCCTCGGTGGCCGCGGGGTCGACCGTGGCCACCGCGCCGCCCCTGCCCACCGCCACCGGGTCGCGATCGGTCCGCGCGGCCGCCGGCACGGCGGCCGTCGCCACGAGGGCGGCCGCTCCCAGCACCGCACCGATCCGGATGGTCGCTCTGGTCACGTGGACCGCCCTTCGCATCGCCGACTGCGACCGTAACCCGCACGCGGCCGGAAGACCAGAGTTCCGCGTTGATCCCGCTTTGCCCGCCCGCGGCTAGCCTCGCCGCACACGAACCGGGGAGCACAGGGAGTCTCAATGACCGATTCCAGACCCGTCGCCCAGTGGCCCGGCGGCGACCCCGCCGGGGACGCCGGCCGTGTCGCCGAGGTCATCGCCGAGCGCGAGGACGCCTTCAACCGGGGCGACGCCGATCTGTTCGACCGCAGGTTCACCGCCGACGTCGTGGTGGTCAGCGCGGCCGGGCGGCGCTTCGAGGGCTGGGAGGAGATCCACGCCTACCACGCGGCGCGGCTCGGCGGCCGCCCGCCCGGGGTCCGCACCCGCCTCACCGTCCTGGCCAGCACGTTCCCGGGCCCCGGGACCGCCGTCGTCCACACGTCGCAGCTCCTGGCGACGCCCGACGGGGAGCGGACCACCCTGGGGACGTGGACCATGGCCGAACGCGACGGCGAGTGGTGGATCTGCTCGCTCCAGCAGACGGCCGCGGCCCCGCGGGAATGAGCCGGGAACGGCTCAGCGCAGGGCCAGGGCCGGGCGGATCTCCCAGGTGGTCCACAACGGGCGGTAGCCCATGCGGTGCCAGAAGGGGCCGGAGAGCGGGTTCATGACCGCGTAGTTGAGCAGCGTGGCCGCGACGCCGTGGGCGTCGAGCGCCTGATGGGCGCTGCTGATCAGGGCGGTGCCGATCCCGTGGCCGCGCTCGTCGGCCGTCACGACGCCGTAGCCGATGTGCGCGGCCGGTGCCGCGCTGGTGAGCGGCGCCGCCCACCTGGCGCGTTCGGGCGGGGAGACCCAGATCAGGCCGACCGTTCGCCCGCGGCGCTCGGCCAGCCAGATCCACGACGGCGAGCGCGCCAGGGACCGCGCCACCACCCGGCGGGTCTGGTCGGCGGTCTCGGGCTGCACGAACACCCCGCCGAAGTGCTCCTCGTAGCGGTGCTCCTCCATGAGCAGCGCCACGACCTGGGGCAGGTCCTCGGGGTCGGCGAGCCGTATGGTGACGTCCCTCGGCGGCAGCGACGGCGGGACGCCCCTGCGCTGCTGCCGGACGGCGAGCACGCTGTGCGGCAGCAGGCCGTGGCGTTGCAGCGGGAGGACGCCGATGACGTCGCGCGCCGGCCAGGTGAGCTGGGCGGCCGACTCCGACCCGGTGCCGCTGGGCAGTTCGGCGAGCTGGTCGCGCCAGCTGGTGAGCAGGGAGTCCAGCGCGCGCCCGGGGTCGGGGCCGCCCACGATGGGCGTCAGCCAGTGCTGGTCGGGGACCCCCCAGGTACGGCCGACCTCGCCGGGCTGGTACCACGAATAGCGCATGGTGCCGGTGGCCACCGGGCGGCCGACCTCGTCACTGACCGTCAGCAGCGGGTAGGCGCTGGGACGGGGGTGCGAAGGGGTCGGCAGCAGCGGATCGACGGTCCGCCACCGGTGGGCCGCCGAGCGCACCAGAAGTTCGAATTCCGCGGGGCCACCTGGCAGGTCGTCGTGCCGGACCCGGACGACATATCCGCCCATCCCACCTCCAGGCCGCGCATTATGGCTGCTGCGCCCGCTCAGGACTCGGTGGCGCGGCTTGGCCAGAGTCGGCGGGGATCACGTGCCGTGGCGTTACGAACACATGGAGCGTACCGCTTACGCCACGGTTTGCCCGACTCGTCGGACACCTTTCCGGTTGTGATTTAACACAGTGCAATTTCATCAGGGCAATGCCGAGACCGCACCAACCGTAGCCGATTCGGTAGCGTGCTGTGCCCTCGGGGCGTCCTCACCGAGCGTTACCGCAGCCAGGACGCGTCGCCCGATCAGCTCACGCCGGCGGCGTCCATGCCGCGCAGCTCCCGCTTGAGCTCCTTGATCTCGTCGCGCAGCCGCGCGGCGAGCTCGAACTGGAGATCCGTGGCCGCCTGATGCATCTGCTTGCCCAGCTGGTCGATCAGGTCCGCCAGCTCGGCGCGCGGCATCTGGGCGATGTCCTTGGCCCGCTCCCCCGTGGACGTCAGCGACGGCACGGGCGCCTTCGCGGCCCGGTACCCCGACCCGATCAGCTCCTCGGTGTCGACGTCCTCACGCGCCAGCGAGTCGAGGATGTCGGCGATCTTCTTCCGCAGCGGCTGCGGATCGATGCCGTGCTCCTCGTTGTAGGCCAACTGCTTGGCCCGCCGCCGCTCGGTCTCGTCGAGCGCGTTGCGCATCGAGTCGGTGACCTTGTCGGCGTACATGTGCACCTCGCCGGCGACGTTGCGCGCGGCGCGGCCGATCGTCTGGATGAGCGCCGACGAGGACCGCAGGAAGCCCTCCTTGTCGGCGTCGAGGATCGCTACCAGCGACACCTCGGGCAGGTCCAGCCCCTCGCGCAGCAGGTTGATGCCGACGAGCACGTCGTACTCGCCGGCCCGAAGCTCGCGGAGCAGCTCCACCCGCCGCAGGGTGTCGACCTCGCTGTGCAGGTACCGCACCCGGATGTCGAGCTCGGCGAAGTAGTCCGTCAGGTCCTCGGCCATCTTCTTGGTCAGCGTGGTGACCAGCACCCGCTCTTGGCGCTCGGCCCGCAGCCGGATCTCGTGCACCAGATCGTCGATCTGGCCGTCGGTGGGCTTGACCACGACCTTGGGGTCGACCAGGCCGGTGGGCCGGATGACCTGCTCCACGACGTCGCCGCCGCTCTGCCTCAGCTCATAGGGGCCCGGGGTCGCGGACAGGTACACGGTCTGCCCGATCCGCCCCAGGAACTCCTCCCACTTCAGCGGCCGGTTGTCGAGCGCCGACGGCAGCCGGAACCCGTGGTCGACCAGCGTGCGCTTGCGCGAGGCGTCGCCCTCGTACATCCCGCCGATCTGCGGGACGGTCACGTGCGACTCGTCGACCACCAGCAGGAAGTCCTCGGGGAAGTAGTCGAGCAGCGTGTTGGGGGGACTGCCGGCCTCGCGGTCGTCGAAGTGCCGCGAGTAGTTCTCGATCCCGGAGCAGGACCCCACCTGGCGCAGCATCTCCAGGTCGTAGGTCGTGCGCATCCGCAGCCGCTGCGCCTCCAGCAGCTTGCCCTGGGCCTCCAGCTCCGAAAGCCGCTCGCCGAGCTCCGCCTCGATCCCGTTGACGGCGCGCTCCATGCGCTCGGGACCCGCCACATAGTGCGAGGCCGGGAAGATGAACATCTCCTCGTCCTCGCCCAGCACCTCGCCGGTGAGCGGGTGCAGGGTCATCAGCCGCTCGATCTCATCGCCGAACATCTCGATGCGGATCGCGAGTTCCTCGTAGACCGGGATGATCTCGATGGTGTCGCCGCGCACCCGGAAGGTCCCCCGCGTGAACGCCACGTCGTTGCGCGTGTACTGCATCCCGACCAGCTTGCGCAGCAGGTCGTCGCGGTCGACCTCCATCCCGGTGCGCAGCACCGCCATGCGGTCGACGTACTCCTGCGGCGTACCGAGGCCGTAGATGCACGACACCGACGCCACCACGATGGTGTCGCGCCGGGTGATCAGCGAGTTGGTCGCCGAGTGCCGCAACCGCTCGACCTCGTCGTTGATCGAGGAGTCCTTCTCGATGTAGGTGTCGGTCTGCGGGACGTAGGCCTCGGGCTGGTAGTAGTCGTAGTAGGAGACGAAGTACTCGACCGCGTTGTTCGGCAGCATCTCCCGCAGCTCATTGGCGAACTGCGCGGCCAGCGTCTTGTTGGGCTGCATCACCAGGGTCGGCCGCTGCACCTGTTCGACCATCCACGCCACCGTGGCGGTCTTGCCCGTACCGGTGGCACCCAGCAGCACGGTGTCGCGGTCCCCCGCCTGGACACGCCGACTCAGCTCGGCGATCGCCCCCGGCTGGTCCCCCGCGGGCGACATCTCCGAGACCACCTCGAACGGCGCCTTCTTGCGCTGGATTTCCGTCACCGGCCGCACGTCGCGTCAACTCCCGTAGCTTGCACCTGATACGCCAGGGAACCTGCGTTCCCAGTCGGCCTTCTCACTCTACGACCGGACACCGACAACGCCGCGATCCCGCCGGACATTCCCTCCCTGGTCCACCCCCCTGCGGCCGCTTCTCCCTCTTGCCACCCTTCACACCTGGGGATCCTTCACGGATGCGGATGCGGATGCGCATGCGGGTGTGCGGATGCGGGTGCGAGGGCTGGGGCGCTCGCCGGGCACGGAACGACCAGTGTCACAGGGGGCGGGGTTCATGCGGGCGGCGACGGCGGTGAGGGGTGGGGTCGGACAGGCGTCCTCGGGTGGTCGTGGGGTGGGGTTCAGACGGGCGGCGACGGCCGGCGGTGGGGCAGGTCGCGCAGCCGGTGCGGGAGGCGCCGCGTCACGGTCCAGGCGGGCCGCGACGGCCCGGAGGGGTGCGGCCGGACAGGCGTCCCCGGGCGGTCGCGGGGCCGGGTTCAAACGTGCAGCGACGGCCGGCGGTGGGGGCAGGTCGCGCAGCCGGTACGGCAGGCATCGCGCCACGGTTCAGGCGGGCGGCGACGGCGCCGGAGGGTGAGGCCGGGGGGATGCTCAGGTGGTCGCAGGGCGGGGCCTGCGCTCGGCGGTGCGCTGGGCTGGGGACTGGGGGACGTGGGCGGGTGCCGGGTGGTGTGTGGTGGCGGTCCCGGCCGCCGGGGTCCTGCTGGTGCCTGGGGCGCCGCCGGGTGGATGCTTTCGCCGGTGGCCGGTGGCCGGTGGCCGGTGGGCGGTGGGCGTGTGCTGCGGGGTGGACGAGGGCGGGGCGACCCCCTCCCGCACGTGGGGCCACCCCGCCTGGGCACATTCGGTGCCCCTGTCCGTGGCCCGTGTCCGTCTCGGTTGTCCGTCTCGGTGCCCGGTGTGGTCCCCCTGCCCGGGTCCCCCGGGCTCCTGCTCCGGGGGGTCATGGGCCGGGGTAGGGGTCGGGGACGGTGGTGTGGGTGCGGTGGTGGGGGGTCCGCCATACCAGGGTGCCGGGAGAGGGCTGAGACAGCTTCCAGCCGGGGTGCTGCTTGAGGCGGTGGTGGCGTCGGCACAGCGCGGCCAGGTTGGCGGCACTGGTCGGCCCCCCGAGGTGGTGGGGGACGGTGTGGTCGACGTCGCACTCCACCGCCGGGCGGTTGCAGTGGGGGAAGCGGCAGGTGCGGTCGCGGGAGTCGATGTGGGACCGCAGCCGGGGCGGGGGCCGGTAGCGGGTGGTGCCCTCGGCCACCGGGGTTCCCTC
>NZ_JBHSFQ010000042.1:0-45071 GCF_042653925.1 Nocardiopsis mangrovi
TTAGGATTCAGCCAATACAGGTTTCGCCGTATCACGCGGACCCCTCAACGCATCGCTTCCGCGCCTGAACGCGATCGTTGGTTTCCTGGCATGCTATTGTCCCCTTCGCCTTTTCGGTTCCGGGTAATCCATTAGGTCCAGAAACCTCCCTTCAGTTCCTCCCGGTTGCACCGGGGATATGGCAGAGCGCCTCACGGCGCACCGGCGTTCGCGTACAACTCCGAGGCGCACAGTTCGACGTCCGACGCCAGATCGTCGGGGAATCCGCCCAGATCAGAGCGGATATCTGAACGGACCCGCCGGACCCACTCCATCCGCCCCGGGTAGATGCGCGGTTCCCAGCGCACGGGCGAGTCCATGGCGGATTTCTGAAGGGACAACGTCAACGCCCCCAAGAGAAGGCAGAGCCGACAAGGGCTCTGAACCGCGAGCCACCGATCGTGACGGAGGGTGACTCCTTGATCGCATAGTAGAAGCGATCCTTGGTTATGTGAAGCGCTTCATGAAAATTGAAGCGACTCTCATTCGTGGATGGCGCCGACTTCCCGCATGCGAGTCCGGGCTAGGGTCGGAGGTGACCGAGAAGGAGAGATGCCCGCATGGCCCGCAAGTTCGGCTCGACCGCTCGTGGTCGCAGGCTGCGACGCGACCTCAGGTTGCTGCGCGAAGCCTTGAATCTCAGCACCGATGAAGCGGGGACCCGCGCCGGCATTTCGGGTCCGACGCTCAGCCGCATGGAATCGGGCAAGCGTGGGATCAGCGTGGACGAGGCGCGGCGGCTGCTCGACATCTACGACGTCTCGCCTGCTCGGCAGGGGAAGATCGTGGACCTCGCCGAACGGGCGAACCAACTCGGTTGGTGGCAGCCCTTCGAAAGCCATCTGCGCGAGGACGCCCAAGGGACTATTGCGCTGGAGGAGCAGGCCAGCCGCATCATCAACTTCGAGCTGATGCTCATCCCCGGTCTCTTGCAGACCCCTGAGTACGCTCGCGAGATCATCCGGGCCAGCAATTTCGATGACACGGCTCGTGACGTGGAGGCCAAGGTCGCGGCGCGCATGGCCAGGCAGTCGGTGCTGACCCGGCCGGACGACGCACCTGAACTCGTCGCCATCCTCGACGAGGCCGCACTTCACCGATTCCGCTCGTCCACGATGATGCGGCGGCAGCTGAACCACCTCGTGGACGCCGCGTCGCAACCGAACGTCACCATTCAGGTCGTCCCCTTCGGGGCAGGTCACCACGCCAGCGCCGAATCCCCGTGCGTGGTCTTCGAGTTCGGCGACGACCCGGCCATCGTCTACCTCGAAGGCAAGATCTCCGGCCTCTTCCTCGAAGAACTTCACGACGTCGCCGTCTACCAGGAAACCGTGACACGGCTGCTCCAGGTAGCGTTGAATCCATCCGAATCGGTCGATTTCATCGACCGGATCAGCAAGGAGTTGTCGTGAACCGCAACGACGGCCAGTGGCGAACGTCCAGCTATAGCGCAGGCAACGGCAACTGTGTCGAGGTCGCTGACGGCCTTGAGACAGTCGCAGTACGCGACTCCCAGCATCGGGGTGCGGGCGCCCTTGGGTTCGGCTCGGCGGAGTGGCGTGCTTTCGTGGAAGCCGTTCGCGGCGACGGGTTCTGACCCCGGGCGACACGGCCCGTCCGGCCCCTGGCGCGCGGATGCTGTGGATTTCCGCAGCTCATGGCCATGGTCGCGCGTATGCTGAGCCACGACCCCAGGTAACGATCGGCGGCTTGCCGCACGCATCATGGACCGGGACGGGCGGGAGGCCGACGCGATGGACGGCGCAGCAGGCGGTTCCTCGGATCCCTCGGCTCGGGGCGGGATCGAGGCCGTCGTCCGCAGGCTCTCGCCCGCTGCCGCGCGCCTGTACCCGCTGCTCGGCCTGCACCCCACCGCCGAGTTCGACCGCTGGGCCGCCACCGCCGCCATGGGCGGCGACGACGCGGCCGCCCGCAGCGGGCTGGCCGAGCTGCTGCGCAACGGCCTGGTGGGCCGCGTCGACGGCATCGACGGCCGCTATCGCATGTCCGAGACCGTCCACGACCACGCCCGGTCCGGCGCCCACACCGGCCTCGCGGCCGGTGACGCGCTGAATGCGCGGCAGCGCTACATCTCCTATTACGTGTCCGGCGCGATCGCCGCCGATGCCCGGAGCGCCCCGGGCCGGCGCGAGGACGTTCCGGTGGCCGTGGACCGGCCGGACACGCCCGACCTGCCCACAGCGGAGGCGGCCCGGACGTGGATGCGCGATAACCTCCCGGCCGTCCTCGCCGTAGCGGAATGGGCCCAGGACGCCGACGACCACGCCCCCGTATGGCGGATCGCCGAGGCGTCCGATGGCTTCCTCCGTGATCACGGCCGCTCCACCGACCGGACGGCGCTCACGGAGATGGGGATCCGCTCGGCGGAGGCGGCGGGCAACGCCGCGGCCGAGGCGCGGCTGCGCATCCTGCTCGGGCGCACCCTGGTCGAACTCGGACGCCCTGCCGAGGCGGCCGAGGAGTTCTCGCGCTCGCTGACCCTCTCCGAAGGACTGGCCGACGGCCGGGGCCGGGGCGCCGCCCTCGAATGCCTCGGCGTCGCCGCGCAGCGGGCGGGCGACGACGAGGTCGCGCTGCGGTACTTCGACCGCGCCCTCCCTTTCCGGGAGGCCATGGGCCGGCCCGAGGCCATGGCGGCACTGTCCCTGCTGCGCTCGCGCTCGTTGATCTCCCTCGGACGCTTCGATGACGCCCTGGAACCCCTGAACGGCGCCATCGGCACCTTCCGCGCCGGGGACGGAACGGGCGGCCGGGACGCGATGAACGAGGCGGAGGCGCTCCTGGAACGGGGCCGCGCCCTCGACGGCAAGGGGGAGCCCGACCAGGCCAGGATCGCCCTGCGCCGGGCGCTGGACATCTTCACCGAAGGCGGGTCGGCCCACGGGCAGGCCCGCGTGCACGAGGTACTGGCCCGGGTGGAGGGCGGCTCCGCGCAGGCCGGCGGTGCGGCATATGCGGAGCACCGCGACGCCGCACGGGACCTCCGCCGCGGACTCGGCGACGAGTCGGAGCACGGGCCGGCCGAACCTCGACCGCCGAGCGAGTGAGGCGGACGACGAGCGGCGGAACGTCGATCGCCCGCCGGGTGAGCCGGCGGCGAGCGTAGGGCGCGGCCGCGTCATCACCTTTTCCGATGCCCCGTGCCCACCGGGGGGCCGCCGGTTGGCCGAGGAGGTCTCGGCCAACCGGTTCAGCCGCGTTCTCGGCGAGGGGCGGGGTGGAGGCTCATCAATGGACACGCTCCAGCACGACAACGGGGATCTGCCTGCCGGAGGCGGCCTCGAACTCGGCGAACTTCGGGACGAGTGCGACCTCCTTCGCCCAGAGCCGCTCGCGCTCCGCGCCCTCCGCGCGCCGAGCCACGGCCGGCACCCTTTCCGTACCCACCTCGACCGTGACCTGTGGATTCGCCATCAGATTGCGATACCACGCCGGATGGTGCGGACTGCCGCCGTGGGTGCCGAAGACGGCCCAGTCATCGCCGACCGGCTGGTAGAACAACGGGCTGATCCGCGCGCGCCCGGTCTTGGCCCCGGTGTGGTGCACCAGGATCAGCGGCATGCCCTGCTCGTCGAACCCGGGAACCCGGGGCGGGACGGGGCGGCCCGCCGCGAACTCTTCGGCGCTACTCCACGCCGCGTACCCGGCGTTCGCCCGGACCTCGGCGATGATCCGGTCGTTCCAGTTGTTGATATCCGGGGGCGTGGTCTCGTTCGTGTTGGTCGTGGACGAGTCGGGCATGCCATCCCCTTAGCTATCCGGAGCACGTGCTCCTCAAAGTAGCACAAAGCGGAGCATCTGCTCCGCATAAGAGGTATGCTCGGCCGCATGGCAGTGGCTGAACCGGAGAACACCACCCGGCGCCGGGCGCCGCGCGCGGACGCGACCCGCAACCGGGAAGCGATCATCGAGGCCGCCGCGGAACTGCTGGCCGAACAGGGCACCACCGTGGACGTGCGCGAGATCGCCCGTCGCAGCGGGGTGGGCATGGGCACCCTCTACCGGCACTTCCCGAAGAAGGAAGACCTCGTGCAGACGGTCCTGCACAAGGACTTCTCCGAATGGGCGGAGTCCGCGCGCCGGGCGGCGATCGACGCCGAAGACCCCTGGACCGCGCTGACCGACTTCTACCAGCAGGCCCTGACCGGGTACGCGCGCCACCGCATGATCATGGAGAACTTCGCGCTGACCTGGTCGGTCCCCGACATCGAGGGCATCCGGCGGCTTCGCCTCGTCATCGAGCAACTGTGCGCCCGAGCAGGCGCCGCAGGGCTGCTGCGCCCCGGCGTCACCACCGACGACCTGCTGCTCCTTCTGGTTTCACTGGGCCACGCCGTCCAGATCACCGACGAGTGCCGCCCGCAGATGTGGAACAGGCTGCTGCGCATCTCCCTCGACGGCCTGTGCGCCGACCACCGCGAACCACTCCCGGCCGACGCCGCACCGGATACCCACCGCCCGAACCAGGACGGCTAGTACTCCCGCAGGGCTTCGTCGTCTGATCCGGTCAGGAGGCGCCTGTGAGTGCCGCGGTGACCGCCACCGTCGTGTAGTGCATGGTGAAGGCGCCCCCCATCGCGTCGATGGCGGCGGCGACGCCGGCGCCGTGCGCGAGCCACCGGGGTGAGGGTCCGCGCGGCCCGGAGCCCGGGCCGCGCGGACGCCCTCCCTCACCGGGAGGGCTTGAGGGGATCAGACCTCGTACTCGGTGATCGACTCGGCGATACCGTCGACGATCTCGACCGAGGCGAGGATGACGGTCCCGTTCGCGAGCGAGCGTGGCGTCGAACTCGTCGAAGTCGCACGTGACGTTTCCGGTGTCGGGGTCCTGGACGCCTCCGGCGCAGGCGTAGATGCCGGCGGTGATCTGCGTGTCCTCCGCCACGTAGAACGCCGTGCCGTCGACGATGTACTCGCCCGGGGCCAGGTACTCCAACTCGCCCGTAGCGGTTCCGGTGAACCCTCCGGACCCCTCCGCGGCCTCGTCGCCGCCCTCGGCGGGCTCCTCCGAGCCGGCGGGTTCACTGGGGTCCCGGTCACTGTTCGCGTCGTACTCGGTGATCGACTCGGCGTTCCCCTCGTCGTTCACCGCCACATTGGCGATGACGACCGTGCCCTCCTGGAGTGTGGCTTCGAGCGTCTCCAGGTCGCATTCCACGGTTCCGTTGCCGTCCGGGTCGACGCCGTCGTCAGCGGGGCAGGCGTAGATGCCGCCGGTGATCTGCGTGTCCGCGGCGACGAAGAAGGCCTGGCCGTCGATGGCGAGCTCGCCCGGGGCGATGAACTCCAACTCGCCCGTCATGTTCTGTGTGCCCGATTCGGCGCCGCTGCTCGCATCCGGCTGTGCGGGATCCGCCGACATCACCGCGTCGAGCATCCCCTGCGCCGAGCACCCCACAGAGCCGACGACGACCAGGCCGGAGGTCACGAGGGTCAGGACGGCGGAACGGACGTTGCGCTTCATGATGTTCTCTCTTTCCACGGAAAGGGGCACGGAATGGTGGGGAGGTGGGTTTTTTGCTTGAAAAGGGATTTCCAAAGAACCCGAGATCGCGCCTGCCGAAGGCGGGGTGCGGTTCTCTGGAAATGCCGAGGGAACGTCATGCGCGAAGCGCATGTCCCTGTCGTCGGATGCGGGAGAATTCTATTTTCGGGGAGTCCGTCCAACCCCGGGATATGGTCGCGTCATTCCAGCACATGGGCCCTCTTGAGGAGCCCACGCTCTCCGTCCGGATCCGGCGGACGGGAGGAATCGCGCTCCACCTCAAGACTCGTTGGGGAGCGGTCGCGGTCTGTCGTGCCGGGTCAGCGGTGACGGGAACGCGTGCGGCGGCCGGGTTTCGCGAAGGCCGCATCGGGCCGATCATGTCGACGGAGGTTCTGGGATGTGCGATGTGAACGGTCGCCTCCGCGGGCTGAGCTCACGGCCGATTGACAAGGTCACCCCTTTCGTCTCCGCTTGACAGACCGCTCCTGCCGGTGGTGTGCGTATTGCTGAAAAACCTTTATGTGCACTCCGATGCCGGATGGGGCCTTCGGGTTCTATGGGTGAGGAGATTTTTTTCAGACCGGACCGGGGCACGCCGTCGTCGGGTGGCCGTGTGGCCCGTGTCCTGCTGGGCCGCGATATCGAGGGGGCGGCGCCACTCCGTTCGCTCGCCTTCCACACCCTGCGCGGGCACCGACCGGCTCGTCAGCCGGTCCCGGCCATCGCCGCCAGGCGACGTGCGAGCAGCGCGGCGGTCTGCCGCAGCTCCGGGGGTTCCAGTACCTCCGCCTCGAAACCCAGCCGGGCCACGTGCAGGGCGATCAGGTCCAGGTCGTCGGCGCCGACGACGAGCACGCACCACCCGTCGCGGTCGTCCTCCTCGACGCGTCCCACCTGCGGCGGCACGAGTTCGCTCACCTGGTCGGGCCGGGCGTGCAGCCGCACGCGGGCCAGATACCGGTACGGCGCCGCGGTCACGGACCGCTGCACATAGGCGACCGGGTCCGGATGCTCCCTTGCCCTGAAGCGCCAGGTCGTCGCCGCCACGTCGCGCATGCGGTCCAACCGGAAGGTGCGCCAGTCGTCGCGGTCGACGTCCCAGGCCATCAGGTACCAGCGGCGACCGGTGGTGACCATCCGCACCGGCTCGACCGTGCGCTCGCGCCCCGAGCCGTCGCGGCCGGCGTAGTGGAACCGCACCCGTACGGCGTCGCGGCAGGCCCGGGCGAGCGTCACCAGCACCTCCGCGTCGATCTCGACCCCGGTGCCGACCAGGGTCTCGGTGGCGCCGTGTACCGCCCGCACCTCGGCGCGCAACCGCGGCGGCATCACCTGGTCGAGCTTCGCGAGCGCCCGCAGCGCCGCCTCGCCCGCTCCGGCGACCGTGCCACCCGACGCCAGCCGCAGGGAGACCGCGGTCGCGGTCGCCTCCTCGTCGTCGAGGAGCAGCGGCGGCAGCCGGGTCCCCGCGCCGAGCTGGTAGCCGCCGCCGACGCCCGCCATCGCGTGCACGGGGTAGCCGATCGCGCGCAGCCGCTCGACGTCGCGGCGCACCGAGCGGTCGGTGACCCCCAGTTCGGCGGCCAGCTCGGCGGCGGTCCAGGACGGCCGCCGCTGGAGCAGGGCGAGGAGGCGCAGGACGCGCTCGGTCGTCGCTTCGACGGTCACATGATCATTTTACGGATTACGGAACGACTCTGTCCGCAATAGGCTCCAGGCTGGAACCATGACCGAACAGACCTGGAACCCACTGCTGCGCGACCAGATCTCCTGGCACTGGACCAACCAGCTGCGCGACCGGCTCGACGGCCTCACCGACGACGAGTACTTCTGGGAGCCCGCGCCCGGGTGCTGGAACGTCCGCCCGCGCGGCACCGGCACCGCGCCGATGCAGGCCGGGTCGGGCGCGATGACCATCGACTTCGCGTTTCCGCAGCCGGATCCGCCGCCGTTCACGACCATCGCCTGGCGGCTCGGGCACGTGATCGTCGGCGTGCTCGCGATGCGCAACGCCTCGCACTTCGGACGCACGCCCACGGACTACGCGTCCTTCGCCTACGCCGAGACCGCGTCGGCGGCGCTGGAGCAGCTCGACGCCGAGTACGCCACATGGCTGGCCGGGGTGGAGTCCCTCGGCGAATCCGGTCTCGCCCGGCCGTGCGGGGAAGCGGAGGGGCCCTACGCCGAGCGCTCCATGGCGGAGCTGGTGCTGCACATCAACCGCGAGCTGATCCACCACCTGTCCGAGGTCTGCCTGCTGCGCGACCTCTACCTGCACACGAATCCCGCTGCGAACGGAGCGACCCGATGAGCCGCCACATCCAGATCACCTTCGACGCCCACGACCCGGGGGCGCTGTCGTCCTTCTGGCGCGACGCGCTCGGCTACGTGCACCCCGGCCCGCCGGGGGTCGACCTGCCCGAGGGCGCCGATCCGCTCGCCGCATGGGACGACTTCCTCGCGCGGATCGGAGTGCCGGAGGGGGAGCGCAACACGAGATCGGCCGTCGAGGACCCCGACGGGAACGGCCCGCGACTGTTCTTCCAGCAGGTGCCGGAGGACAAGGCCGCCAAGAACCGGGTGCACCTCGACATCCGTGCGGCCCCTGGTCTGCGGGGGGAGGAGCGGATGGCCGCGCTGGAGGCCGAGTGCGACCGGCTCGTGGCGCTGGGCGCGACGCGCGTGCGCCGCTACGAGCCCGCGCCCCCGCTCGCCGCCGGCCACATCGTGATGGCCGATCCCGAGGGCAACGAATTCTGCCTCGACTGAGACGCGCACGGCGGGCGGGCCGCAGGACGGCCGGGGACGACCGGCGCCGCAGGGGAGCGTGACCGGCCGCCCGCGTCGGCCGGTCACGCGTAGGAGCGCCGTTCGTCCAGGAAAGCAGTGGAGTGGCCGGCCGCGCGGAAGAGCGGGTCGCGCAGGACCGAGCGCAGCAGCGGGATGGTGGTGTGCACGCCGGGGCCGCCGATGGCGAACTCGGCCAGGGCGCGGTCCATGCGGTCGAGGGCCTGCTCCCGGTCGGGGGCCCACACGATCACCTTGGCCAGCAGGGAGTCGTAGTCGGGCGGGATCGACCACCCGGCGTAGGCGTGGGTGTCGACCCGGACGAACGGGCCGCCGGGCGGCGTGAACTCCGTGAGCCGGCCCGCGCAGGGGATGAAGCCGCGGTCGGGGTCCTCGGCGTTGACCCGGCACTCCACGGCGACGCCCCGCGGCGCGACCTGGTCCCCCCGCACCGAGAGCGGGTCGCCGGCGGCCACCCGCAGCTGTTCGCGCACGAGGTCCATGCCCGTGACCATCTCGGTGACCGGATGCTCGACCTGGATGCGGCAGTTCACCTCGATGAACGCGACATCCTCGCCCGACACCAGGAATTCGAACGTGCCCGCGCCCGTGTAGCCGACCGACCGCACGCCCCGCAGCGCGTACTCGGCCAGCCGCCCGGCCACGCCCGGCGGCAGACCGGGGCCCGGGCTCTCCTCGATGAGCTTCTGGTGCCGCCGCTGGACCGAGCAGTCGCGCTCGCCCAGCGCCACCGCCCCTCCGTGGGCGTCGGCCAGCACCTGGACCTCGACATGGCGCGGCCGCTCCCAGAACCGTTCGAGGTAGACGCGGTCGTCGCCGAAGAACTCCCGGGCGGCCGCCCGCGCCTGCCGGTAGGCCGGGACGAGGTCGTCGTGGTGGCGCACAACGGTCATGCCGCGCCCGCCGCCGCCGGCGGCGGCCTTGATGATGAGCGGAAGCCCGATCCGGCCGGCCTCCTCGGCCACGGAGCGCTCGCCCTGCACCGGGCCGTCGCTGCCCGGCAGGACGGGCACCCCCGCGGCGGCCATGAGGGCGCGGGCCAGGGCCTTGTCGCCCAGTTGCGCCATGACCCCCGGATCCGGGCCGACGAACACCAGGCCGTTCGCGGCGCAGATCTCGGCGAAGTCGGGGTCCTCCGACAGGAATCCGTACCCCGGGTGCACCGCCTGGGCGCCGGCGCGCAGCGCGGCCTCGATGATGGCCGGCGGGTAGTTGTAGCTGCGCCGGCCGGCCGCGGGGCCGATCCGCACGGTGTCGTCGGCGGCGCGGACGGCGGCGGAGTCGGCGTCGGCGCTGGAGTAGCCCACCACGCTGCGGATGCCCATCTCGCGGCAGGTCCGCACCACCCGCAGGGCGATCTCGCCCCGGTTGGCGATGAACACGGTGTCGATGGCCCGCGGCCCGGCGCCCTCGCGGGGGGCGGCCGCCCCCCCGGGCGAGGCCGGCCCGCCGGCGGTCATCCCTCCTCCAACGGGTCGAGTACCAGGAACGGCTGGTCGTATTCCACGGGCTGGCCGTCGTCGACGAGGAACCGGGCGACCCGGCCCGCGCGGTCGGCTTCGACCGGGACCATCAGCTTCATCGCCTCGACGATCGCCACCTGCTGGCCGGCGCGCACGGTCTCGCCGACCTCCACGAAGGGGCGGGCATCGGGCTCGGGCGCGCGGTAGAGGGTGCCGACCAGGGGCGAGGTGACCCGGTGCAGGCCGGAATCCGGGTCGGGATCCGGGTGCGCGGACGCGGCGGGGAGGTCGCCGCCGCCGGGGGCGGCGGTGGTCGCGGCGGGCCCGGCGGCGGAGGCCCACTCGGCGTCGATCCGGGCGCTCCCGAGCCGGACCGAGACCCGGGACGGGGGCCGCCCCGACGCGCGGAGAAGGTCGCCCACCGCTCGTGACAGTGCCTCCAGGGCCGCCCGGTCCTGTGCGGCGGGGTCGTCGGGTTCGTCGATGCGCTGCGGGGCCCACCCGCTCACCGGGGCGGGTTTCTCCTTGCCGAAGCCGATCGCATCGGTCATCGCGCGGCACCTCCCCGGTCCGTGGACTCGGCTGGTCGGGCGGTGCCGAACCCGCGGAACCGCGCGCGCCGCGCACCCACCAGCGAGCGGGCCGGGAGTTCGTCGAGCCCGCGCAGAGCCGCCACCACGGCATCGCGGATGTTCAGCGACGCCGTGGTGGGGTCCTTGTGCGCGCCGCCGGGCGGTTCGGGGACGATGCCGTCGGCGATCCCGAGCCGCAGCAGCGACGGTGCGTCGATGCGCAGGGCTTCGGCCGCGGTCTCGGCGAAGGCGGAGTCCTTCCACAGGATCGCCGCGCAGCCTTCGGGGCTGATCACCGAGTAGACGGCGTTCTCGCAGGCGAGAACGCGATCGGCGACCCCGAGCGCGAGCGCGCCGCCGCTGCCGCCCTCGCCGGTGATGACGGCGACGACGGGAACGGGCAGGCCGCCCATGGTGCGCAGGCAGGCGGCGATGGCGTTGGCCTGGCCCTTCTCCTCGGCTTCGATGCCGGGGTGGGCGCCCGGGGTGTCGATCAGGGTGACCACGGGGATCCGGAGTTTGCCGGCCAGCCGCATCAGGCGCTCGGCCTTGCGGTAGCCCGCGGGCGACGGCATTCCGAACCCGCGGCGCGCCAGCTCCGTGGAGTTGTGGCCCTTCTGGTGGCCGATGACCACGCAGGGGCGGTCCTCGATCGTGGCGAGTCCGCCGACGATCGCCGGGCAGTCGCGGTCGAGGCGGTCGCCGTGCAGTTCGACGAAGCGGGCGCCCCACAGGGCGAGGTGGTCGGTCGTGGTGGGCCGGTCGACGTCGCGCGCCGCCCGGATGACCTCGCGGACCGGGCGCTCGGCCAAGGGTTCGGGCTGGTGCACCGTGGGGTCGGTGGTCCCCGCCCCCCATTCGGCGGGAGCCGGCCCGGTGGCCGCGAGCAGCGCGCCGATGACGTGGCGCGTGGCCGTGCGGGGGACGACGTCGTCGACGAGCCCGTGGGAGAGGAGGAATTCGGCGGTCTGGAACCCCTTGGGCAGCTGCTGCCGGATGGTCTGCTCGATGACCCGCGGGCCGGCGAAGCCCAGGCGCGCCTTGGGCTCGGCGAGGACGATGTCGGACAGCGTGGCGAAGGACGCGGCCACACCCCCGTAGGTGGGGTCGGTGACGAGCGTGATGGTGAGCAGCCCGGCTTCGTCGAGGGCGGCCATGGCGTTGCTGGTCTTGGCCATCTGCATCAGGGACAGGGCGCCCTCCTGCATGCGTGCCCCGCCGGACGCGGTGACCAGCAGCAGCGCGCAGCGGTCCGCCAAGGCGAGCTCGGCCGCCGCGGTGACCGCCTCGCCCGCGGCGCTCCCGAGGCTGCCGCCGAGGAAGCGGAAGTCCATGATCGCCGCGACCAGCGGCCGTCCCTGGATGCGGCCGCGGACCACCAGGACGGCGTCGTCCATACCGGTGCGGCTCCGCGCCGCGCGCAGGCGGTCGGGGTAGGGGAGCAGGTCGGTGAAGGAGAGGGGGTCGTCGGCGGCGGCCGGGCCGGGGGCGTGCTCGATGCGGAAGGAGTCGCCGAACAGGTGCCGGGCGCGTTCCTCGGCGGTGAGCGGACCGTGCCAGCCGCATTCGGGGCAGACGGAGGACAGGCGCGTGAAGCGCTTGCGGTAGAGGAGCACCCCGCAGCGGCGGCACGCGATCCAGCCGGTGTCGGTGGCGCGGGCGGCCATGGAGTCGAGGGTCACCATAGCGGCCTCCGGTCATCGGTGAGGCCGCGCGGCAGGCGCGGCGCGCACCGGCGACGGCCCGCGGGGGTGCGCGGCCGCGGCGGAGGAAGGGGAGCGGCGGTGCCGGGTGGCGCCGCGGGGGCGCCGGGCTGCGCCGGGGCGGGACTGGGCGGTGCCGTGGCGGCGACGGCCGCGCGGACGGCGGTCGCGGGCCGCCGCGGGGCGCTCACCCTGCGGATTCCGGGGGTTGTCCAAGAACACGGCATCGATGACCTCTCGGTGGATCTGAGGCGGGGGCGAGCCGGCGATCGCGTGCGAGGACCGACCGGCGGGACCACAGTGTCGGGGGGTGCTCGATTCGCGGTCCACTACTGCTCGATTCACCACCGACGGCCTGCGGTAACGCCGTTCGGGCGACGACGCCGCCGCTCCGGTTCCGGGGCGGGCGGGCGCGGTGGACGGGGCTCGGCGGGCGCACTCGATTGGCCGAGCCCCGCCCGACACCCGGTCGGGGACCGGGGCCGATCAAGGCGTGCCCGCGGGAGCAGGCCCGGGACGGGGGCTCACGCGGGGTCAGGGGGCATCCGGCGGTGTCGGCGCGTACCCCGCGCGGGGCGGTGCTCTGCGCCGCACGGCCGGGGGTGCCCCGTGCCGCGGGGCGGGGGCTGCTCCGTTCCGCGGCACGGGTGCTCGGTCCGCGGGATCGGATGGTCCGCGGCGAGGGGGCCGGGTGCGGCCGGGCACGGACGTGCCGGCCGCACCCGGGAGGGGCAGGGGGCAGGGGTCACCCCCCGGCGTGGGCGGCGGATTTCGCGGCGGCCTCGACCCGCTGCCGGATGACGTCCATCTGGACGCGCGAGGTGCGGTTGAGGCGCTCGGTCATGGCGGCGTCGTCGAACGGGGCTTCGGGCCGGACGCGGAAGTCCTGCCGCCAGCGCATCTCGACCCCGCCGTCGACCTCGCGGTAGCTCCAGTCGAGATTCATGTACTCGAAGGGGCCGGTCTCGACGCGGTGTGCGGTGACGGTTCGGGAGTCGGGATCGGGTTCGCGCTCGGAGACCCAGCTCCACGTCCGGCCGTCGTCGTCGGGATGGGTGGTGAGCCGGAAGCGGACCCTGGCGCCGTTCTGCTCCAGGACCTCGGCTTCGGCGTATTCGGTGAACAGGTCCGGCCACGAAGCGACGTCGTTGGTCATCTCCCAGACGAGTTCGAGGGGCGCGTCGATGACGATCCGGTTGTCGGTCAGTCCGGCCATGGCGGTGATCACCCTTCCGATGTGATCCGTCAGGACGTACGGGGTGTCCTGCGCGCGGGCGCCGCGCAGGGCCGGAGAGCGGCCCCGATCCCGAGCGGCCGGGCTGGGTGGGGGTGCCCGGGTGTCCGGCGGTGGGCCGCATGGGGCGGCTGGTCGCCGGGCGGTGCCGAAGGGACGCGGCGCGTACTTGCGTCATGACGGAGAGTATGCGCATCGTCACTCAAGCCCGGCTCAAGCCGCTCTGTAGCGCTTGGCCATAGCATCGTCGCCGGTCGCCCATCGCCCGTTGGGGGAACGGCCGTATGTCGCCTGGTCACGCCGGTCCGGCCGCGCGCCGGCCGCCCGTTCGGGAGCCGGGGCTCCACGTGAGATCCCGGCGCGTGGTCGCCGCGCCGAGCCCACCGCCCGACACGGTCCGTCACGGCCGGGTGTCCGCGGCCGCGATCCGCCGGGCCCACGGGCGGCGTCTCCCCGGGCACGGCACAGGGCACCGCGTCCCCGCCGGCCGGCCTCGCCCGGCCCGGCCGGAACCGGAGCACCGCCGATGGGAGAGGAGGCGCACGCCGTCGTGCACCGGGCCGGCCGCGCACGCCGTCGTGCACCGGGGCGACCGCGCACGTCGGCGGGCCGCCATGGGCGCGTGTCCGCGATCCATCGGCGGACGTTCAGCGGGAACCCTCGCCGGTCCTCCGCCCGCCTATCGTGAGGGCATGGACGTGTTCGACGATCTGCTGCGGGGGGTGCGGGGCAGAGGGGCGGTGTTCGGGCGCTCGGTGCTGTGGCCGCCGTGGTCGCTGCGGTTCACCGACGGCGCCTACCTGACCCTGTGCGTGCCGATGCGCGGGGCGGGGTGGATCGTCCCCGCCGTCGGCCCGCCGCACCGCATCGGGATCGGCGAGGTCGCGATCGTCCGCGGCCCCGAGCCCTTCGTCTTCACCGACGATCCTGCGGCGCCCGCCGGCGCCGCGCCGCGTGACGTGCACTGCGACGCCGGCCCGGGCCCGGCCTCCCGGGAGGAGTTCGCGGGACCCATGGTCCTCATGGCGGGCGCCTACGACGTCCGCGCCGAGATCCCGCGGCGGCTGCTCCGGGTACTGCCCCCGGTGCTCGTGGTCCCCGACGACGATGACGGCTCCGCCTTCCGCGACTACCTGGAGGCGCAGGTCTCCGCGGCGCTCCCGGGCCGCCAGATCGTGCTCGACCGGCTGCTGGACTGGCTGCTGGTGTGCACCCTGCGCGACTGGTTCGACCGGCCCGAGGCCGCTCCGCCCGCGTGGTATCGCGCGCTGGGCGACGAGGTCGCGGGTCCCGCGCTGCGCGCCGTGCACGAGGACCCGGCGCACCCCTGGACGACGGCGTCGCTGGCGGCGCGAGCGGGGGTATCGCGGACGACGCTGGCGAAGCGCTTCACCGAGCTGGTCGGGGAAGGCCCGGCCGCCTACCTGGCCGAGTGGCGCATGGCGCTCGCCGCCGACCTGTTGGACCGGCCGGACCTGACCGTCGCCGCCGTGGCGCGCCGGGTGGGCTATGCCGATGCCTTCGGGTTCAGCGCCGCCTTCAAGCGCGTCCAAGGGGTGAGCCCCAGCGCCTACCGACAGGGTTGCCGTGAAGGGGGGCGCAACGGAGAGCACGAGGCCCCGGCAGGCTGAGGGCGCCCCGGCCGCTTGGGGGCGACGCGCCCCCGTTGGCCGGGGAGGCGTGCCGGTCCGCGGGCCGGCGGCGCCGCCTTCCCGCGCGGCTGAGCTGCGGCCCTGCCCCAACGGGGGCAGGGCCGAGCCCGCGTGTCGCTCAGCTCCGCCAGGCGCCCGCCTGCGCCGCGGCCCGCGCGAATTCGGTGAAGTCGCGCGGCGCGCGGCCCAGGGCGCGTTCGACCCCGTCGGAGATCCGGGCCTCCGCGCTGGTCCGGATGGGCCTCAGCCCTTCGGTCCAGAGGGCGGCCTCGGCCTCGGACATGCCCTGGGCGACCAGGCCCGCCCGGAACGCGTCCTCCTCGATCGGCGTGTAGCGCGCCTTGGGGCCCGCCGCCCCGGCGATCTCGTCCACCACCTGGGCGATGGTGAGGGCGCGCGGCCCCGTCAGCTCGTACACCTCACCGTCGTGCCCCGGGCCGGTCAGCGCCGCGACCGCGACCGCCGCGATGTCGTCGGCGTCGACGAACGCCGACGCTCCGCTTCCCACGGGCAGCGCGAGCTCACCGGCGAGCAGGCCGTCACGGAAGACCCCTTCGCTGAAGTTCTGCGCGAACCAGGCCGGCCGCACGATCGTCCAGGCCGCCCCCGACGCGCGCACCGCCTGCTCGCCCTCAAGGTGGAGGGCGGAGGCGGTGAAGCCTTCGGCGAAGTAGCCGGGAACGTCGATCCCCCGGGCCGAGAGCAGGACCAGCCGGGCGACCCCGCTCTTGACGGCGGCTTCCACCAACGCGGGCGTCCGGGACGGCGCGTCGTCGAGCGGGACGATGTAGGCGGAGTCCGCGCCGTCCAGCGCGGCCTGCCACGTGCCCGGGTCGGTCCAGTCGAACCGGGTCTCCCCCGAACGCGACGCGACGCGTACCGCCGCCCCCTTCTCGCGGAGCCCGGCTGCGACCCGCCGTCCCGTTGTACCCGTCCCGCCGATCACCACTGTCGTCTTCTCTGTCATGGCTCCAGCCTGGCCCGCCGTGCCCGCGGCGGCCATGTTCCGGGGTCCGGGACGGATGTCCGTCCGTTCGCGGCGCCCCGCCGGTCCGGGTGCGCGCCGCGGACTCCCGCGGCCGGACGGTCGTTCGCCGCCGGGGTGGTCCTCGGCTCCGCCTCCGTCGCCGGGCCCCTTCCTCCCTGATCCGGATGCGGCGATCCCCCCGATGATCACAACCGTCAGGATCAATGCGAGGGGCCCCGGCCCGCCCTCCTCCGTCACCGCGGCCATGAGCCGACCCGCGCCGAAGGTCACGGCCACGAACACGACCACGAATGCCGCCGCGATCAGGATCACGCGCTCCATGACAGGACCTCCGGCCGTCCGGGAGGGCCATCACGCTACTCACCCGGCGCCCGGCGCGGGGCAGAAGCGTCCTCATCCTTCCGCGGTGCGCGGATCGGGCAGATTCCGACGTTTCCGAATGGCGCGATTACGAGCGAATGCGAGAATGATTCGCCAATGCGCGATAAGGGTGAATGCTGGCTATACTCCGACGCGGCGAGGCCGTAGCGCAGAGGTCGTCGCGCCTTACAGCCAGGAGGAGGACGCCGGTTCGAATCCGGTCGGCCTCGTCTTTCCCCTCGTTCCCGGCCGGTCACCGGTCCCCAGGAGTGCCACCATGCCGCCGATCCCCTCAGGCCCGGCTCCGGCCGCCGAGGACCGGCCGGCCGGCGGCGCTCCCGGCCCGGACCCGGCCGAACTGGACGCCTGCCTGCGGGTCCTGGCGCAGGCCCGGGCGGCGGATCCGGCGGACCCCCGTTGGCAGGCGGTCCACAGGGCCGTCGCGCACGTCCACCGGGTGGGACGGAGCGCGCGCAGAGCCGCCCGCGACGCGGAGCGCAGGCGACGCGACCGCGAGGCCATCGCGACCTCCGCCCGCTACCGCGACCAGGACCCGGACCCCGATCCCGGCCCCGGACCGGAACCGGGATCCGCCGGTCCGCCGGCGCACATGCTTCCCACCGTCGCGGCCCCGCGCCCGTGCTACGTGTGCAAGGCACCCTTCCGCGAGGTGCACCCCGAGTACCACCTGCTGTGCGCGCCGTGCGCGCAGGAGAACCTGACCCGGCGCCATGCCCGCTGCGACCTGCGCGGGCGCCGCGCCCTGGTGACCGGCGGCCGGGTGAAGATCGGCTTCCACACCGCCCTCAAACTGCTGCGCGACGGCGCCGAGGTCATCGTCACCACCCGGTTCCCCGCCGACGCGGCCCGCCGGTTCGCCGCGGTGCCGGACTCCGCCGAGTGGCTGGAGCGGCTGCACGTCCGGGAGGTCGACCTGCTCGACCTGCCCGCCGTCGCCGGCCTGCTCGCCGCCGTGCACCGGCGCTTCGACCACCTCGACATCCTCGTCAACAACGCGGCCCAGACGATCCGGCGGCCCCCGGCCTACCACCGGGAGGTCCGCGAAGCCGAGCGCCTGCCCCTGACGGGTGCCGCCGCCCGCGTGGACATCACCGGTGCCCCCGCGCTCCCGGGCGCCGGCCCGCAGGCCCCCGACACCTCCCTCACGGCCCGCACCGTTCCGGCCGCGACGGCGGCGTCCGCCCCCGTCGCCGGCGCGCCCGTATGGGAGGAGCTGTTCCCCGCCGGGCGGGTCGACGAGACCGGCCAGCCCTTGGACCTGCGCGACCGCAACAGCTGGAGCCTGCGCCTGCACGAAGTGGACCCGGCGGAGTGGATGGAGGTGCAGATGGTGAACGCGTTCGCCCCCTTCCTGCTCACCTCGCGCCTGCGCGGGCTGCTGGAGGCGTCCCCGCGCCCGGACCGCTACGTCGTGCAGGTATCGGCGATGGAGGGCTGCTTCTCCCGCAAGGGCAAGACGGTCCGCCACCCGCACACCAACATGGCCAAGGCGTCCCTGAACATGCTCACCCGCACCGCCGCCGCCGACTACGCGCGGGCGGGAATCCACATGAACAGCGTCGATACCGGCTGGGTGACCGACGAGAACCCGCATCCGGTCAAGACGGCGCACCGGGAGGCCGGGTTCCGCCCGCCGCTGGACGTCATCGACGGCGCCGCCCGCGTCTACGACCCGATCGTGCGCGGTGTGAACGGGGAACGGGTCTCCGGCCTGTTCCTGAAGGACTACCGACCCGTGGACTGGTGATGATGGACCCGACGCCCGTGCGATGCCCCGCCATCGAGCACCCCGACATCGCGCCGGCCGACCCCGCCCTCCTCGACCCCCTGCTGGACCGGTTGGCGGAGCACCGGGAGGTCGACGCCGATGAGGCATTCCCCCTGGGCACCCTCCGGCCCGACGGCCGGGTCGACCTGTGCAAGCAGGGCCTCGGCGCCCAGGGCGCGGCCCGGCTGCTCCCGGCCGCCACCGCCTCCCCGCACGCCCGGCACCTGCTCCTGGGCACCAACGCGATCGGCGACGAGGGCGCGCGCACCATCGCCGGCGCACTGGCCCCCGGACACGGCCTGGAGACCCTGTACCTCGGGTGCAACCGCATCGGCGCTGAGGGCGCCGAAGCGCTCGCCGGCCCGCTGGCCGGCGACGACACCGTGCGCGCCCTCTGGCTGAAGCGCAACCCCATCGGCGACGACGGGGCCGGCGCCATCGCCGCCATGCTGCGCGACAACCGCACCATCCGCACGCTCGACCTGGTCAACACCGGACTCACCGGCGCCGGACTGCGCGCACTGCTCGACGCCCTCACCGAGCACCCGGCACAGGTCGAGCGGCTGTTCCTCGGCGGCAACGGGCTGACCGCCGACACCGCCGGCCTGTTGGCCGCCCTGATCCGCGACGCGGGGGTCAGCGAGCTCTACGTTCCCGCCAACCACCTCGGCGACGCCGGCGCCGCGGCGCTCGCCGGTGCGACCGACCCCGCACGACCCGTCCGCCTCGGGCTGGGCGGGAACGGCATCGGGCCCGCGGGGGCGCGGATCCTGGCGGCCGCCCTCGACGGGATCGAGTCGCTGGACCTGGGCCGCGCGCCCTCCGAACGCGCTCTCGGCGCTCCCGCGAACTTCACGGGCGACGCCGGGGCGGCCTCGCTCGCCGACGCCCTCCCCGGCAGCCCGCTGCGCCGGCTCGACCTGCGGCACACCGGTGTCACGGTACGCGGCGCGGCGGAGGTGCTGGGCGCCGCCGTGCGCGGCACCCGCCTGGAGTACGTCGGGTTCGGCCCCGGTGTGCCCAGGAAGACGAAGCGCGCCTTCGACGGCTATCTGCATCGCGACACCGGCGCCCACGCCGACCTCCGCGCGATCGGCAGCCTCTACCGTTGAGCGCCGCCGCCCCCGCTCGCCCCGGCTCCACCGTCCCGTCCGGGCCGCCGACGGCCGGATCCGGTTTCGACGCTCCCGGCGCCGACCGGCGAACGCCGTCGCTCGCGGACGTGTGCGGGGAGGGGGCGGCCGGTCCGGACCGCGCGCCGCGCGGCAACGGAACGCGGTACCGATGCCGCGGTTGAGGGGTGGGGGACGGTGGGGCGCGCCGTCGGCCGATCCGGTGGACCAGGCGCCGCGGCCGCCCCTTCGGCGTCGCCCGCATCGAGGGTGAACGCCCTGATCGGACCGGAGCGGAATGATCCACGCCGTCATCCGGAGCGCAGCAGCCGTTCGCGCGGGCGCCGCGCGACCGCCGCGGTGGCCGCGTCGCGGTGCGGCGCTCTTGTGCGAGGCGGTAACGGCCGGGGGCGCCGCCGAACGGCGGTGGGGTTCTGTGACGCGACGGTGCGTGCTCGGTGCGGTCGGCCGCCGCACCCGAGCGGCGGCAGCGCGTCCGACCGGCTCCCTCCGGTCCGGCGAACGGGCGGACACCGTCGGCGGCCCGGGGGACACCGCTCCCGGGCCGTGCACCGTCCCGACGTGCGGGCACACGATCGGGTCGGCTCCGGGTGATGACGGCGCCCACCGATGCGGCCCAACCCCATGCGGCCCACCCGATGCGGCCCACGGCATCGGACGACGAGATCCGAACCTCCCGATCGGCGGCGATGGGCGAACGGCCGGCGGCCGCCGATCGGAACGAACGAGCGAGCGACTGAGGAGACATGACCCCCATCGGCATCCCCGCCATCGGACCGGACCCCCTGTCGGCGGCCGACCTGCTCAACCGGCGTGTTCGCGCCACGCGCCACGAGCCGGGCGAGGACCCGCGCTTCGAGGCGCTGGCCCTCGCCGTGACCGCGAACCTGCCCGTGCTGCTGTGGGGCGAACCCGGGATCGGCAAGTCCTCGGCCGTCGAACGGCTCGCCGCCGGGCTCCGCGTCCCGTTGGAGACGGTCATCGCCGGCGTCCACGATCCCTCCGGCGCCACGGGGCTGCCGGCCACCGGCGGCCGGCCCGCACGCTCCGGCGGGTCCACGGCCCCGCCCGACTGGGCGGTGCGCCTTGCCGAGGCGGGCTCCGGACTGGTCCTGCTCGACGAGCTGTCCTGCGCCTCCTCCGCGGCGCAGGCCGCCCTGCTGCGCGTCGTCCTCGAACGCCGCGTCGGCGGCCTCGCGCTGCCGGAAACGGTTCGGGTGGTCGCCGCCGCGTCCCAGCCGTCCGGCGGCGACGGCCGGCACCTCAGCCCGCCGCTGGCCAACCGGTTCGTCCACCTGCGCTGGACCCACGACCCGCGCACGGTCGCGCGCGGTATGGCCGGCACCTGGCCGTCCCTGCGGATCCCGCTGACCGACCCCGACAAGATCCCCGGCGCCGTCGCCCGCGCGCGCGGCGCGATCTCCGGCTTCCTCTCCGCGCGGCCCGACCTGTCGCACCGGCTGCCCGACGACCCCGGGAGCCGCGGCGGGGCGTGGCCGTCCCCGCGGACCTGGGAGATGGTGCTGCGGCTGCTCACCACCGCCCACGCAACGGGCACCGGCGGCGAGGCGCTGGCGCTGGCCGTCACCGGCACGGTCGGCGACGGCGCCGGCGCCGAGCTGATCTCCTACCTCGACCGGCTCGGCCTTCCCGACCCCGACCAGGTCCTCGCCCATCCCGACGCCTTCGCGCTCCCCGAGCGCGGCGACCGGCAGCTCGCGTTCCTGACCTCCGTCGTCGCCGCCGTTCAAGGCGACCTCACCCGCCGGCGCTGGGAGGCGGGCTGGACGGTACTGGCGAAGGCGGTCGACGCGGGGGCGCCGGACGTCGCGGCCCAAGCCGCCGCGGACCTCGCCGCACTGCGCCACACCGACTGGGCGGTCCCCGGAGGCATCGACGCCTTCCTCGACCTGCTCCGCCTGACCGGCGCCCTCCCCGGCGGGCGCTGAGCCGCGCGCGGACGCCCGACCGCCCGCCCGCGTCCGGCCGGCACGGCCGGAGAGCCCGGTGCGCGACCGCCGTCGCCGCCGCGCTCTTCGGTGACCGGCACCAGGGACCCATATCGCCGCACGCACCACCGCGAAGGGGGTTGCGGAACACGTGAGCAGGATCCGGCGCCAAGGATCGCCCTGGCCGTGGCCTGCTGGAGGTAGAACGAGGGCCACGTGCGGGTGGCCGGGTGGGCGTGGACGAGTACACCGGCATGGACAAGGAGGCCGCGGCGCGCATACGGTCCGCCGCGGCCGAGGACCCCGACGGCGAGACCGCCCGTCGTTGAGGAAGCGGCCGTCAAGTAGACATGGGGGCTTATCCCGGCCCGCCACTCCTGAAGCCGCGACGAGCCACCTGGAGGCCGCGGCCGAACAGCTCACCTCACGGCCACGCAAGAACGCCCGGCCGGGGACCCCGGCCGAGCGTTCTGACCGAGCCGCTCGCGGCGGCAACCGATTCTCCGCGTTGCGACGGCCCCTTGAATCCGCCGTTCAGGGCGCGGGGCCGTCGTCGTGCCCGGCCTCCGGAACCGGGGAACACCCCAACGAAGACCCACGCTCAGCGCCGGGTCCCGCACCTGTGTTCCGCATGCCCTACAGGGGCTGGTCGTCGACCTGGATGTCCCACTGGACGTTGTCACCCTCGACCGAGGTCGTCGTGATGGTCATGCCGTAGTTCGTGCCGCCGTCCACGAAGTTGCAGCGGATCTCGGCGCCCACCTGCGCGGGGAGGTCCTCCAGGCAGGAGAGGTCCTGGGGGGCCTGTCCGACCAGCGCCTCCAGCTCCGCGGCCGACGTCTCGGCGACCTGCTCGGCCGGCACGGAGCCGCCGCTGGCCACAGCGGCCGTATCGTCCTCGGCGGCGCCGTCGCCCGCTGCCGTGTCCGTGCCCTCCTCAGCATCCTCGGTGCCCGCAGCGGCGGCGTCGTCGACCTGGACGTCCCATTGGACGTCGGATCCCTCGACCGAGGTCGTGGTGACGGTCACGCCGAGGCTTTCGCCGCCGTGGGTGAGCTCGCAGCGGATCTCGGCGTCCACCTCCGCGGGAAGGTCGTCGGTACAGGTGAACTCGTCCGGGGTCTCGCCGATCTGCTCGGCCAGCATCTCGCTCGACTGCTCGGCGACCTGGGCGGCGTCGACGGCGCCGGGGCCGCCGACGCTGAAGGAGCAGCCAGTGGCCAGCAGCAGGGGCAGCGCGCCCAGAGCCGCTCCGGCGATGATCCGATGAGGTCCGGCCTGCCGCATAGCGGCCTCCTTAGCGTGGGGGAAACGTGCTGTATGTACAGACCCCGGCGGCGGCGTGCAGGTTCCGAAGCCGGGTGCTTCGTTATGTGGCCGGGGCCTGCGCCCAGACTGAATGGGGCCGTGTTCGCTCCGGCCGTCCGGCCGTCCCGCCGTCCCCCGGACGGGCGACCGGAGCCGTCGGCTGAGCCGACCGGCGGACGCTCCGGTACCGGCCCGAGGGGCCTGCCCTGCGGGCGCACTGGGCGTGCCAGGGGCCTTCGCGCCGCCCGGCCGCGGGTGCCAGGGGGTGCGGGCTCAGTCCTGCCAGGTGAAGTCGAAGGTGGCGGCGTCGCCGTTGCGCTCGACGTAGGAGACGGTGTAGCCGCCCACCTCGGTGGAGTCCCCGGGCACCAGGGCGGCCTCATCCGACTCCCGGTACGCCCCCTCCTGCACGGTCACCCGGACGTCGGCCTCCTGGTCGTCGGCCAGGCGGATGCGGTACTCGATCGTCGTGTTGCCCTGGTCCCACAGGTCACCGCTGCCTTGGGCCCCACTGACGGTGACCTCGCAGTCCCGGCTCGTGCAGGAGGTGCTGGAGGCTCTGACCCCGCTGCTCGAAGTCACTTCGCACGAGGCCGAGGACGCCACCACCAGCAGCGCGTTCGCAGCCATCACCGCAAGACTCCGCGGGATCATCATGGGGGATCCACTCCTTCCGGGCCGTCGGTGGAGGCACCGCTTGTGGTGACCGATTCACGCCGACCACCGGATAGGACGCCCGGCGCGCCCGTTCGGATCCCCCTATCGGCGTCACGTTCCCGCCCCGGCTCCGGTGCATAGCGGCCATAGCGGGCCGCCTGCTCATCGGCGAGGAACCCGACCGATAGGCCCACAGGCGGTGTGAAGTGGAACGAGACGCTCAGAGCCGGATCCCGCTCGCTCGTTCCTCACTCCCGAAGCGGAGACGCTACCGGCCGACCGTCGGGTCCGTCCGCGCGGGATCCGCGGCGGTCAGGTAGCCGACGACCATGTCGCCGACCATGGTGCGGAGCCGGTCGCGGTGCTCGGGCGCGGCCAGGTCGCGGTCGAACAGGACACCGAACGTGTGCTGGTTGGCGATGCGGAAGAAGCACAGGGAGCTGATCATCATGTGCACATCGACGGCGTCGGCCCCGGTGCCGAACTCCCCGCGCTCCCGGCCCGCCGCGAGGATGCGCTCGATGAGGTCGATGACCGGGACGCCGAGGTCGACCAGCGCCTGGGACTTGCGGAGGTGCTCGGCGTGGTGGATGTTCTCGATGCTGACGATCTTGATGAAGTCGCGGTGGGCGTCGTGGTGGTCGAACGTCAGCTCGGCCAGGGTGCGGATCGCCGCGACGGGCGCCAGGTGCTCGACGTCGATGGCCGCCTCGGCGGCGCGGACCTCGGTGTAGACCTTCTCCAGGACGGCGAGGTACAGCTGCTCCTTGCCGCCGAAGTAGTAGTAGATCATGCGCTTGGTGGTGCGCATGAGGGCGGCGATCTCGTCGATCCGGGCGCCCGCGTAGCCGTGGCGCGCGAACTCCGCCTGGGCGACGTCCAGGATCTCCGCCTTGGTGCGTTCGGCGTCGCGCCGGCGCCGTTCCCCCTGGGGCGCCCGCGGCGCGGGTTGTGAGGACATTCGGCTCCAGGGGGTATGGACGCGGAGATCTGGTGTCATCCTAACCCTCCGGGTGCCGCGGGGTTCCGACCCGGCGGACGACACGGTCCCGGGGCGATCGGGGCGGACCGGGTGGACCGGGCGATCCGGGCGTGCTGGGCGGCGAGCCGGACGGGGGCGTTCACCGCGCCGTACCCCTGGTAGCCGCCGATGCGCTGGACGATCTCGAAGAACACCCGGCCCGCCGTGGCGGTGTAGAGGTGCAGGAATTCGCCGTGCCCGTCGCTGTCGTAGAGCAGCCCCAGCTCGCGCAGCTCGCGGTGGCGCGCGGCCCCGAGGTCGTAACGGGCCTCCAGGTCGTCGTAGTAGTTGTCGGGGATCGGCAGCAGGACGTCGTCGCCGGACTCGCGCAGCCCGCGGGCCGTGGCGGTGATGTCCTGGCTCTCCAGCGCGATGTGCTGCCACGATGCCTCCGGTGCGCCGGGGATCGCGCCGATGTTGAGGACCATGCGGACGCCGCCGCCGTCCGCGCCGCCGTCGCGGTCCCCGCCGCCACCGCCGCCACCGCCGCCGCCACCGCCGTCGCCGCTGCCATAGCCGCTGCCGTCCCCGCCGGACATGGCCCGGCTGCGGACCAGCCCGTACAGGTCGGCGAGTTCCAGGCTCTCGTCCGCCCGGAGCCCGAGCAGGGACCGGTAGAACAGGGCGGCCTCGTCGAAGTGGTGCCAGGGCTGGGTGAGCGCGACGTGGTCGATCCGGGTGATGCCGATGGGCCCCGGACCGGCCGCGGGCGGGTCCTGACCGGGTCTGTCGAGGACCCCGCGGAAGTCGTCGGTCCAGCTCGGATGGTCGGGACGGGCCGTCCGGCAGAAGAACAGCGCGGTGCCGTCGGGGGCCGCGACGGCGTCGAGGGGGACGTCGCGGGGCGCGCGCCGACGGGGCAGCACCGGTGCCAGCAGCGCCTCGGCGCGGGCCGCCGAACCGGCCGGGTCCGGGCTCTCCAGCCCGATCGCCGCGAGGTGGGGCCCCGCCGATCCGGGGCGTCCGTCGCCGCTGTTCAGCAGCAGCCGCGCCCGGCCCTGCTCCCACAGTTCGACCGCCTTGCCGCCGTGTACCCCGGTGCGCGTGAAGCCGAGAGCGGCGAGCAGTCCGGCGAGTCCGCTGGTGTCGGCCGTCTCGGCGGTCGCCAGCTCCGCGAAGGCGAACCCGGTCGGGACGACGGCGGCGGGCGGCGTGCGCGGCGCGTCCCGCACCGCCGCTGGTGCGGCGGCCGAGCGGGGTGCCGGCGTCCGTCCGGGCCGGTCGGCCGGGAGGAGCGGGGCGGCCGCCTCCTCCAGCGCGATGAGGGACCGCATCGCGTCGACCGCGGTCCGCCGGGCTTCGGCCTGCCGGAACACGTCGTTGAAGACCTCCAGCGACAGCGGCCCCCGGTACCCCGTCCGCAGGACGCGGGCGAGCATCCCCGCCACGTCGAAGTCCCCCTGGCCTGGGAAGCAGCGGTAGTGGCGGCTCCACTGGAGGACGTCCATGGCCTTGGCCGGGGCGTCGGCGAGCTGGAGGAAGAACACCTTCTCACCCGGAATGCGCTCGATCTCCCGCGGATCGGTGCCGCGGGAGAGGATGTGGAAGCTGTCCAGGCAGGTGCCCAGAGCGGGGTGGTCGGCCATTTCCACGATGCGCCACGCGTGTCGGTAGTCGTCGACGTGGCGGCCCCACGCCAGCGCCTCGTAGGCGATGCGGATGCCGTGCGCGGACGCCCGCTCGGCGAGCAGGTGCAGGTGCTCGGCGGCCAGGGCGTCGTCGCCGATCGCCTCGGGGGAGACCGAGGAGCAGACGAGCAGCGTGGTCGCGCCCAGGCGGTCCATCACGGCGAACTTGTGCTCGGCGCGGCGCAGGTTGGCGGCGAGGGTGCCGGGGGGCACGGCCTCGAAGTCGCGGAACGGCTGGTAGAGGTCGATGGCCAGGCCCAGGTCGGCCGCGCGGCGGCGGACCTCCTCGGGGGGAAGCGGGGTGGCGATCAGGTCGTTCTCGAAGACCTCGACCCCGTCGAAGCCCGCGGCGGCGGCCGCGGCCAGCTTCTCGTCGAGCGAGCCGCTGAGCGAGACCGTGGCGATGGACTTCCGCATTCCGTGCTCCTCTTCTGCTTCCTGTGCTTCCTCTGCCCTGCGGTCGTCCGGGCCCCGGCGGAGGGGCCCGGGACACCGGGGGCGGCGTCCCGGGCCCCTCCCGGCTCGCCCGCCGCCTTCCCACTTGCGCGGCGGCTCAGACGGCGACGAGGTCGGCCAGATGGGCGAGCATCCGGTCGGCATCGGGTTCGACCCCGGTGAACAGGCGGAACGCGTGCGCGGCCTGGTGGACCACCATGCCCCCGCCGTCGAGGGTCCGGCAGCCGGTCGCGCGGGCGCTGCGGAGCAGGGCGGTCTCCAGCGGGCGGTAGACGATGTCGGCCACCCACAGGCCGGGGTGGAGGAGGTCGGCGGGCAGCGGCATTCCGGGATGGGCGGCCATCCCGGTCGGGGTGGCGTGGACCAGGCCGTCGGCTCCGGCGAGCGCGGCGTCCAGCGTGTGGAGGGGGGCGTCGTCGGCGCGGCCGGGGCCGAAGCGGCGCTCCAGCTCGCCGGCGAGTCCGCCGGCCCGCTCGGGCCGCGCGTCGGCGATGGTGATGCGGCCGGTGCCCAGGGTCAGCAGCGCGTGGGCGACGGCGGCGCCCGCACCGCCCGCGCCGAGCTGGACGACGTGGTCGGTGGCGGCGTCGGGCAGGCCGCGCGCGAACGACCGGGCGAAGCCGGTCCAGTCGGTGTTGTGCCCGATGAGGCGGTCGCCGTCGAAGGTCACCGTGTTGACGGCGCCGAGGGTGGCGGCATCGGGGGAGAGGCCGTCGAGGTGCGGGATGACCGTCTGCTTGCAGGGGTGGGTGATGTTGAGCCCGGTGTAGCCCAGGCGTCGCGCCCACCGGACGATGTCGCCGACGGAGTCGGTGGCGGTGGGCGCTCCGTTGGGAGCGGGGGGCGGTTCCGCGTCCGCGTCGCCGGGGGCGGGAGCGGGGGGCGGCTCGGCGTTCGCGGAGCCGGGCGCGGGCGCGCCGATGTCGATGATCCGGTACAGGTAGCGGATGCCGTGGTGGTCGGCTTCGCGTTCGTGTAGGGCCGGGCTGAGGGAGGACCCGATGCCGGAGCCGATCAGTCCGATGAGATGAGAGGTCATCCTGCGTCTTCTCCCGCGGTGTCGTGTCCGGCCGCCGAGGCGCGCGGCGGCGGGGGTGGCGCGATGGGTGCGCCGCCCCCGCCGGTCAATGTACGAACTGGTACGTTACTTGACTCTAGTCCCGCCGGGCCGCGTCCGTCAGCCCGTCGTCCGCCGCGGGGCCGTTCGGCGCGGGGACGCGTCCCAGGTCGGCGGTCGGGGTGTGGGCGGTTTCGCGGGCGGTGAGCGCGGCGACGACGGGGATGAGGCACAGGACGGCCGACAGGCCCGCGACGCCGAGCCAGTTGTCCCCCTCAGGGCCGGCGATCCAGGCGGCGAGGGTGGCGGAGAACCCGGCGATCCCGTATCCGATCTGGGTGCCGATCGCCATGCCCGACAGCCGGACGCGGGTACTGAACATCTCGCCGTAGAACGCCGGCTGGAGGCCGTTGGCCGCGCTGCAGACCACACCGAGCAGCAGGATGCCGACCGTGAAGATCAGCACGTAGTCGCCCGTGGAGATCGCCCACAGGTAGGCGACCATCAGCACCGCGGACCCGGCCGAGCCGAAGGCGAACACAGGTCTGCGCCCGACCCGGTCCGAGAGCCGCGCCCACAGCGGGATGGCGATGAGCGCCACGCAGTTGCCGGCCACGGCCACCCACAGCAGCGCCGAACGGTCCAGCCCGACCGAGTCCGTGGCGAAGGCCAGCGCCCAGACCCCGGCGATCGTACTCACGGAGGCGTAGAGGGCGGCGGCGGTCACGCGCACGACGTCGGCCCACTGGTGGCGGAACAGGACGGCGAGCGGCATCTTGGCGACGGTGCCCTCGGCCGCGACCCGCTCGAATTCGGGGGTCTCCTCCATCCGGCGCCGGATGATGTAGCCGACCACGGCGACGACGACGCTGAACCAGAACGGGATCCGCCACCCCCACGTCAGCAGGTCCTCGTCGGGGAGCGCCGCGATCGGCAGGAACGCCAGGGTGGCGAAGATCTGGCCGGCCTGGGTGCCGTTGAGGGTGAAGCTGGAGTAGTACCCGCGGAGGTGCGCCGGGGCGTGTTCGAGGGTCATGGAACCGGCGCTGGCCTGCTCGCCCGCTGCGGACAGCCCTTGGAGCAGGCGCAGCGTCACCAGCAGAGCGGGCGCCAGGACGCCGACCTGGTCGTAGGTGGGCAGGCAGCCGACGAGGAACGTCGACACGCCCATGAGGACGAGGGTGAAGAACAGGATCTTCTTGCGTCCGAGCCGGTCGCCGTAGTGCCCGAGCACGAACGCGCCGAGGGGGCGGGCCGCGTAGCCGACCCCGAACGTCGCCAGGGAGAGGAGGGTGGCGCTCGCCGGGTCGGATTCGGGGAAGAAGACCCGGCCGAAGATCAGCGCGGCGGCCGTGCCGTAGATGAAGAAGTCGTAGTACTCCAGCGCACTGCCGACCCAGGCGGCGATGGCCGCTTTCCGGGGCTGGCCCTGCACGCCGCCTGCCCCCGGAACGGGGGTGCGGGGGGTGTCGGTCACGTGAGGCTCCTTTGGGCATGCCCGATTCCAGGAAAGTTACGAACTAGATAGTTAATTAGCGCGATGTTACGTATGGTGCGGTGACCCAGGTCACCTGTCAACCCCCGCTTTCGCGGTGCCCGAGGCCGAAGGGTGGGTCAGGTTGACATGGACCGGCTCGCGGAACTTTGACAGCGGGTGCGGGGCGGCGGAGATCCGCCGCCCCGCACCCGGGTGGTCAGGATCCTTGCGCTGTCAGTCCATTGAGTCCCGCCCAGTCACCCGCTGCAGTGGCGATGATCGACTTGACGCGCTCGCGTCCCTCAGTGAGGACGACGTCGATGAAGCACGCGCATCGAACGAGTCCGGGTTCTGTGGGCAGGCAAATGGCGATCCCCGTCATCTGTAGACCGCGCGAGACGGCGACCAGGGGTTCGTCGATCGAAGGAATGGGGATGCGCTCGGCAAGATGCTGTGCCAGTTTTCGTTCCAACGGTGGGCGCCCGAAATACGCTGCGACGGACTCGGCCAGCCATCCGATGCGGCTGTGCAGGTCGTCCTTCCCTTGGAGGATGCTGCGCGCAAGGACGGCGAGGGATTCGCAACTATATTGCCGTCTGCCTTTCAGGAACCTTCGCATGTGCTCGTCGTTAGCGAATTGTAGAGCCTGTTTCACGGCGGCTTGCTGGATATCAGTCGTAAGGGCGTCGTGGCAGAAGGCGACTGCGCGTTCGACTCGATCCTGCTGCTCCCGGGTGAGCTCGCGTCCGATCATGTGGGAGTGGACGCCCTGCCGGCGAGGAGGGGGCTGATGTGCCGGGGTGGAGCCCTGAGTACGTTGAACGTTCGAGGGTGTGCGGCGGGGTCGGCGGCTCCTCGCAGAGGTGCCGTTGTGTGCAGTTCTGCTGCGGCCCCCCGGTGGCTTCTCGGGCTCGCCGTGGTGGTGGCGGCAGCGCTCCCCGGGGTAGGTAACCCGGTTCTTGCACATCTTTCCTTCAGCGGTCTTTGCACGGCACCGATGGATCGGCTTCTTCGGTCTTCGTTTGGCCATATGGAAATCTGACCGGGTGCAGAACGCCTGTCAACGGGGGATGTTCGCGGTGGGAATGAAGTGGAAGATGAGTCACGAATTGACTGTGATAAATATTTTGCAACTGATTCATATGTGATTGAATTTCATAGGGCGACCCCGCGCATCGCGCAGGGCCGCCCTATCGGGTTCGTGTGAGGTGACTGTTCAGGATCCGGTACGAGCGAGGGCCCGCTTGCGGACGGCGCCGAGGGAGAACCACACGGCCGGGGCCAGGGCGATGTGCATCAGCGAGAGGGCCACGCGGGTCGGGGCGTCGGTGTCCAGCAGGAGCGCGGGGCTCGCGGTCGAGAGCAGGGCCAGGACCGTGCCCGTGATCTGGGCGGTCCGCAGGAAGCCCGTCCAGAGGAGAGACAGCCCGACGGCCGCGAGGAAGCCGATGGCGAGCGGCACCACGGACGCGATGGCGACGCCCCCCGCGGTGACGTCGACGATCGCACCCGGGTCCGCGGGGTCGGGGTGGGTCATGGAGGCGCCGGCCAGGTGGCCGGCGCCGAAGATCAGCAGGTTCGCCGCCACGGCGGCGCCGACGCCGAGGGCACCGGCCTGCCACCACGGCAGACCGGGGAGGCGGGGGGATGATGCGGCGGTGGGGTCGGTGGTGCCGGCCGGTGACTGCGTGGTCATTGCCATCTCCTGCGGTGATCCGTTTTGGACGTATATGTTGGATTTTCCAACCTCAACCATAGTTGATGTCAACCGGTGGAGGCGGGGCGCAGTGTGACCCCGGTGACCGTCGTGAACCGCCGTTTCGGGCGGATCAGCCTATCGCCGGCGAGGTCAGGCGCCCGATACCGGGGAGGAACCGGCCCGCCGTAGCGGCGTAGTCCCGGTAGGCCTGGCCGTGCACGCGCAGCAGGTAGGGCTCTTCCACCGCGCGGACCTGGATCTGGACGGCGGCGATGACGAGTGCCAGCCCGGCCGCCGACACCACGTTGGGGACGGCGAGCGCGACCCCCAGGCCCAGGGTGGCGGCGACGGTGAAGATCGGGTTGCGCACGAGCCGGAAGGGGCCGCCGGTGACGAGCCGGGTGCGTTCATCGGGGTCGACCCCCACGCGCCAGGACGCGCCCAGTGCCGCCTGGGTGATGGGCGTCGCGACGATCGACGCGGCGACCAGCGCCAGCCCGGCCCCGGAGGCGACCGGGTGTGCCGCCAGGGCGGGCACCGCGCCGGGCCCGGTCAGCCCCGCCGCATCGACCGCGGGCCCCGCAGCACCGATGACGAGGGCGCCGATGAAGAGGAGCTTCGCCCACCATTGGGCACTCCCCACGCGAGCGAACGTACGCAACCCGGCATCGCCGGTGCGCCGGTACTGCCGCCAGCTCTGCCACCCGAATGCCAGCCCCAGCCACCCGAGGTAGGCGAGCAGGACGATCCATGCCATGGCGGTTCCATCCGTTCACAAAGTACAGTATCTGCTGTATTCAGCGAAGAGTGAATCATTCATGATCTAACATGTCAACGATCGTTGGTTCGTTGCCCCGGCGAGGAGTGATTCTGAACAGCCGCGCCTCGGCCGTCCCCGGGCCGAGGGCGCGACCTCGTGCCTGCCCGCCGAGATCCGATCGCGGACCGCGTCTGCCGGGCGGCCCCACCCGCCTCCGCGTGATTCCCACCGGGGCCGATCTCGGTTTGGTCATTTCCTTGATGAATGAACGATGCCTTGAGGAGGCGTCGGTAGTCGATCGGTTCGAGTGCGCCAACTGTGCGGGAGCGGAGGGTTGATCGATCAGCGTCTATGAGAAGGTTGCAGGCGTTCTTGGATCGCCGGATCGAGATGAATTTCTCGGCGAGTTGGGAAAGAACCTAGGAATATCTCTTCGTCATCTTTTTCATGTGTCGAAAGAGGATTGCGAGGATCGCCTGGTGGTCGCCCGGGAATGCAATGAGATGATGATCGCCATCTGGTCGCAGACCTGCGGGGACGGCAGTGTCGTCGGAGTCGGTTACCCCGACGGGGAGTTCCTTTGCATTCTGCTGGGAAAGTCGACGACGGAGGAGTCCCGATCCCATTTGCGGGTCGCCGTCGAGGCCGCGTTGAGGCGAGTCACGGCGTGAGGGGAGGCGTTGTCCGCGGGGAAGGCGAGCCGTGGGGCGGGGTGGTGCCCGTCTCGCGAATGAAGCGTGCCGGGGTCCCGTATGCCTACGGGGCCCCGGCACGCTCGGTCGTGATGGGTCGTCCGGGGCGTCAGTCCCCGGACCGGAGGACGATGACCTCTTCGGTGTTCTCCTCGACCGCGTCGCGGGTGTAGTGGAGGGGGAAGTACTCCCCGTTGCGCCACAGTGGGACCAGGTCGTCGTAGTGGGGGCTTCGCGGGTCGCCGGACTGGCCGGGGGCGTTGATGGCCTGGGAGGCGTCCCAGTCGCCGACGTCGAGGACCATTTTGAAGGACGCGCCGCTGCGCTGCTGGAACGTGGCCGGGTCGTAGGACGAGGCGTCGACGGTGTGCGCCGTGCCGCCCCGTTCGAAGGGGCCCACCGACCCGTTCAACGGGTGGGTGAACACCGTCTGCTGGAGGTCGCCCCAGCGCCAGTGGGCGGGATCGCCGCCCAGTTCGGCGGCGACCTCGTCGTAGGCCGCGCCCAGCGAGTCCAGCAGGATCGCATCGCGCTGCGCCTCGGGGTCGTCGCCGTCCAGCCAGGCGCCGGGGTCCTTGAGCGCGTCCGTCAGCGCCGGGGCCTGCTGCGGGTACGGCAGCAGCTCGGCCACCTCGGGGGACGCCGCCCGGAAGAACGCCGGCCCCAGGTGGCGCATGAACCAGGTCTCGTACAGGGCGGGCCCCGCGGCGTCGGCGGACGCCTCGCCGTCCCACGCCCGCAGCACCTCCAGGCCCGCCGCCGCGGACCCCTCGCCGTCGAGGCCGTCCAGCAGCGGCAGGGTCACGGCCGCGGCCAGGTCGGCCTTGTCGCTCTGCAGCGCCATGGAGGCGTCGAGCGACGACGCGTCGTCGCCGGACAGGACGTCTTCGATCCGCTCGTAGCGGTAGGGGGCCGCCCACTCGTAGCCCACCCGGGCCGGGTGGTCGTCGGGCATGTTGTACTCGTTGGCCGTGGCGACGAACCCCCGCTCCGGGTTGTGCTGCGAGGGCAGCGTGGAGCCGTCGAGGAAGCCGTCCCACTCGTAGCGGCCGTCACCGGGCACCGGCATCAGGCCGTCGTAGCCCGACCGCTCGGGCATCAGCCCGCCCGGCGTCCAGCCGATGTCGCCCCCGGTATCGGCGTAGGTGAAGTTCAGCGGCGGCCCGCCCCACCCGCTCATGACCTCGCGGAAGCCCTCGAAGTCGGTGGTCTTCATCAGCTCCAGGCCGCCGTAGTAGGCGGCGGTCCCCGGCTCCGACCACGTGGTGCGCACCGCGAACGCGAGCCCGCTGTCCGCGTCCGAAGCGATCACCGGTCCGTGCCGGGTGAACGCCAGGTCCACCGGTTGCGGCTGCTCGCCCTTGACGGGGACATCTTCGGTCACGGTGGTCATCTCCTCCCAGCCGTCGCCGTAGCGGTACCGGGAGGGGTCGTCGGGGTCGAGCTCGTAGACGTAGAGGTCGTTCTGGTCCGCCCCGAAGATCGTGAGGCCGAACGCGGCCGTCCCGTTGTGCCCCATGGACACACCGGGCAGGGTCGGCTCACCCGCCCCGATCACGTCCATCTCCGGGGAGGAGAGGTGGACGATGCTGCGCAGCGAGGGCGCGTTCAGCGCGCGGTGCGGGTCGCCGGCGAGGATCGGCCGTCCCGTCGCGGTGCGCTCGGGCGAGATCGCCCAGCTGTTGCTGCCCTCGGCCGGCGGCCCGGCCGAGAGTCCCTCCGCGGACCGGGACCCCTCCGAGGTGTCGAAGGTGACCGCCGAGGTGGCGAGGTTGTAGACGTCGAGGACGTCGTCGGGGATGGAGCAGGGGTCGAGGCCATCGGGTACCGATGTCGTGTGCTCGGGCTCCAGCCGGGCCCGGAGCCGGTCCGCCTCGATGCCGTCGGCGCAGGCGATCTGTGCGCGGGCGACCTCACTGGGCACGTTCCCGCCGAGGCTGTTGGAGCGGATCCGCACGACGTCCTCGGGCTCCCAGCGGCCTGGTGTGTACCCCAGCTCGCCGAACTCCGGGGGGAGCCGATCGGGGTCGTCGTCCAGCCGGTCGATGTAGGCGTTGATCCCGGCCGTGAACCGCTCCGCGGCGGAGCGCGCGTCCGGACCGTAGCTCTCCCACTCCGCGTCCATGTCGCCGCGGTAGAGGAAGAGGCGGGTCGCGCGGTCCTGCTCCACGAAGGAGGGCCCGAACACCTCGGACAGCTCCCCGAGGCCGCGGCGGCGCTGGAGGTCGATCTGGAAGAGGCGGTCGCGGGCGGCGTTGACGCCCTGGGCGAAGAAGAGGTCGTCGTTGTTCTCCGCGTAGATGTGCGGGACCCCGGTGGTGTCGACGGCGATCTCGACCTCCCCTGTCAGTCCGGGTAGCACGAGGTCACCGCCCCCGCTGGGATCGGCGAACGCGGATGGGGTCGGGGCCAGAAGAACGGGGGCACTGAAGATTCCGGCGGCCATGACCGCACCGGCGGCCATCCGGCGTTTCCGCATTCTGCTCCTCGGTTCGACGGTGAGTGACGACGCGTGCACAGGCGCCCCGGGCGCCACGGCACTTTACCCCGTTACCGAGCAGGATGGGGAGGGGGTGAAGAGGCCGAGATGCCGGACGCCCGACCCCCCGGGTCGGGGGACGGGCGTCCGGGGGTCCGGGCCCGGGATCATGGAGCCGGATGTCAGCGGCCGGATCTGACCGTGGCCTCAGCTTGCGCCGGAGCCCGGAGCACGGGTACCCGTAGTCGCCCCCACCTCCACCCCGAGTGCCGTGGGGCGGGCGGCGAAACTACTGGTCGGCGCGCATGCCCCGGCGCAGCGAGAAGACCATGTCGTCGTTCATCTTCTGCGTGATCCCGGTGTGGACGACGACCGATGCCCCGTGGAACGTCCCGGAGTACTGGACGAGCTCCGTCGGCACTCCGGCGTGCGACAGCCGCTGCGCGTACTGGATCCCCTCGTCGCGCAGCGGATCGTACTGGGCCACCACCACCATCGCCGCGGGCAGGCCGGTCAGGTCCTCCGCGCGCATGGGCGCGGCGTAGGGGGGTACGTCCGGCCCGCCGGGCTCGGGGCCGTCCTTGAGGTAGTAGCGCCACATGGCCGCGTTGTTGCGCCCGTTCCACCCCGGGGAGTCGGTGTAGTCGCGCACGGACGGTGTCGTCATCCGGTCGTCCAGAACGGGGACGTCCAGGAACTGGAAGCACACCTGCGGTCCGCCGCGGTCGCGGGTGAGCAGGCAGACCGCCGCGGAGAGGTTGCCGCCGGCGCTGTCGCCGCCCACCGCGATCCGCTCGGTGTCGACGCCGAGCTCGCCGGCCGTGTCGTGGAGCCATCGGAGCGAGGCGTAGACGTCCTCCAGCGCACCGGGGAACGGTGTCGCGGGGGAGATCCGGTAGTCGACCGACACCACGACGGCGTCGACCCGGTCGGCGATCTCGGTGCACCGGGCGTCGAAGACGACCATGTCGGAGGTGACGAACCCGCCGCCGTGCATGTACAGCAGGGCCGGTCTGGGCGAGCGCGGTGCGGTCGGGGCGTAGACGCGCACCCGCACCGGCGGCGCGTCCGGGGGGCCGGGGATCTCGCGGTCCGCGATGTCCACGTCCTGGGCCGGCGTGTAACGGGGGAGTTTGGCGTGGAACTCCGCCTCTTCTTCGGGGCTGAGGGTGACCACGCGGTCGACGACGTCGGCCAGGTCGACATCGGGGATCAGCGCCGCCCAAGGGGCGAGTTCGGGATCGATGTTGTAGCGCATGCGCCCATGCTGGCCGCCGGGGCGGTGCGGGGTCATCCGCCGGGCGGGCGCCATCGGGGGCTCCGCGCGGCCGGACGGCGTGTCGGGTGTCCACTGCGTCGCGAGCCCGTTGCGCCGCGCGACTTCCGCCCCCCGCAGCCGACCCCGCGCGCCCCCGGCCGCCCCCGGATTACCGGTGGTGCGGCCGTGCCCTCGCCCGACCCCTGAACACCGCGAAACGCCCCCTAACTCGCATACCGGGTCTGGTCCGGCCCGTCTCCGCTCGCCTAGCTTCGACCTCGCCGGGCCAACGACGGCCCTGCCGGAGTCATCTGACCCCGCCTGTGTCACACAGCGAAAACGGTGAACGACGGTGAAAGGCATCATCCTCGCCGGAGGTTCGGGGACACGGCTGCACCCGGTGACCCTGACCGTCTCCAAACAGCTCCTGCCGGTTCATGACAAGCCGATGGTCTACTACCCGCTGTCGGTCCTCATGCTCGCCGACATCCGGGACATCCTGATCATCTGCGCGCCGGAGTCCATCGACCAGTTCCGGCGGCTGCTGGGGGACGGATCCCGGTACGGGATCGAGATCGACTACGCGGTGCAGCCCAGCCCCAACGGGTTGCCCGAGGCGTTCATCATCGGGGCCGACCACATCGGGGACGACTCCAGCGCGCTGGTGCTCGGCGACAACATCTTCCACGGAAACGCGTTCTCGGCGGTGATGGAGGAGTACAGCGGCGACGTCGACGGCTGCGTGCTGTTCGGCTATCCCGTCGGCGACCCCCAGCGCTACGGCGTCGGCGAGGTCGACGCCGACGGCCGCCTGGTGTCGATCGAGGAGAAGCCCGGCTCCCCCCGCTCCAACCTCGCCATCACCGGCCTGTACTTCTACGACAACGAGGTCGTGGACATCGCGAAGAACCTGCGCCCGTCCGCGCGCGGGGAGCTGGAGATCTCCGACCTCAACCGGGTCTACATGGAGCGCGGCAAGGCGAAGCTGGTCAACCTCGGCCGCGGCTTCGCCTGGCTGGACACCGGGACGCACGAATCGCTGGCCCAGGCCGGGCACTATGTGCGGACGATAGAGGAGCGCCAGGGCGTGGGCATCGCCGTCCTCGAGGAGGTGGCGCTGCGCAAGGGGTTCATCGACGCGGACGCCTGCTACCGGCGGGGAGAGGAACTGGCGAAGTCCAGATACGGGCGCTACGTGATGCGCGTCGCCGAGGAATTCCGACGCTGAGCCGAGCTGAAGGGCAGGACCACCGTGGCCGAGCGCATCCTCGTGACGGGCGGGGCGGGCTTCATCGGATCGAACTATGTGCGCCGGGTGCTGGAGGGGCGCTACCCCGGGCAGAAGGGCGCCCACGTCACCGTCCTCGACAAGCTCACCTACGCGGGCAACCCGGGCAACCTCGCCGATGTGGCCGACGACCCGCGGCTGGAGTTCACGCGCGGCGACATCGTCGACCGGCGCCTGGTCGCGTCCCTGCTGGACGGGGTCGACCTGGTGGTGCACTTCGCCGCGGAGTCGCACGTGGACAGGTCGATCAGCGGCTCGGCCGAGTTCATCACCACCAACGTCGTGGGCACCCACAACCTGCTCCAGTGCGCGCTCGAAGCCGGGGTCGGCAGGTTCGTGCACGTGTCGACCGACGAGGTCTACGGTTCCATCGAGGAGGGGTCCTGGGCGGAGACGCGCCCGCTCGAACCCAACTCGCCGTACTCCGCCTCCAAGGCGTCCTCCGACCTGATCGCGCGCGCCTACCACCGGACCCACGGGCTCGACGTGCGCGTCACCCGCTGCTCCAACAACTACGGCCCCCGCCAGCACCCGGAGAAGTTCATCCCCAAGGCCGTCACCAACCTCGCGCGCGGCATCCCGGTGCCGCTGTACGGCGAAGGGGTGAACGTGCGGGACTGGCTGCACGTCGACGACCACTGCCGCGGTATCGCGCTGGTGGCGGCGGAGGGCCGCGCCGGGGAGGTCTACAACATCGGCGGCGGCACCGAGCTGACCAACCGCGAGCTGACCGGGCGCCTGCTGGACATCCTCGGCGCCGACTGGTCGGCGGTGCGCCGCGTCGCGGACAGGCCGGGCCACGACCTCCGGTACTCGGTCGACCATTCGAAGATCACCCGGGAGCTGGGCTACCGTCCCGAGGTCCCCCTCGATGAGGGGTTGGCCGGCACCGTCCGCTGGTACCTCGACAACCCCGATTGGTGGGAGCCCGCCGCCCAGCCGGCGTGACGCCCGGGCCGGGGGCACCGGGGACCGCGGGAGAGCGCGGATACCGGGCCCCGGGCCCGGAACGCCGAAACGGTGCCGGCCCCCGCCGGAACGGGGGCCGGCACCGTCACCGCACCGGGGTCACCACCCGGCCTTGACCGTCTCCGCGATGTGGTCGCGCTGCTCGTCGGTCACCCACGATCCGACGGGGATCCCGACGATGCGCGGGGCGACGCGGTCGAGTCCGGGCAGGATCGTGCGGAACTCCCGCACGGCGGTGTGCACGTCGTTGCGCGCGTGGATGTTGCCGGTCATGATCCCGGCCTCGTCCATGCGCTTCATGAACCCCTCGCGGTCGTCCACCTTCATCGGGTAGACCCAGAACGACGAGTCGTGGCCGGGGGCCCGCTGGGTGAGCTCGACGCCGGGGACACCCGCCAGCTCCCGGTCGAAGAACGCCGCGTTGTCCTTGTGGCGCGCCACGACGGCGTCGGCCGGGCCCAGGTTCGCCAGGCCGATCACGGCGTTGATGTCGGTCATGTGGAACTTGAAGCCCCACTCGGTGACATCGGGCGGGTTGCGCAGGCGGTCGGCCGTGCGGTCGATCCCGAACCAGCGCAGCCGCCGGGCACGCCGGTGCAGCTCGTCGGTCGGCAGGACCACCGCGCCGCCGTCGCCCGCGGTCAGGTGCTTGATGGCCTGGAAGCTGAACACGCACGTGTTGCCGTGGGAGCCGATGGGCGAGCCCCGGTAGGCGGCGCCCCAGGCGTGCGCGCAGTCCTCGATCACCGCGGGCCTGATCCCGAACCGCTCCTCGGCCTGGTCGACGATCTCCCGCAGCCGGTCGAGGTCGACCGGGTAGCCGGCGAAGTGCACCACCACGATGGCTCGCGTGCGCGGGGTGATCTTGCGGGCGAGGTCGTCCAGGTCGACGTTGAGCGTCGCGGGGTCGATGTCCACCCACCTGATCCGCAGCCGGTTGGCCAGGATGGTCCAGTTGGTGGCCTCCATGGTCAACGGGGTCGTCAGCACCTCCCCCCGGCCGTCGTCGTCGGCGCCGGCGAGCAGGTGCAGTGCGAGGTGGAGCCCGGAGGTGGCGCTGTTGACCGTGGCGACCCGGTCGGTGCCGATCTTCGCGGCGATCCCCAGCTCGAACTCCTCGACCTTGGCTCCCTGCCCGATACTCCCGCTGGAGAGGAGCTCGGCCGCGCGCTCGGGCGCGTCCTTGGCCATGGCCACCCTGAACATCGGGATCATCGCGCTCCCTCCCCGGACTTGGCGAGGGAGTCGTAGACCTCGCGGCACGCGGCGTAGTCGGGCAGCAGCCCCTGCTCGCGGGCCTCGCGGAAGGACGGGGCGGCCCGGTCCTTGTCCGAGAGCAGGAGCTCGCCGGCCTCCGGCCAGGGCAGGCCGAGCTCCGGGTCGGCGGCGTTGATGATGAACTCCGCCCCCGGGTTCCACGGCGCCGAGCACAGGTACACGACCGTCGCCTCGTCGGTGAGCGGGGAGAACCCGTGCGCCATGCCCTCGGGAAGGTAGAGGGCCCGGCGGTTCTCGGCACTCAGTGTCACGGCCTGGTGCCGGCCGAAGGTCGGCGACCCCACCCGGATGTCGAGGGCGATGTCGGTGACGGCCCCCTGGACGCACATGACGTAGCGGGCCTGCCCCGGCAGCGCCACGGCGTGCATGCCCCTGACCGTGCCCCGTTTCGACAGGGAGCAGTTGACCTGCGCGACGGAGAGCTTGTGGCCGAAATTCTCCTGGAACTCCCGCTGGCTGAACGCCTCCAGGAAATACCCGCGATCATCGGGGATGATCTTCGGGGTGACGATGAAATTGTCGTGGAGATCGATCTCGGAAATCATCATTCGCGTCATTTCCATGTACGGTGCGGTCTAGCCGGCGGTGATGGAATTCGGGTCGCCTTCGCGGAAGCGGTGGATCGCGTCGATGTGGCGGGACCGCAGTTCGGGGTCGTCGACCCCCAGCCCCGGCCGCGGCGCCAGCCCCAGCACCCCGACCTTGCCGCTGTGGGCGTTGCCGTGTACCCGGCGCGCGGCCAGTCCGACGTCGTCGAGCCCGTAGACGGCCGACAGCGTGGGGTGGATCGTGCCGTCGGCGATGAGCCGGTTGGCCTCCCACGCCTCGCGGTAGTTCGCGAAGTGGGTGCCGACGATCCGCTTCAGCCCCATCCACAGGTAGCGGTTGTCGTACTGGTGCTGGTAGCCGGAGGTGGAGGCGCAGGTGACGATGGTCCCGCCGCGCCGCGCGACGTAGACGCTGGCGCCCATCGTCTCCCGGCCCGGGTGCTCGAAGACCACATCGGGGTCGCGGCCGCCGGTCAGCTCGCGGATCCGCCCGCCGAAGCGCCGCCACTCCCGGGGGTCGGGGGTCTCGGGGTCCTTCCAGAACCGGTAGTCCTCCGCGGCCCGGTCGATGACGAACTCGGCGCCCTGCGAGCGGACCAGCTCCGCTTTGTGCTCGCTGGAGACCACGCACACCGGGGTCGCGCCCGCGCGCAGCGCGATCTGGGTCGCATAGGAGCCGAGGCCGCCCGCCGCGCCCCAGATGAGGACCACGTCGCCGAGCTTGATCCGCGCGCCGTTGCGCGAGATCAGCTGGCGGTAGGCCGTGGAGTTCACCAGGCCCGAGGCCGCCGACTCCTCCCACGCCAGGTGGGCCGGCTTCGGCATGAGCTGGTTGGACTTCACCAGGCTGAGCTGGGCGAGCCCGCCGTAGTTCGTCTCGTAGCCCCAGATGCGCTGGTCGGGGTCGAGCATGCTGTCGTCGTGGCCGTCGGCCGAGGACAGCTCGACCGACAGGCAGTGCGCCACGACCTTGTCGCCGGCCCGCCAGCGCGTGACACCGGGCCCCGTGGCGAGCACGACGCCCGACAGGTCCGAACCGAGCACGTGGAACGGCCGGTCGTGGATCACGGCCGAGGGGACCGCCTTCGCGTAGCGCTTCAGGAATCCGAACGTGGGGGCGGGCTCGAAGATCGAACTCCACACCGTGTTGTAGTTGATGCTGCTCGCCATGACCGCGACCAGCGCTTCGCCGGGGCCGGGCTCCGGCGTGGGGACATCGCGCAGGGACAGCGCCTTCGCGGGGTCGCGGTGCTTGACCGGGATGCCGGTGAACATGTCGGCGTCGTCCTCGTGGACGACCGCCCCCCGATAGCTCTCGGGGACGGGGATCCGCTCCAGCTGCTCCGCTGTGAATTCCTCTGACAGCAGGACGTCTGCGATTTCCTTCATTGATTTTCCTCAGAGGGAGACCGGTGATTTCCGTCGTGGGTGCACACTGCCGAATCGGTCGTGATCGGATCCGGGGCGGTGGTCCAGGTGGCCGCGGAAAAATTCCCTAGAAGAATCCCGTCTTTTTCCTGGAAGGGTTCGGTGAATGCACAGCAACACTATTTTTCGGGGAAGGCTCCACCAACCCCTACGGTTCCCCTACTCGCACCTTGATCCGTATCAGCCCCTTGACCCCCCTCCCCGTGACGGCGGCGGGCCGGCCGGCCGCGGCCGCCGGCCGGGACCGGACGCGGTCCCGGCCGCCGGAGCAGGGGTGGAGACGACGGGTCAGGGGGTGCCCAGCTCGTCGTCCAGGGTCGCGAAGAGCTCGTCGTCGGAGAGGTCGTCGACCTCCTGGCCGGCGGCGTCGGCGCCCTCGCCGGCCGCCGGGCCGTCCACCGCCTCGGCGGCGTTGAGCAGGGCCCGGAACCGGTCGCCGAGCCGCGCCCGCTCCCCGGTGGACAGGCTCTGCTCCCGCAGCAGCACCTCCACCTCGCCGAGCCGGTCGAGGATCGACACCGCCGCCCCGGCGCTGCGCGGAGCGAGCCGGTCCAGCATGAACCGGGCGAGCGCGTTGGGGGTGGGGTGGTCGAAGACCAGCGTCGCGGGCAGCTTCAGCCCGGTCGCCTGCCGGAGCCGGTTGCGCAGCTCCACCGCCGTCAGGGAGTCGAACCCGAGCTCGTTGAACGCCCGGTCCGGCCGGACCGGGGCGTCGGAGGTGTGCCCGAGCACCCCCGCCGCGGCCGAACGCACCAGCGCCACCACCGTGCGCTCCTGCTCGGCCGGGGACTGGTCCGCCAGCCGCTTCACGAACGCCGCGCCGTCCGGTTCGCCGCTGTCGGCGGGCCGGCCCGGACCGGCGGGCTCGCTGAGCGCCCGGGTGAACTCGGGGATCGACTCCATCAGCGGGCGCGGCCGGGCCAGGCCGAAGGCCGGGGCGAAGCGCTCCCAGTCGATGTCGGTGACCACCAGGCCGTGGTCGCCCCGTCCCAGCGCCTGGCCGATCGCGCTCGCGGCGGCGCCGGGCTCCATGGGCCGCATCCCGAACCGGCCCATGTGCGCCTGGACGGACGCGTCCATCATGCCGCCGCCGCCCCAGCCGCCCCAGGCGATCGAGGTGCCCGCGAGCCCTCGCGCCCGGCGCCGCTGCGCCAGCCCGTCGAGGAACGCGTTGGCCGCGGCGTAGGGGGCCTGACCCCCGGAGCCCCAGACGGCCGACACGGAGGAGAACATCACGAACGCCTCCAGGCTCCGGTCGCCCAGCAGCTCATCCAGGTTGATCGCGCCGGCGACCTTGGCCCGCCCGAAGCCCGCGAAGTCGCCGGGGGAGGTGTCGGTCACCCGCACGTCGTCATGCCCGACGCCGGCGGCGTGCATCACCGCCGTCAGCGGGGGGCCGTCGGACAGCGATCCCAGCAGGGCGCGGAGCGCCTCGCGGTCGGTGACGTCGCAGGCGGCGACCACGACCTCGGCGCCCTGGTCCTCCAGCTCGGCGGTCAGCTCCGTGACGCCTTCGGCGCGGTCGCCGCGGCGGCTCACGAGCACCAGGCGCTCGGCGCCCTCACGCGAGAGCCAGCGCGCGACGTTCGCCCCGACGCCGCTCGTCCCGCCGGTGACCAGCACGGTCCCGTGCGGCGTCCACGCCCGCTGCCGGCCGGTTCCGGGCGCGGCGCCGACGGCGGCGTGGACCAGGCGCCGGGCGAAGAGCCCACCGGACCGGATCGCCACCTGGTCCTCGCCGCCCCCGTCCGTCAGCACGCCGTGCAGCAGTGCGATGTCGTCCGCGCTCGGGGAGATGGGCACGTCGACGATCCCGCCCCAGATCTCGGGGTGGTCCAGCGCCAGCACGGCGCCGAGGCCCCATGCCGCGGTCTGGAAGGGGCGCGACGACTCCGCCGCCTCCTCGACGGCCACCGCGCCGGCGGTGGCGATCCACAGGGGAACGCCGTCGTTCAGCCCGGCGTCGGCCAGCGCCTGGATGAGGGTGAGCGTCGCCGCCACGCCGCGGGAGAGCGTCGGGTGGCCGGCGTGCGGTTCGTCGTCGAGGGGGAGGAGGGCCAACACCCCGGCGACGACGGGCGCGGATTCCTCCGGCGGGCCGTCGGCGCCCGTGCTCCGCGCCCAGGTCCGCAGGTCCGCGGCGAGCCCCGCGCGGTCCTCGCCAACGGGGACCTCGTGTACCAGGACGCCCCGCTCGCCGAGCCCGTCCACGATGGCGCGGACGTCGGCCGAGCCGTGCGCGGCGGCCGGGACGGCCACCAGCCAGGTGCCGTCACCCGCGCCGTCGGCGGCGGACGGGTCGGCCGGGGCGGCCACCTTGCGCCACACCGCCTTGTAGCGCCAGCCATCAGCGACCGCCCGTTCGCGCTCGCGGTCGCGGAGGGAGGAGAGGGCGGGCAGCACGCTCTCCAGGGCCTGCGCGTCCACGTTCAGCCGTGCGGCGAGTGCCGGCGTCCCCTCGGACTCCAGGGACTCCCAGAACCCGTCGTCGACCGCCGGACCCGAAGCCGTGGCCTTCGTGGTGTTCGTTCCGGTGGGGAGCCAGTAGTGGTGGTGGGTGAAGGGGGTGGTGGGCAGGGGGGTGGGGGTGGTGTGGGTGGGGGCGAAGACGTGTGCCCAGTTGGTGGGGGTGCCGGTGGTGTGGGCGGTGGCGATGGCTTGGAGGAGGGTGTGGGGTTCGGGTCGGTCGGGGCGCATGGTGGGGGTGATGGTGGCGGTGGTGTCGGGTCCGAGGGTGGCCGGGGTCATGGAGGTCAGGGGGGTGTCGGGTCCGAGTTCGATGTAGGTGGTGGTGCCGGCCTGGTTCAGGTAGGTGATGGCGTCGGCGAAGCGGACGGGGTGGGTGATGTGGTCGGCCCAGTAGGCGGGGTCGGCGAGTTGTCGGGGGGTGGTGGGGGTGGCGGTGAGGTTGGAGATGACGGGGATCTGTGGTGGGCGGGGGGTGAGGGTGCGGGTGGTGTGGGTGAAGGTGTCGAGGATGGGGGTCATGAGGGGGGAGTGGAAGGCGTGGGAGACGTTGAGGGTGCGGGTTTTGCGGCCGTGGTCGCGGAAGTGGGTGGTGATGGTGTGGATGGTGGGGGCGTGGCCGGAGATGACGGTGGCGTTGGGGGCGTTGTGGGCGGCGATTCCGGCGTGGTGGTGGTGGCCTTCGAGGAGGGGGCGGATTTCTTGGGGGGTGGCGTCGATGGCGGCCATGGCGCCGCCTGGGGGCAGGGATTGCATGAGGCGGGCGCGGGTGGTCACGAGTTTGGCGGCGTCGGTGAGGGTGAGGGCGCCTGAGGCGTGGTGGGCGGTGATCTCGCCGAGGGAGTGGCCGGTGAGGTAGTCGGGGTGGATTCCCCAGGTTTGCAGGAGGCGGAAGAGGGCGGTTTCGATGGCGAACAGTGCGGGTTGGGTGTAGGCGGTCTGGTCGAGGAGGTGGGCGTGTTCGGTGCCGGGGGTGGCCCACATGACGTGTTTGAGGGGGTGGTCGAGGTGGGGGTCGAGGGCGTCGCAGGCGGTGTCGAGGGCGTGGGCGAAGGCGGGGAAGGTGGTGTAGAGCTGGTGGCCCATGCCGGGGTGTTGGGCGCCTTGGCCGGAGAACAGGAACGCGGTTTTGGTCTGGCCGGTGGTGGGGGTGTGTCCGGTGATGAGGTTGGGGGGTGGGGTGGTGGTGAGTCCGCCGGGTCCGGTGTTCCACCCTTGGGGGCCGGTTTGGGCTAGTTGGGCCAGGGTGGTGGTGAGGTCGTGGCGGGTGGTGGTGAGGATGACGGCGCGGTGGGGGTGGTGGGTGCGGGTGGTGGCCAGGGCGTGGGCGGTGGCGGTGAGGGTGTGGTGGGGGTTGGCGGTGAGGTGGTCGGCCAGGCGGGCGGCGTAGGCGGGTAGCCGGG